>DASUYO010000186.1:0-2309 GCA_036377375.1 Pyrinomonadaceae bacterium
CTCTGTTGCCACCATGCATAACTCACAACTGCGACAGGATGACCGCCGGGCGTCTGATCGTCAGCATCGGTAAACACACGCCCGAGTCCGGCGTTGACTCCGAGCACCGGGAAGTAAGTGCCCGAGACGAGCTGTACCTTCATCTGCTCGATGTCGCTGCCCGTATTAACGAAACCATGCACGTTCCACTGCATGCTCAGAAGACTCGCCACTCCTGAGAAAACATCAGTGCGTTGCTGTACCTGTCGATAGAACGGATACGAAAAGAGATCGAAGGTCGAATTCGGAAGGCCGGTGGCCGCCCCCATGTCGCGGCCGTCGCCGAAAAGGACCAACTGCTCAGGCTGCTGCACCGGCAGTGTCTTGATCAGAACAGCGTCGAGCAGACTGAAGATCGCAGTGTTAGCGCCGATTCCCAGCGCGAGCGAGAGCACCGCGACAAGCGTAAATCCGGGGTTCTTGACCAACATGCGAAACCCATAACGAATATCCTGTAATAATGAATTCATAACCCTTGTACCTCTTGTGCCTTTTGTGCCTTTTTGTGGCTCTATTCATAACGCAGCGCGACCATCGGATCGACTTTCGTTGCGCGGCGCGCCGGGATGTAACAAGCCAGCAAGGCAACGATAAACAAGATCGCTGCGACGCTGACGAATGTCACCGCGTCTGTCGGTGTTACTCCGAAGAGCAACTTGCTCATTAGTCGAGTCAAGAAGAAAGCGCCGACCAATCCGATCGCGATGCCCAGCAGCGCGAGCGCCATTCCACTGCGCAAAACCATCCTCAAAACGTCGCGCAACTGCGCGCCGAGCGCCATTCGCACGCCAATCTCCTGTGTTCGCTGCGCTACTGAATGGGCCATAATTCCGTATATCCCAGCAGTCGCGAGCACGAGCGCGATGAACGCGAACGTCGCCAGCAACACTACGTTCAATCGCTGCGGCGCGACTGATAAATCAAGTCGCCGGTTCATCGTGATCACGTCTTCAATCAAAACTTCTTTTTCGGCACGCTTCAGCTCGCGTTGCACCGGCTCCGCCAGACTGAGTGGATCCACACTCGTCCGCACAAGCACCGTCATGCTGCTCCACGGTCGTTTGGCATGCGGCTCGTAACTCGCGAAATCAGGTTCAGTATCGAGTCCAGTATGATTGACGTTTCCAACTACGCCGACGATTGTTACCCACGGCTCATTTTTCGCCGGGCCAATCTTGATTCGCTTACCGATAGCGTCACCGTCAGGCCAGTAACGTTGTGCCATCTTTTGGTTGATGATGACGACATCGGGCTTGCCGCCGCTATCGCGATCATCAAACTCGCGTCCTTGCAGGAGCGGAATGCCCATCGCGCGAAAATAGTTTGGCAGGATGCGGCGATAGCTAACTCCCGGCGCCTCGCCCGCGTTGAAGGTGCGACCTTCAATCGTCAGCTCGCCGTGTGGATCACCACCACTGATCGGCAGACGATTCACTGCACTGACGGTCGAAACACCTGGCAGAGTCGCAAGCTGCTCAGGCACTCTTCTGAAGAAGTCGATTACTTGTGGGTCGGAATATTTTTCTTCTGGTAAAGAAACCTGAAGGGTCAGTAAGTGGTCCGACTGAAAACCCGGGTTGACTCGTGTTAACAGCCAAAAACTTTTCATTAGCAGTCCGGCGCCTATAAACAACATCAGCGAGAGTGCAACTTCAGCGACGACAAACCCGCGCCGCAGGCGACTGCCGGAATTGATACTTCCCTTTCCTCCTGATTTGAGCGCTTCGTTAACGTCACTCCGCGCCGCCTGAACCGCAGGCGCCAACCCGAAGATGATCGCTGTCAACAAAGACACTGCAAACGAAAACAGAAACACTCTGCCATCGATGTTGATTTCGTACGCGCGTGGAAACCCTTCCGGCAGATGCAGCAGCAACCATGTGACAATCCACAGTGCCAGCAGAAATCCGAGCCCGCCGCCCATCAAAGCAAGTATTAAACTTTCAACCAGCGACTGCCGGATCACACGCCAGCGACTCGCTCCGAGTGCAACGCGAATCGCCATTTCTCGTCCGCGCGAAGCTACGCGCGCCCACTGCAAATTCGCGACGTTCGCGCAGCCAATCAACAACACAAAGATCACTGCACCCAGCAAGACAAACAATGCTGGTTTCAGATTTCCCGTGAGCCGTTCTTGCAGAGATGTGATTGTTACTGAATGACCAGCATCCTCCTTTGCGTGTTCCTGCTGGATACCCGCAAAGATTCCGGCTAACTCTTTCTGCGCGTCTTCCGGTGCGATGCCGGGTTTGATTCGTCCTAAGCCAAAG
>DASUYO010000187.1:0-5175 GCA_036377375.1 Pyrinomonadaceae bacterium
CTCGAGAAACTTCTGGAGCTTGCAGACCGGGATGAAGCCGAAGGTTTGGGCGACGCGCCCTGGCCGCCGCACTTCGTCAAGATGGCTGGAGAAGCGCCACGCGTTGCGCCTTCACGTGCGCGCTCTGCTCCTGCGAAGAAGCCGGCGGCGAAGAAGAAGCGCGAACGGATGCCGCTGATCGTTGTTGCCAACTCTCCTGATAAGAAAGCAGCGCTCGAAGGACTCGAACGCTGGAAGAAGAAACATAAGAAAGTGGCGAAGCTGCTGGCGATTGATGACGTGCTGGTTGATTCGATGCGTGGGCGTTCATCGACGTGGACGCGCATTCGGGTGAACCTGCGCAACGTTCCTGAAGAGATGCGTCCGCCGCAGGAGACGCCGGATCCTGATGACGACCCAACACGCGAGTGGCGAAGACAGCACCAAAGAGGCACAAGTTAACGTTTTCCGGTTTTTATGCCTTTTTGCGGCGGATCTCTATTAAAGATCAACTCGATCTCGTGCGGCGGCACGACCTCCAGTTGCTCATACGTGCAGTCGCCCGGCTTCTTATCATTTCGCCAACGCCGGAAATGCGCCGTGTGACGAAAACGATCCCCTTGCATGTGTTCATACGCAACTTCAACCACCAGCTCCGGCCGCAACGGCTCCCACGATAGATCCTTGCCGTGACTCCAACGACTCTGCGCTCCCGGAATACGATTAATCTCGTCACCCGCCCACTCTTTCCACGGATGAGAAGTTAGCGCGTTTTTGCGATAAGGTTTGAGAAACTCAACCAGCTCGATCCGTTTCTGATCCGTGAAGCTCGCGCATACACCTACGTGTTGCAACTTTCCCGCATCGTTATAAAGTCCGAGTAGCAGTGATCCGATGCGATCGCGATCGCCCTTTTTGTGCCAACGAAAGCCCGCGACTACGCAATCACATTCGCGCTCATGCTTGACCTTCAGCATTACTCGCTTGTTCGGTTCGTAAGTTCCTTCAACCGGTTTCGCTACCACGCCATCGAGTCCCGCGCCCTCGAACCGGCGAAACCAGTCGGACGCGACAGCAAAGTCGCTAGTCGCCGGCGTCAGGTGTAATGGCGGTTTCGCAGATGAGAGTACCTCCTTTAGGTGCCGGCGTCGTTCTTCAAAAGGCTTGCTCCGCAAATCCTTCTTGCCTTCACAAAGAAGATCGAAGAAGACGATCGAAGCTGGAATTTGTTCGGAGAGCAGTTTGACTCGCGATGCCGCAGGATGAATCCGCAACTGAAGCGAGTCGAAATCGAGCGCGCCCTTTTGTGCGATGACGACTTCGCCGTCGAGCACACACTTGGCCGGCAACTGCTTCAGCAATGGATCGATCAGTTCGGGAAAGTAGCGATTGAGTGGCTTTTCGTCGCGACTCTGGATCAGCACTTCATTGCCGTCGCGAAAAATCAGTGCACGAAAGCCATCCCACTTTGGCTCAAAGATCCACGCGCCCTCCTTCGGCAGTTCACTGACGCGTTTCGCGAGCATGGGCAGGATCGGCGGGTTTACGGGAAGTTCCATGATCTCGTTAATCTGTTTTGTTCACAGATTACACGGATTCAGGAACTTAAGCCACGCACCCATCATGGAGATGCGAGTCCGCGGAAGCGTTCTGGGCGATATCGCTTCCGCGAACTCCCGTGGCCCCCTCACCAAGGCCACTTTCTGAGGTTTAAGATCCGGATCTCAAACCCCAGATCCTGTTGCGCCCAGCAACATTCGCAACGAGGCGCCGAGCACGGCCTGTGCTTGATCACGACTAACCATCGGAAACTGGTCCAGGAAAGTCTCGATGGTCTGATCGTCCACGAGAAACTCAAAGAGCAACATGATTGGAACTGACGTCCCGGCAAAGACAACGCCACTGCTCGTCTCATGCGAGTCGTGTTCAATCATGTCTTCAAGCTTCATAGCTTCGAGTCCGCAGAAGCTCCCTCTACGCGTGCCGCGTGCTTCCGCGGACTCAACCTGGCCCCCCACCAGGCTACTCAAGCTCAATTTTCTATTTAAAATTTTGGCTGAACGCTTTACGATGCACTCGTCTTTGACAATTAAGCGACGGCCAATGCGTAACTCAATCTCCCACCCGAACGAGTGATGAGCATAGCCGGCGAGTTTGCAAGGTTAAGACTCGCGGCGGCAATCGTAAGCGAATGCATCCTACTCCCATCTGGGAGTATATGCAAGTATTATCTTCGCGCAACTGGGAGCGACGCACGATTTAGCGCCTGTCAGGAGGTGACTCCTGATGGGTAGGAAGCGTCCACGACCGGAGCGTCTGGGGGAAAAGCTGCTTCGGATTCGAGAAGCACTGGATCTTTCGCAGGCTCAAATAGTGGACCGGCTGGGTCTGAAAGAAATGAAACCTGCTCGCATCTCGCAATACGAGCGGAACCACCGCGAGCCCTCTTTGCCGACTCTGATGGCCTACGCCGAACTGGCCGGTGTCCATCTGGAAGACATCACCAACGACAACCTCGATCTCCCCGAAAATCTCCCGGCCAACTTCCATTACCGCGGCCATCCCCGCAAGCCACCAAGTTAAGCCACAAAAAGCACAAAAGGCACATAGGATTTCCTTTGTGCTTTTTGTGCCTCTTTGTGGCAATCTTTCTTTCATGTCGGATGGTTTTGTGGAGATTGCGGAGGGGCTTGCTTCAGTCGCGAAGAGTTTTCATGCGCGGGGGTGGATGCTGGGGACGAGTGGGAATTTGAGTGCGGTGGTCCAGCGTGAGCCGCTGCGACTGGCAATGAGTCCGAGTGGGGTCGATAAGGGTGAGTTAAGCGCGGGACAAATGCTCTTGATCGACGAGAATGCCGACGTAGTGAGTCAACATGGCGGTAAGCCTTCTGATGAGAGTTTACTCCATATACGAGTCGTCAAAGACCGCGGTGCAGGTGCGGTGCTGCATACGCACTCAGTGTGGAATACCATTCTTTCCGATCTTTACGCTTCGCAAGGTGGAGTGAAGATCGAAGGTTATGAGATGTTGAAAGGTTTGCAGGGCGTGCGTACACACGAACATTCGGAGTGGTTGCCGATCATCGAAAACTCTCAGGACATGCGGGCGCTCGCGGCGTCCATTGGTCAAACTCTCAACCAGCACAAAGCTGTGCACGGGTTTCTGCTGCGGCGCCACGGTCTTTATTCATGGGGAGAAACTTTGGCCGAAGCCAAACGTCATATCGAGATTCTCGAATTCCTCCTCGAAACAACGGGGCGCACATTACACATTCGCGAACGCACGATTTAGGAGATTCCAACATGGCTCGGGTAACGATTCTCAACGAAAATAAGACACTAACAAGTGCTGAAGAGATCGCAGCAGGACTCGGTAGCCACGGCATCGACTATGAACGTTGGACCCCTTCTCATTCCATCGCCGATAACGCGCCGCCCGAAGAAATTCTCGCGGTATATTCTCGTGAGATCGAAGAACTCAAGGTTCGCGGCGGCTATGTCACTGCGGATGTAATCGACGTTAGCCCAAAAACACCCGGCCTCGACGAAATGCTCGCGAAGTTTAATCGCGAACACTGGCACGATGAAGACGAAGTCAGATTCATCATCGCGGGTCATGGACTGTTTCACATTCACAGCAATACCGGCGCAGTGCTGGCGATCGAAGTCGAACCCGGCGATCTGATTCGCGTTCCGAGAGGCACGTTGCACTGGTTCAATCTGTGTGCGGATCGTCGCATCCGAGCAATCCGTTTGTTTCAGGACACAGCTGGATGGACGCCGCACTACACTGAAAGTCGCGTCGATGAGAATTTTCTTCCGGTCTGCTTCAGCGCAGCACACCTCTCCATGACCACATGAGTTTCCTGGACGGCGTAAAAAGCATTTTGCTTGATATCGAAGGGACGACTACGCCAATCGATTTTGTACATGACGTGCTGTTCTCCTATGCGCGTGATCATGTAAGAGACTTTCTCACAGACAACCTCGATTCAGCGGAGGTGCGCGCGGACGTCGCTCTTCTACGTGAAGAACACGAAGTTGACGTGCGCGAAAGTCGAAACCCGCCATCGCTCGCCAACGATATTGAATCTATTGCGACTTACGTTAAATGGCTGATAGCACGCGATCGCAAATCGACAGGTCTGAAATCATTGCAGGGAAAAATCTGGCAGCAAGGCTATCTTGCAGGCGTTTTGAAGTCTCAGGTTTTCGCTGATGTACGGCCAGCTCTGGAACGCTGGCGTGCGAGAGGTTTGAGTATCAGTATCTTTTCTTCGGGAAGCGTATTGGCCCAGCGACTTCTCTTCGCGCACACGGAGGCGGGAGATCTCACTCGCTTTATCGACAATTACTTCGATACAGAGGTTGGCAAAAAAGGTGAACCAAACAGCTACCGTCGGATTGCGGAAGCACTGAATCTACGCTCTGACGAAATACTTTTCATCTCAGACGTCGTCACTGAGCTCGACGCGGCGCGCGAAGCTGGCATGAAAACCCTGCTCTCCATTCGCCCCGGGAACCCATCACAGGACCACACTGACCAATATGCTACGATCCTCACCTTCGCCGAAAGCTAGCCACAAAAAGGCACAAAAAGCGCAAAAGATAAAACCAGAAAACTGAAAAATTTTTGTGCTTTTTGTGCCTTTTTGCGGCTCATTTTTTCTTCACAGTGAAATAGTAGAAGCCAACGTCTTCAGTTCCACCACTCTCCGTAAGGCCACGTAATCTGAGTTCATAATCGCCCGCTTTAAGAGCCGTCGCCGGCAACGTGAGTCCGATGGCTCGTGTGCCGCGGCGATTCCGCGCACCCAGATTTTCGCGAGTCCACACCTGGCGCCCCGCCACGGTGCGCACTTCTACAGCAAAAGTTTTGTACTGCTCCTCCGGATCGATCCCGATCTGAAGTCGCACCAGACGCGCGTCGTCCGGCAGGACCAGGCTCGGCTTCTGACCACCGCCACGTGAAAGCCCGGGCAAAAGTGTCAATGATGCAATTACCGGCCGTTGCGGCGGATTTGCTGCATCTCCAGTTTCGCTTAACTGACGCAACGACTCGTCAGTCTGCTCTCGCTGCTGCTTCTCCTGAGTGAGTTGGGCATTGAGCTCTGCATTGTGTTTGCGCTCCAGTTCGATCTGCTGTTCCAGCGTCTTTCGTTGATCCTGGCGCGACTGGTCCTCTGCTTGTAACTG
>DASUYO010000188.1:0-14313 GCA_036377375.1 Pyrinomonadaceae bacterium
AGCCCTGACACATGAAGTGACCCAGTTGCTGGTTGACTGGAGCAACGGCGACCGGGCGGCGCTCGACAAGTTGCTGCCGGTAGTTGAACAGGAGTTACGGCGTCTTGCGCACCACTACATGAGTCGTGAACGCGCAGGTCATACTTTGCAGACCACCGCGCTCGTGAATGAGGCCTTCGTCAGATTGGTAAATCGTAAAAACATCCAGTGGCAGAATCGGGCTCACTTCTTTGGTATCGCCGCTCAATTGATGCGCACGATCCTCGTAGACCATGCACGCAGCCATGCTTGTGCGAAACGAGGCGGCGGGGCCGGCAAGCTTGAGCTCAATGAGGCGCTGGTGGTCTCGCAACAGAAAGCATCAGAGGTCATCGCTTTGGATGAAGCGCTGACGCAGCTGGCACTGATCGATCCACAGCAGAGCCGGATCGTGGAGCTGCGCTTCTTTGGAGGTCTAACCGTCGAGGAAGCAGCGGAAGTCCTGCACGTTTCTCCCGCGACGATCAAACGAGAATGGAGTACTGCAAAAGCCTGGCTATATCGTGAACTGGAAAAACGTTGACGAGCAAACCTCAAAGTAGGCGTAAAATTTCTTAGCCCGCTAAGCGGGCGTAAGCATAAAGCCTGGGGCGCGAGCCCCAGGTCCCAGATCAAAATTTAGTGACCGAGCCCGCGATAGGGGCGACAGCCTTAATGGTTACGACTGTCGCCCGTTTCACGGGCTGCAAAACTTTTGTTTTTATGATCCTGGGGCTTGCGCCCCAGGCTTTATGCTGACGCCTGCTCCGCAGGCTAAGACAAGAAGCTTGCTCCGCAGGCTAAGAGACGTTAATGACTCCCGAACGGTGGCAGCAGATCAAAGTTCTACTCGAGTCAGCGCTGGAGCGCGATCCTTCGGAGCGAGAATCTTTTCTCGACCAGGCGTGCGCCGGTGACCTTGCGCTGCGCACTGAAGTCGAAGCTCTCCTTGACTCGCATGCTCGATCGGGCGACTTCATCGAGTCGCCCGCATACACGGTGCTGGCGGGTTCACTCACGCAAACTGATCTGATACCTGGTCAGACGATTGGTCCATACGAAATCATTCGCCGCCTCGGTGGAGGTGGAATGGGCGACATCTACCTCGCAGAAGACACACGCCTCGGACGCAAAGTCGCACTGAAAGCGCTGCCGTCACACTTCACGCAAGATCTCGAGCGAGTTCGTCGCTTTCAACTCGAAGCAAAGGCCGCGTCAGCGCTTAGTCATCCCAACATCATCACCATCTTTGAGATCGGGCAGATAGACCACCTGCACTACATCGCATTTGAATTCATCGAGGGGCAGACGCTTCGCCAGCGCATGATGCTTACTCAACTCACGATTGCCGAAAGCTTGCAGGTAGCGAGCAGCGTGGCCGCAGCGTTATTCGCCGCACATGAAGCAGGCATCGTGCACCGCGATATCAAGCCGGAAAACATCATGATGCGTGCAGACGGCGTCGTGAAAGTGCTCGACTTCGGACTAGCGAAGTTGACCGAGTGGAAGCCGATTGTGTCTGAAGCTTCCACACTGTTTCAGACAGAGCAGGGAATGGTGATGGGCACTGCTCCATACATGTCGCCGGAGCAGGCCCGTGGACTCGGTGTCGATCCACGCACGGACATCTGGAGCCTGGGAGTCGTGCTTTACGAGATGGTAGCAGGTCGTCAGCCGTTTGAAGGACCAACGCATTCCGACGTGCTCGTTTCAATTCTTGGTCGAGAACCTGTTCCGCTTCCGAGATATCGTCCGGAAGTGCCGACCGAGCTTGAGTGGATCATCAAGAAAGCGCTGCGCAAAGATCGAGATGAGCGCTACCAGACAGCGAGAGAACTTGTTGCTGACTTGAAGAACCTCAGCCAGAGACTGGAATTTGAAGAAGAGTTGGAACGGTCGCTCGATACGTCTGAACCTCGCTACGCAGTTTTTAGCGATCGACAGTCTCAGTCGAAGCAATCGCGCACTGCAATCGATTCACTCGCAATTCTCCCTTTCCAGCACAACGATCCGGATCCAGGCGCAGAATACTTCAGCGACGGCATCACTGAAAGCATGATCAATGCTCTCTCGCGTTTGCCCGGACTCCGTGTGATGGCGTGGAGCACGGTGTCGCAATACAAAGGACGACAGGTCGATCCACGGCGCGCAGGGCGCGAGCTGGGTGTTCGCGCTGTACTGACTGGCAGAATGATGCAGTCGACCGATCGCCTGGTGATCAAAGTTGAGCTGGTAGACGTTTTTGATGGATCACAGCTCTGGGCCGATAAGTACATTTGCAAGCCTTCCGATGTACTCGATATCGAGACGGAGATCGCGAGTGAGATCTCAGCAAAACTTTTACCCAGATTAACGAACGAAGAGAAAGAACAACTTGCGAAGCGGCCAACTGAAAATGTAGACGCCTATCACTCGTATCTGAAAGGACGCTACTGCTGGAATAAGCGTAACGACGAGGAAGTAAGAAAAGCGATCGAGTATTTCAAGAAGGCCATTGATGCGGATCCTACGTACGCGTTGGCGTATGTCGGACTTGCAGACTCGTACCTCGTGCTGGGAGGTTTCGGAATTGCCACACTGGCGCCGAAGGATGCATTCCCGAAGGCACGGGAGGCTGTCGAGCGCGCATTGGAAATCGATGATACGTTGGCTGAAGCGCACGCTTCGCTCGCCTACTGTCTCGCGAACTACGATTGGAATTGGACCGCGGCCGAACGTGAATTCAAACGTGCACTCGAGCTGAAACCTGGTTGCTCGATCGCACACCATTGGTATGGCTTCCTCTATCTCGCTTCGATGGGACGTCTCGATGACGCAATTGCACAGATGCATGACGCGCTCGAACTGGATCCGCTTTCATTGCCTGTCGGTTCAAACATCGCATTCCTCCTCTATCTCGCACGCCGCAATGACGAGGCGTTGGTGCGCTTTCAGCGTCACCTCGAAATGGACCGAAGTTTTGTCTATACGAACTGGCAAATGGGCCTTGCCTACGAGCAGTGCGGACGATACGACGAAGCAATCGCTGCTTTTCAGAAAGCCATTGCTATTTCCGGAACGAGCACACTGCCTCGCGTGTTACTTGCGCGCACGTATGCGTTGTCCGGACGCAAAAGTGAAGCTTTGGCTTTGCTCGATGAACTCAACGAACTCTCTACGCAATATTACGTGTCGCCGTATCGAGTTGCGGCAGTTTATGCTGCGCTTCGCGACCGGGATCGCGCGTTCAAGTGGCTCGACTATGCGTACGAAGGTCGCGATGGTTGGCTGATTTGGCTTGCAGTTGATCCGGTAGTTGACGATTTGCGCTCTGATGAACGGTTCACAGATCTTGTTTCCAAAGTGGGCCTCCTTGGAGTGCGGCGGCCTGGCGCCGCTTTCACCGCGCGCGAAGCGCGCAACCTTAAAGAAGAAAATGTTTCCGCGCTCCGCGCGGGACCAAAGCAGCGCCAGGCTGCCGCACTCCAAGGAGGCGCTCTTCGGGCAGTATTGATCGTAGCAGTCGCGCTCGTTGTATTAGCTGCTGGTTATTGGTTCTTGGCACAAAAGAGATCGACAAAGGGTCCAGAGGCAGTGAACTTCCAACAAATCACATATCAATCCGGACCCGAGTTCTTTCCTTCGCTGTCGCCCGATGGTAAATCGATCGTTTACGCCAGCCGTGCGTCAGGTAACTGGGACATCTACTTCCAACGTATCGGCGATGGCAACTCGATTAACTTAACAAAAGATTCTTCGACAGATGATACGCAGCCGGCTTTCTCGCCAGACGGCGACCGCGTCGCCTTTCGCTCAGAACGCGATGGCGGCGGGATTTATGCAATGAACGCCAATGGAGAATCGCCGGTTAGAATCTGTGACTTTGGCTACTCGCCGGCATGGTCTCCTGACGGCGGACAGATCGTGGTCGGTACTGAGAAGATCCCGCAGCCTTCGACGCGCCCGACAAAAAGTCAGCTCTGGATGATTGACTTTAAATCAGGACAGCGACAGCGCATCTCCGAAGGCGACGCACTGCAACCCACGTTTTCTCCTCACCAGAAACGGATAGCTTACTGGAGCCGCCCGGATCGATATGGACAACGCGAGCATATATGGACCATCCCCGCCGGTGGCGGTGACGCTATCGCAGTGACCGACGGTTCTTTCACGGAACTCAATCCGGTGTGGTCTCCCGATGGAATGTATTTGTACTTCTCGAGCAATCGAGGTGGCAGCTCAAACATCTGGCGTATCGCAATCGATGAAGATACAGGTGTGACGTCGGGTGCTCCTGAAGCTGTGACTTCTATCGGCGCCACCACGTCGGTTTCGTATCTCAGCTTTTCGCGAAGCGGGCAACTGGCATACACCGCTCAGACTGACATCAGAAATCTTCGTAGCATCAGTTTCAGTCTTACGCACGGTGTTTCAGACAAACCCACTGCGATTACGGGAGGTTCGTTGCAGTTGTGGTTTCCGGATGTGTCGCCTGATGGTGAGTGGCTGACAGCGTACACGATGGGCCAGCAAAGGCATATCTACGTCATGCGCACCGATGGTACAGATCAGCGCGATATCACACCTGATAACTATCGGCATTTCTGGCCGCGCTGGTCTCCTGATGGACAACGCATTGCATTTACTTCGCGCCGGACAGGCGACTACGAGCTCTGGGTCATGAATCGCGATGGCTCAGGCCTGCGGCAGGTGACGCAAAGTAAAGGTGGCCATTATTCGCCGTGGTCTGCGGATGGCAGCATGATCGCCTATTCCATTCATACGCCGAAGAATGATTGTGTCATCGTCGATCCCGACAAGCCGTGGGATCAGCAGAAATTTGTTTATTTATCTGCGCTCAGTGATGCGAGCTTGTCGTTTGAAGGATGGTCGTGGTCGTCGGATGGAAAGAAGTTGGCTGGCATAAAACATCTGCCGAATGGAGTTCACTCAGGCATCGGCATCTACGATCTGGAAACTAAAACTTACGACTGGCTAACGGATTTCGGCGACTGGCCCATCTGGCTGAACGACAATCGCCACCTGCTGTTTGTCAGCCAGGGGACGATTTACGTTTTCGACACGCAGTCACGAAAATACCAGAAGGTATTTGTAGTCACGGATCAAGACGTCGACATCGGCAGCCCTGCCATTGCACACGACAATCGCACGCTCTACTTCACGTACGTCGCCGCAGAGGCGGACATCTGGCTCATGGACCTCGCCGCGAAATAGTATCTCCCGCAAAAAGGCACAAAAAGCACCAAAGCTTGCCAATCCTGCAATCGTGAAATCCTGTCTAAATATTTCAGTTGACAGCGCGGAGTCCAAAGCCTACTATATCGCCGCTCGATATAGTTGCCCTCGTGAAAACAGTTGCCCGTACACCTGAAGACTTTTTGCCGTTGACGCCGGCCATGTTCCATATACTGCTGGCGCTGGCTGACAAGGAGCGGCATGGGTATCACATCATGCGCGAGGTGGAGGAGCGTACGGGTGGGAATGTAAAGCTCGGGCCGGGCACGCTTTACGGATCAATCAAACGCATGATCGGAGATGGTTTGATTGAGGAACTCGAAGAAAGACCAGCTCCGGATGTCGACGACGAGCGACGTCGGTACTACCGTCTGACCGACTTTGGGTATCGCGTCGCCAGCGCCGAAGCACAACGTTTGGAGCACCTGGTGAGATCAGCGCGCGCGAAAAAATTGTTACCGCGCACGAAAGCAGGTTGATGAACAAGACTTTCGCGAAGGACAGTAAGGTCTTTCTTTCGATCTATTCGATCCTGCTGCTCGCCTATCCGCGCGAGTTTCGGCGCGAGTATGGACCGCAGATGGTCCTGCTGCTTCTTGACTGCCAGCGAGATACGCGTAACCGATCAGCCCGTGTCCGCTTATGGCTGCACACGTTGTTAGATCTTTTTAGAACTGTGCCTGGCGAGCACCTCCAGAATATCCGAAAGGAGACCCAGTTTATGAGCAGGATTCGTACTGACCTCGTAGCGATCGGCGGATGTGTGTTGCTAATCATCATCGCAATGCTTCTGCTCAACTACGGCAGATCTCACCAGGTCTCTTCTATTCTTTTCTTTGGTTACGTGCTGGATGCGATTGCGTTTACTGGCATAGTGGGCAACTTGATCGTGTTTTTACTCGTGAAGCTGACCAGGCTCAGATCACTGCGCGTCGCGCTGTGGACATTCCTGATCGTGAGTGTTGTTCTCTTGTTAGCTGCGATTGCCATAGCCGGCCGTGTCGATCCGAACTTCAACGCTACGAGCGTGGTGATTGGCTATATCGTCAGCTTCTTCTTCTGGTATGGCCTTCACTGGCTCTGGGCACAGAAGCTGAAGCCCTCCGAAATAACTTAATTCAAACCCGTACCCAATAATCTGTCGTAGGGAGGTGGCAATGTGTAGATCCATGTTGCAGAAGCTTGAAGTGTGCGCGTTGTCTGCGATCATTCTTGTATGCACTCTCATACCAACATCGCAGGCACAAACACCATCATCAGTTGAAGAGAGGATTGACCGCGTCGAAAATGGACTACTCCCACCCGCGATCATAAAGGGCGAAGCAGTCTCACGAATGAAACTGCCGGAGCGGATGCAGTTTTACAAAACTCCGGGTGTGAGCGTTGCTGTTATCAACGACCACCGAATTGAGTGGGCTCGGGCTTATGGCATGATCGAAGCTGGAGGCGATGCGCCGGTAACAGTCACAACCGTGTTTCAGGCGGCTTCACTAAGCAAACCCGTTACGGCTATGGCGGTCTTACATCTGGTTGAAGAGCGAAAGCTCGATCTGAATAAAGATGTGAATGACAGTTTGAAGTCGTGGCGCATTCCGGAAAATGAATTCACTACGACACAAAAAGTCACCTTGCGCCGCATCCTTAGCCATAGCGCCGGCTTGACGGTGTCAGGCTTCCTTGGCTATGCGGCAGACGCACGCGTCCCCACACTTCTGCAAATCCTGGATGGCACGCCGCCCGCGAATTCGCAGTCCATTCGTGTCGACATCGTGCCGGGAACAAAATACCGTTACTCGGGTGGTGGCTATGTGGTTATTCAGCAACTCCTGACCGATGTCACGGGAAAACCGTTTCCAGACTTACTGGACCAACTGTTGTTGAAAAAACTGGGAATGGACCACAGCAGTTTCAAAGAGCCATTGCCGCCGACTCTCGCTACAAACGCTGCTGCCGGACACTTACCAAACGGCGACGAAATAAAAGGCCGCCACTTCATCTACCCGGAATCCGCTGCCGCAGGCCTATGGACCACACCTACCGACCTCGCAAAGTTCGTGATTGAAATACAGATGTCGCTTCGCGGCAAATCCAAAAAGGTGCTCACGCGTGAGATGACTGAGCAAATGCTTACGCCTCAGATCGACAATAGTAGTCTTGGTCTGTCTGTTGATGGAACCGGTGTCTCACGGCGATTTAGTTTCAGCGGTTCGAACGTCGGTTATAAGTCGTACCTCGTTGGTTATATCAACTCCGGCCAGGGCGCAGTTGTGATGACAAACTCTGAAAATGGCGCGCAACTTGTCCTGGAGATTCTGCGGTCAATTGCGGCTGAGTATCAATGGCCCGATTACCATCCGAAGGAACGAGCTATCGCGAAGATCGATTCCGCGATTTATGATGCTTACGTCGGCGAATATGAGGTAGCGCCCGGATTGATTCTCTCCGTCACGAAAGAAGGCGACAAACTCTTCAGCCAGTCTCCTGGTCAGCCACGTTCTGAAATGTTGCCTGAATCCGAGACTATTTTCTTCCTCAGAAGCATTGACGCGCAATTCACGTTTGTGCGTGAGGAAGGGCGGGTTGTTAGCGTCGTGATTCATCGTGGATCCAGAGATTTTCAAGCACGAAAGATTAAATGACGCTAATATTCGCCACCAATGAACCAACTCTCGAACTGGCGGCCGCCTGCACACTGGACTCGCATCACCACGATCGATATGCACACTGGTGGCGAGCCGTTGCGCGTCATTGTTGATGGCCTGCCGCCGATTGAAGGTCGAACTGTACTCGAAAAGCGACGCTACTTTCGCCAGCATTACGACCACTTGCGCACCGGTCTGATGTGGGAACCACGCGGTCACGCAGACATGTACGGTGCGGTCATCACATCATCTGCCGACGCCGACTTCGATGTCTTCTTCTTACACAACGAAGGCTACAGCACGATGTGCGGACACGCGATCATTGCCCTCACAAAGCTCGTAATCGAAACACATCTGGTCGAGAAGCATGAGATCACTTTCAACGTTCCGGCAGGCAGGATTCGCGCCCGGGCTTCCGTTTCGGATGGCAAGGTGACAGCGACGTCATTTCGCAATGTCCCTTCTTTTCTTTACCTTCGCGATCAGCACGTTGAAGTGCAAGGTATAGGTTCATTGCAATTTGATATTGCGTATGGCGGTGCGTTTTACGTCTTCGTCAACGCGCAGAACGTAGGACTGGATCTCCAACCGAAACACTTCAATCGTATTATCGAATACGGGCGGCGGATCAAGCACGCGGTGATGTCGCAGTTTCCACTCACGCATCCTTTCGAAGAAGACTTGAGCTTTCTTTACGGCACGATCTTCACCGGGCCGGCGCTCGACCCTGCAAATCACAGTCGCAACGTTTGCATCTTTGCGGAAGGCGAACTTGACAGATCTGCGACGGGCAGTGGCGTGAGTGCGCGTGCCGCACTGCATTTCGCAAAGGGCGAGCTGGGCCTGAATGAGCGCATCACGATCGAGAGCATTCTTGGCAGTACGATGTCCGTGAGGATTGTTGATGTTGCGAAATTTGGGCCGTATGACGCCGTCATCCCCGAAGTCAGCGGCACCGCCTCAATCATTGCCCGCAACGAGTTTTACTTCGACCCCGACGATCCGTTACGCACAGGATTCATTTTCAGAGGACTGTAGCCGCAAAAAGGCACAAAAGGCGCAAAAAAGATTTAAGTAGGGCTAAAGGCGTCTTTCTTTTTGTGACTCTTGCGCCTTTTTGTGACTACAATCGACCGGATGCAGTGTCCGAGATGCAAGAGTGAGCGGATTCAACGCGATTACGATGATGCGGTGTTCTTTCTGCGCATGTTTGGACTGCACAAATTGCTCTGCAACAACTGTGGTCTCGTGTTCAAGGCCTTCGATCCGCTCCAGGCGCACCAGCGCGAGCCCGCCGAGAACGTGAAACAGGCGCGTAATCGGCGTCGTGAGCCACGATTTTATGTGCATCTGCCCAGTGCCATTTCTCTAATTGACGGAAACGCACAATCAGGCAAACTTACCTACTCGCAACCATCGCGAGGTCATTGCGAAACAATCAGCAAGGTTGGCATGAAGCTCTCGCTCGTCGGCAGTCGCTTCTCCGAAGCAGAGTTGTCTCGCATGGGCGAATTGCTGTTCGTCCGCATAGACCTACCAGAAGGTCCAATCGAAGCCGTAGTGACGATAGTGACGTCTGAACGCTCCGGCGATGAAGGGACGAAGAAATGGTTGCTCGGCGTTAACATCCACCAGATGTCTGAGGCCAATCGACAGCGATTGAAAGCCTACCTCGAAAAACGCGCAAAAGGAGAGCCGGTCCTCATTTCGGACTGAGACACAAAAAGGCACAAAAGGCGCAAAGCTGTTGCATGACCGTTTGTGCTTTTTGTGCCTTTTTGTGGCATCTTTGTCTTATGTTACGAACGTTGAGAATCCGCCTGATAATCGTGCTTGGGCTCGCTTTGGCCTGTATCCAGTGCAATGGCGACGCTCCGGCGCGGAAAACCGATTCCCCGCCAAATGGGCCCGCTCCGAAATACGGCTATCAAATCGTTAATATCTACCCACACGACAGCAACGCTTTCACGCAGGGACTAATCCTACAAGACGGAAAACTGCTGGAAAGCACCGGCCAGGAAGGCTTCTCAAGCCTGCGGCGGGTCGAACTTGAAACCGGGAAAGTTCTGCAAAAAGTCGATGTTCCTGTGCCGTATTTTGCTGAAGGCATTGCTGTGCTGAATGGGAAAGTCTACCAGCTCACGTGGCAAGACAACGTCGGATTTATCTACGATGCACAGACATTTCAGCGTGTCGGGACGTTTAACTACGAGGGCGAGGGTTGGGGACTTACGACGGACGGGCAATCGTTAATACTCAGTGACGGCTCGAATCGCATCAGGTTTATCGATCCTTCCAGTTTTCGAGTCACAAGAAGCATCACGGTGCTGGACGCGCGAACGCCCGTCAATGAGTTGAACGAGCTGGAGTATATCAACGGCGAGATTTACGCGAACATCTGGCACCAGGACAGGATTGCCACGATCGATCCGCAGAGTGGTCGAGTCACGTCGTGGATAGATTTGAGTGGTCTGATGCCGGAAGGCGAGCTTCGCGATCCGGAAGCGGTGTTGAATGGGATTGCCTGGGATCAGGCGAACAACAAATTATTCGTGACCGGCAAGCTCTGGCCACGACTGTTTGAGATCAAAGTAAAGCATTAAAACCTATCCACAGATTACACAGATATTGTTAAAGGAAATCTGCGTAATCTGTGGATAGTAGAGTGATGAATTTTCTGACGTACTTTCGAGCATTCTCGTACGCCATGATTGCGGTGGCGATGCTGGCCCTTGTCTTGGCTGGAGGGCTCAGCACTGGCCTGGCGCTGATCTTTCTGGTGGTGATGATCGGGAGCTGGATGCTGGAGAACACGAAGTGGCAACTTCCCGAACGCTACGGCTTAGGAATCGTCCTGCTCTCGATCCCACTCTTCTATTTCGACTGGCACTACCAGAAAGTAATGGGCGAGCCGGCCGAGCGGCTGGGTGTCACGGCATTGGCCCATCTGATCGTCTTCCTCTCCGCGGTGAAGCTTCTACAAGTGAAGAAAGATCGCGATTGGGTCTTTCTCTATCTGATCTCATTCTTCGAAGTTCTGCTTGCAGCCGGATTGAGTTTTAGCTCCGTATTTCTCGGCACGCTCACACTATATTTACTGTGCGGATTATCAGCAGTCACTGCCTTTGAAATTCAGAAAGCGCGCCGCTCGATCGCCTACACTGAAACACGCCTGCTGGTGCCGCCCGACTCACGTGTTTTCAAGAAAGGTGGGCGTCGCTCGTGGCGCAACACTGAAGCAGCTCGGCTTCCAGCAGTCGCGGTAGCGTTGCTGTTTCTGATCTTCGTACTTGCGTTGCCGCTGTTTTTGATCGCACCGCGATCAGGCGCCGCAGCACTCACGCGAAGCGGCGGTGGACTCTCAAACTTCATCGGCTTTTCTGAAAACGTCACGCTCGGCCAGATCGGAACACTGAAGAAAGCCGACGGCTTAGTGATGCGCGTGCGCGTCGAAGAGAATCAACCGCCGCGCGAGCCGCGTTGGCGCGGTGTTGCCCTCGACGAATTCACCGGAACCAGTTGGAGGAAATCGGCTCAAGCACGCCAGTTGGACGTGATAAATGAGCGCTCCGGATTCTATAAAGTCGATACAACCGAAGCTCTCCATCGACTTACAACGCAGACTTTCTTTCTCGAACCGTTAGAAACCTCCGTGCTCTTCGCAGCACCGCGAGTCGTCGCTTTGCAGGGCGATCTGCCATTCGTTCGCGTTGACCAGGAAGGATCGGTTCAGTCGCGCCGTCACGACTTCGAGCGCGTGATGTACAAGGCGCTTTCCGACACGACCGAGGCGCGCATGGATCAACTGCGCAACGATCTGCGGCCATTGCCCCTGCCGTACTATCGCTACCTGCAACTGCCTGACAATCTCGACCCGCGCATCTCTCAGCTCGCGACGACGATAATTCTTCATGCAAACGCGAGCAATCGTTACGATATGGCGAAAGCGATCGAGTCGTATCTCCAGCGCGAGTATGGTTACTCGCTCGAGATGAAAGCCAGTGGTCCGGATCCTCTGGCTGATTTTCTCTTCAACGTCAGAACCGGGCACTGCGAATACTTCTCGACAGCGATGACCGTCCTCTTGCGCACGCACGGCATTCCGGCGCGTGTTGTGAATGGTTTTTTGCCTGGCGAGTACAACGAGACAGCAGGCGCTTACACGGTCAGGCAGAGCGACGCTCATTCGTGGGTTGAGGTTTACTTTCCGGAAACACGCTCGTGGGTGACGTTTGATCCGACACCTTCGGCCGGACGTATCGAGCCGGTGCGCACCGGTCTTGCCGCACAACTGCAAAAGTACGGTGAAGCACTGGAGCTGCTCTGGTTTCAATATGTCGTTGGTTACGACAAACAGGAGCAGCGCTCGCTCGCCACGTCTTTGCACAACCAGGTGTTTGACTACGGACGCCTGATTTCAAACATCATCACTACGAGTACCGGCTATGTAAGCGCCAACGCGCCGTCTGTTGTGACTGGTTTGATAGTGTTTGGTTTGACGATCGTTCTCGCGGTCTTCGGCAAACGGCTCTGGCTCTGGACGCGCACCGGCTTTGCACGTCCATCCGCAGACGGTAGAAGTCATTCAAACGTTCAATTCTACGAGCGGCTGATCTCGTTGATGGAACAACGCGGTGTCTCACGTGAGAGGCACCTCACGCCGCTCGAGTTTGCGAATACCGTGAAGTCGGATGAAGTGCTTGTGGTCACGCGTGCTTACAACCGGGTGCGATTCGGAGGACAGCGACTGTCCGCTAAGGAAAAGAAGGAAGTGGAACGAGCGCTATTTACATTGGAAGGTATGGGTGAAGAACCCACAAGCTAAAGCTTGAACTCTGAACTATGCGTGACCCATCTCAGGAGCTACAGATGGATCGGAAAAAGTTTAGATTTCAGCCTTTAGGCTGCGGTTTTGTTGAATGATGAATAAAGTCGGATTTATTAGTCTGGGTTGTCCCAAGAACCTCGTTGACAGCGAAGTCATGATGGGCCAACTCAAGCAGAATGGATATCAGATTACTGCGGACGCCGCAGAGGCGGACACTATCGTTGTCAACACGTGTGGCTTCATTGATTCGGCGAAGAAAGAATCGATCGACACGATTCTCGAAGCTGCTCAGCTCAAGTCAAACGGTCAGGCTAGTCGATTGATCGTTGCTGGTTGTTTGGTGGAACGTTATCGAGATGAGTTGAAGGCTGAAATACCGGAAGTTGACGCTTTCATCGGTACTAACCAAATCAACGACATCCTTGCTGTCTGCGATCCAAAAACAAATACTCGCTCGTTGCCGGTCGTGCCGCTCGGCAATCAAAGCGCCACGTATCTGTACGATGAATCAACACCGCGCGTGCTGGCGACACCATCGCATTATGCGTTCGTAAAAATCGCGGAAGGCTGCGACCGCCCGTGTGCTTTCTGCTTCATCCCACAAATGCGTGGGCACTTTCGCAGCCGACGTTTTGGATCGATCATCGCCGAAGCACATCAGCTCGCCGAAGAAGGCGTGAAAGAGATCATCCTCGTAGCCCAGGACTCGTCGCGTTACGGTGAAGATCTCGGTAAGCAGGATGCGCTGGCGCGACTGCTGCGCGAGCTCTCACACGTCGACGGCATCGAATGGGTGCGCGTGATGTACACGTATCCGACTCACATCAGCGACGCCTTTCTTGACGTGCTTGCCGAAGAGCCGAAGGCAGTGAAGTACCTGGATATGCCCTTGCAGCACGCTTCTCAGAATGTCTTGAAACTGATGAAGCGTGGCGGAAATCGCAAGAGTCTCGAACGATTGATCGAGCGTGTGCGGAAACGCGTTCCGGGTATCGCCGTTCGCACGACTTTCATCACCGGTTTTCCCGGTGAGACTAAAGAGGATTTTGAGGAGTTGCTGGGTTTTATCAAGAGTGTCGAGTTCGATCGAGTCGGCGTTTTCACTTACTCCGACGAAGAGGGCACGCCCGCCTTTGATCTGCCTGACAAAGTTGCACCTCGCATTGCGACTCGACGACGGACCAGCTTGATGAAAGAACAGGCGAAGATCTCGCGCCGAAAGAACAAGGCTCGCGTGGGACAAGTGGTCCAGGTGTTGTTTGAAGGCGAGTCGAAAGAGAGTGAGCTGTTGTGGCAGGGAAGAATGGAGACGCAAGCGCCGGATATCGATGGGTGTGTGCTCATTAATGATGTTCCGGATGGGATGCTTCCTGCCGCTGGCGAGTTTGTGAAGGTCGAGATCACAGAAGGACATGAGTACGATCTGATTGGGCAGATTGTTAGCCACGAATAAGACGGATGGCGATTAAGGAGTCGAGTGACGAGTTGAATCCACTGGTTGCGGTGCCGCAGAGCGACGTCGCTGTGGCACGGCCAGCATGGAAGGCGAGCGATGTTGTTGCGTTGTCGATTGCGACTTGCGGCGTTGGT
>DASUYO010000189.1:0-2937 GCA_036377375.1 Pyrinomonadaceae bacterium
CGAGATCGCATGCGGACCACGCAAGCCGGAGAATATGGTGGTGGTTTGTTACCTTCCCAGTGCCGATAAACGTGCGGATGGAATTTTGAAGTCAATCGAATTCGTTCCGAAGGACTTCAAACTAAAAGCAGATTAGCCGCAAATGAACTTTGCCTCAAAAGTCCGAAGTCATTCTTGGACATAGTCAGTACAGGGAGCGGTAGCGACCTGGTCAAACGATGAAACTCAAGAATCATAGGAAATATCGCATGCTGATCACTGACCAGGTCGCTACCGCTCCCTGTACTAACTGTGTCCAAGCACAACGTCCGACTTTTGAGGCAGATTAGCCGCAGATGAACGCAGATTAAACTCTTAACCCAGGAGACTCCCATGGAATACGATAACATTCAGCACGCCCAACTACGACAAAGTTATAAAGCCGGCGCGAACTGGTTCTACTGGATCGCCGGTCTCACCTTCGTCACGTCGTTAATCGCTTTTGGCGGCGGTGGATGGCGCTTCCTCATCAGTCTCGGCAGTACGCAGCTCATCGACGGCTTCGGCCAGGTTCTCGCCAATGACCTCGGCACTGCCGCGAAAGTTGTCGGTTTGGTCCTGGACCTCATCGTCATCGGATTGTTCGTGCTCTTTGGCTGGCTGGCTAACCAGAAACACCTCTGGGCCTACATCGTCGGAATGGTAGCGTTCACCCTGGACGGTTTGATATCGCTACTGTTCGGCGATCTCATCGGCGTCGTCGCCCACGCTGTCGTTCTCTACTTTCTCTTCCGCGGATTTCAAGCGGGCCGGAGTCTTGTCAGCCTTGAAAAAGCAATGGCCGAACGCGCCGCTGCTCCGCAACCAGAACCAGCGGTGTAGGCAAACTGAAAAGTCTTGACTTGGCACGGTCCACCCAACTACCTTGGGTGTACTTGCTTCCCTACTCACTGCCCTAACCTCAACATTGAACGTTCAGGGTCGAACTATGGGAAGCTCCCCGGCAATCCGTGTCTGCTTCGTTCTTATCTTCTGTTTGTGCTGTATTGCGCTGCTGACGCCGAGCAAAGCACAAGTCGCTACTGCACCAGTCCTGCTCACACAAGCAAACTCGACTCGCGCGATTGCTGTTGAGTCAACGACGCTGCTGGCGGAGCCGTTCACGCCAACTCCGCCGGTAGCTTTCAGCCAGGATAACCGCACTCGCGTGATGCTCTTCGCCGGCAACCTGACGCTGCTTCCAGGTGAGACGGCAGCAAACGTCAGTGCCACCGCAGAAGACGGCGGCCATGCTTTCTATCCACTCACAGTTGAGTACGTTGGAAGTGTTCCCAATCTTGCCGGGGTCACATCTGTTATCGTGCGGTTACACGACAGTCTCGGGGATGTGGGCGACGTACTGGTCGGAATCACTGTGCACGGGATGGCGAGTAATCGCGTGCGCATTGGTATAGGTCATGTCGGCGGTGGTCCACCAGACGATGCGTCCCTGCCGCAAGCAACCCCGGAGCTCGGGGCCGGCGCGAGTCTTCATGGCAAGCAGGTCTTTCCGTTTGACAACGCCTGGAACCAGGACATCTCAAACAGTCCTGTCGATCCCAACTCGAACAACCTGATCGCTGGTATTGGCTTAACGACAAGTCTGCATCCTGATTTTGGCACTGTTTGGAACGGCGCGCCGAATGGCATTCCGTACATCGTCGTTGCCGGCAATCAAACACCAGTGCCGATCAACTTCACTGCGTACGGTTCGCAAAGCGATCCTGGTCCATATCCTGTTCCTCCCGACGCGGCTATCGAAGGTGGATCAAATAGCACCGGCGATCGTCATGTGCTGGTGATCGATCGCGACAATTGGAAGCTCTATGAAATGTATCGAGCGTTTCTGGTGAACAATGGTGCGAGCTGGAACTGCGATTCGGGCGCCGTCTTCGATCTGAATTCGAATGCACTGCGCCCTGCGGGCTGGACTTCAGCAGACGCGGCAGGCTTGCCAATCTTTCCGGGATTAGTGCGCTACGATGAGGTCTTTGAGCAACAGGAGATCCGACACGCGATTCGCTTCACCGCGCAGATCACGCGCAGAGCTTATGTGCTGCCGGCGCGTCATTGGGCCAGCTCGAACACGAGTGTCGATCGTCCGCCGATGGGAATGCGTGTTCGTCTGAAAGCTTCAGTCGATATTTCCGGTTACTCGCCCGCGATGCAGGTGATCCTGCGCGCGCTGAAGAAGTACGGAATGATCCTCGCCGACAACGGGTCGAACTGGTACATCAGCGGTGCCCCCGATCCACGCTGGAACGACGACGAGCTGAATACACTCAAAGGAATCAAAGGATCAGACTTCGAGGTCGTGAAGATGGACAACATCATCACACCGTAGTTGGACCCAACACGGGCGGCCACGGAGGGCCGCCCCTACAGTTGTTGCTCATCTGGCGCCTTCCACGAAGTTGTCCGATTAGTTACAACTGTAGGGGCGGCCCTCCGTGGCCGCCCGTGTTGGGTCTCTACTTCTGCGGAGATTCGCTGGTGACGTTCTTTCTGCTGCCATTCAACTGCTTCATCAATTCATCAACCGCAGCTTCGAGCTGCAAGTGTATCTTCCGGACGATTGTCGACGCACGGTTGAACGGTTAGGCATTGAACGTTCTGTCCATTTCATCCGCGGTCCATAGGTCTCCGAGATATGTGAAGACGATGCGGCCGTTGTGATAATGGGGATAGCGCACCAGCCGTGCTTCGCGGCCAAATGCTGAAATGGTAGTGAGCATAAACAGTGCTGTAGCGAAGAGAGTGGTTGTCTTTTTCATGGCTCCCACCTCTTGGTCTAAATTGGGATGGAATTACCTGGAAAGCGGTGGCGGGATTATAGCACCGCCGGTTCTGTTATGGCATGATTACGCTCGTGAGCTCGATTACTTGTCGAAAAATGGGTGCGGCGGATGTGCGCGACGC
>DASUYO010000190.1:0-3781 GCA_036377375.1 Pyrinomonadaceae bacterium
CGGGCGCCATCGTCGGCCGTGAATCCGAGCTTGTAGTTTCCTGATTCAGGTGGCGTGAGTTTGCCGGTCCAACGAACGGAAAAATTGTTTCCAGTCAACTCCGGCGTAGGGTTGAAACGTCCCCAATCGAAATCAATGCGCGCATCTGTGCGGACGGTCGCTGCTGAACCACGCAGCTCCTGATTGTTGAAATATTCCGCCTTGAGTCCCGGGATTAGAGCTGAATCAGGTACCGGCACCACCTCTTCGCCCGCGAGTGTGGATCCAAGCGCATAGATTACTTTCGTATTTGCTGAAACTGTGTTTCTGATTCCCGCGAGCGGAGTGGTTAAAACTGAAGCGTGCCCGTTGTAGTTACCCCACAACACTTCTGGCGCATCCGCATTTGGACCAATAACAGCGATGCTCTTCAGGTTTTTCTTCAGTGGCAACGTGTGATTTGCATTCTTCAAAAGCACGATAGACTCACGCGCGCTTTTCAATGCCAGTTGGCGATGTTCGGGAGTGTCGTTCTGCGAAAACGGAATGCGCGCGTATGGAACCATCTCCGGTGGGTCAAACATGCCGAGCCGAAAGCGCGCGGTCATGAGGCGCTTTACAGCCGTGTCGATCTCAGCTTCGCTAATCAATCCCTGCTTCACCGCTTGAATCAGCGTTGAATACTCACCACCACACGTCAGATCAGTTCCCCTGCGCACGGCAAGCACGGAAGCTTCGGTTGCAGTCTTAACAAACCTGTGCCCTTCCCAAATATCCTGGATGGCGCCGCAATCAGAGACCACGTACCCATCAAAGCCCCACTCACCGCGCAGAATATCGACCATCAACTTCTCGTTTGCGCAACACGGTTCCTCATTCGTGCGGTTGTATGCACACATGACGGAATACGCTTTGCCCTCGACGATCGTTGCGCGAAACGCGGGCAGATACGTTTCGCGCAGATCTCGCTCATAGGCTTTCGCGTCGAAACTGTGACGCTCAGGTTCCGGACCACTATGCACGGCGTAGTGTTTGGGAGTTGCGATGACTTTGAAGTAACGCGGATCGTTGCCTTGGAGTCCGCGAACGAACTGAACACCCATGCGCGCGGTCAGGTAAGGATCTTCGCCGTACGTTTCCTGGCCCCGGCCCCAACGCGGATCGCGAAAGATGTTGATGTTTGGACTCCAGAAAGTCAGACCGTTATAACGACCGCGTTGATTGTTCCGAGCAAACTCATGATGCTTGGCGCGGGCCTCGGTCGAGATGACGTCGGCAACGTCGTACATCAGTTTTGTGTCCCAGGTGGCAGCGAGGCCAATGGCCTGTGGAAAGACAGTCGCAGTCCCGGCGCGCGCCACGCCGTGCAGCGCTTCGTTCCAATAGTCGTATGCCGGAATGCCGAGACGCTCAATCGCCGGTGTGGCGTTCATCATCTGGGAGACTTTTTCTTCCAGCGTCATCCGGGAGACGAGATCATCGACGCGTGCCTGGACCGGAAGGTTGGGATTCTTGTAAAGCGGCACAGACTGAGTCACTGCATTTAGCGATGAAAAGACAGTTGCGATAACCGCGAGCAGCAGGAACACGGATTTTTTCACGGAAGGGTTCATGCACTATCGCACGCCCAATAAGAGATCGACTGTTAACTGGTCCAGTCGTTCATACGGTAGTGGTTTGCGGGTTAATTCGGCGCGATCGACGGAGAGTTCCTTCACTCGTTTAGCCTGCTCCTGACTGTACCGACCCAACTGCTCATCGCCGCCGTTGCGTATTTCCGCGAGCAGCGCCTGTATCTCCTTGTCCTCATCAAACTGCCGCGCCTTCTCTTTCAGAATCAGATAATTTCTCATGCACCCCGCCGCAAATTCCCAGACACCTTCCTCATTCTCACTCCGATACGAATGCGCATCGAAATGCCGTGGTCCATCGTAAGCAGACTCGAGCAGTCGCACCAAAAAGAAAAGACTCTTGATCGACTCAGAACCAAACCGCAGATCCTGGTCGAAGCGCGGCCCCTTTTGATCGTTGAGATCGATGTGAAAGAGCTTGCCCGCTTCAATCGCCTGGGCCACAACGTGATAGAAGTTGAGTCCTGACATCTGCTCGTGCCCGACTTCAGGATTGACACCAACCATTTCGGAATGATCGAGTGTGGCAATGAAACCGAGCATCGCGCCCGTCGTGGGAAGATAGATATCGCCGCGCGGCTCATTCGGTTTAGCTTCGAGCGCGAAGCGATAGTCGTAGCCCTGATCGATCGAGTATTCACACAAAAAATTGAGAGCTTCGCGATTCCACTTCAGCGCCTCGCGCGGATCTTTCGCAGCATCGACTTCAGCGCCTTCGCGGCCACCCCAGAAAACGTAAATATGCGCGCCCAGCTCTGCACCCATGTCCATCGATCGCATCGTCTTCTGCAACGCATAGAGCCGCACGCGTGGATCGCTTGAAGTAAAAGCGCCATCTTTGAAGACCGGATCGTAAAAGAGATTCGTAGTCGCCATCGGCACCTTCATGCCGTAATCGTCGAGTGCCTTCTTGAACTCGCCGACGATGCGATCTCTTTCACTTGCCGCGGCATCGATCGGCACGAGATCGTTGTCGTGCAGATTCACGCCGTAAGCACCCAGCTCACTCAAGCGCTTAACCATCGTGAGTGGGCTAAGGCTGGGGCGCGTCGCGTCGCCAAACGGATCTCGCCCGCGATTGCCGACGGTCCAGAGACCAAAAGTAAATTTGTGTTCCGGCTTCGGTTGGTAATTGTTGTTTGCCATCTCTTCCCTCTGTCAACGCGGCGGTTTCGATCAATTCATAGAAGGCCTTTTTGGGTTGGCCCGATCGATCAAACAGCAACGGATGATTTGTTCGTCCTTTAATTGGCCAGTTGTTTAGCCACGAATCGCCGTCGGCGACTCCCCAGAAAGTCACGCGATCTATCACGTCGCGGTGTTTCAAGTAAACCCGAAACAACTCGGCATAACGTCGCGCCAACGCCGATTGCACTGAATCCGGTAGACTCTTTCTGTAAGGATTTAGCTCCGGCGTTGGCGTGATATCAACTGCGTAGTCTGCTCCGGGTTTGGTTGTGCGCGGAAGCACGTCAACGTCGAGTTCGGTGATGTTGACCTTCAGACCGAGTTTTGCGAACGCTTGAATCGTCACGTCCTCATCGGCTGCTGACGGCCAGTCCATGAGATTGTGGTTCTGCAAGCCAACTGCGGTAATGGGAACGCCGCTGTCTTTGAGCTTCCTCATCAGTGCGACCGCGCCGGCGCGCTTGGCCGGCAGCTCCAGATCGTAATCGTTGTAATAAAGCTCAGCGCTCGGATCGGCTTCGTGCGCAAACTGAAAAGCCTTTGCCAGATAATCTTCGCCAATGATTTTCAACCAGGGCGACTGACGCATCGTGCCGTCCTGATTTAGCGCTTCGTTAACAACGTCCCAGCCTTTGATTCTTCCTTTGTAACGACTAACTACAGTAAAGATGTGTTCGCGCAAGCGATTCAATAGTGTCTCGCGATCAACCGCGTTTCCCTTGTCGTCCTGAAACACCCAACGCGGAGTTTGGTTGTGCCAAACAAGCGTATGGCCTACGATGAACATGCCGTTCTTTTCACCAAATTCAACGAAGCGATCTGAAGCGGTGAAGTCGTACTTGCCTGGTTGCGGATGTACCAGCGCCCACTTCAAAATATTTTCCGGAGTGATGGTGTTGAAGTGGGTGCGCACGATTTCAGTCCCGCGCTCGTCTTCTTCGAAGATTTGGCGTCGATTGAGCGCTGCGCCAATCTTGAAGTCG
>DASUYO010000191.1:0-18478 GCA_036377375.1 Pyrinomonadaceae bacterium
CACTCATACGCATGTGCATAAACACTGAGTTGCGCAGAAAGAGGCCGACATGGAACACCATTACGGCCGTTTTGTCATAATGATCGTGCTTCATTTCATAGCCATGTACATCTTCATGTATGCAATGGTGAACGCCTTCAGTAACGTTTTCAATAACCTCAATCCGGGACGCAGGTGACCAGTATGAAAACTTCTTTAGCTGGATTGGCTTTTCTTTTTGGCTACATAGCGTTAGTTGGAACCGGCTCTTTCCTTGAGAAGTTCAGCATGAAGCAACTGAATCCTTATCAAGTGAACTTCCTCATGACAATTGGAATGGCCGTGACTGCTATTCCGGCACTTTGGATCAAATATTTCTGAATGAAACGATGAGTTGGATGAAAATCACTGGTGCCTTACTGACGATAACTGGTGTTGCGCTGATCTCGTGGCAACAGAAGTGAGTTACTGATGAAACTGAATACGGTCGAAAAAGCGCTGATGAATAACCAGTTCAAGCTGCCGATTGCGCGATTCAGATTGAGTGTGGGCAAATGGTTTGTGAAGTTCATTCACATGGACCGATCAGCGAGCCTGGATTGAACTACGAAATTGAAATCGGTAACGCTAACATTCCGCTACATTCGACGTTCGATCATACTGAAGGAGAGATATGAAACTGACACGACCTAGTTCCTCAACATTTCTTGTGATGCTGGCGGTACTCGCGGCTACTCGGTTTAGCTCTGGGTGCGTGTCCGCGGCACAAAGCAACGAGGAAGCTGCCGTACGCGAGGCACTCATGAAAAGCGCATCGAGTTTCGAAAAGAACGATATGGTTGGCGCAACGCAGGTTTGGGCCAACGATGAATCACTGACCGTGTTTGAAAGCGGACATGCGAATTACGGTTGGGCCGATTACCGCGAGCATCACCTTGGGCCTGAAATGAAGGAGATGCAGAATACGAAATATTCGTTCAGCGACATGAAGATTCATCTTGCTGGCAACACGGCGTGGGTCACAATGAAATACTCAATCGCGGCGGACGTGGGCGAACCCGGAAAGTCGCGTCATGTCGAAGGCGCTGGCTTGGCCACCGCTGTTTTGGAAAAGCATGATGGTGAGTGGCGGATCGTGCATTGGCATTCGAGCGCCCCACGTCGAACGCCGAGCTCGACGCCTGCGCCAATGCCGACTAAAAACCCATGACGTCTCGTCGCATATTCATGGGTACTTTGACGTGTTTCAGTGCGGGGATAGTGGTCCGTCGCAATACAATGCTCATTCCCATGAAGCGCGACCGCTCATCGACATAACAACTTGTTCCGTGACTCAACTCGCTGGTGCAATCCGGCGACGCACTGCACTTAAGTGGACGCGGACTGCTGGGCACTGAGAGGTTGGCGAAATTCTGCGCCGGCAATAGCGAGAAATTACGCAATTAGCTTCGCAGCCGCTCAGAAACCTGTAGAAATCCTGGGAACAAAGGTTGCAGAACGGGCAGTTGGATAGGAACCATTGTTGAGGTGGACCAGGAAGTTTGATTCTGCTCAGCACTTCAATTAGAGTGTCAAACACATGAAGACCCGGCTCGCATCGTTATATCTCGTGCTCGTGTTTGCAGGCAGCGCGTCCGCTGGTCTGCCTTTGCCATTCAGCGCGGACGAATGCGACATGCATCCGGGGATGGATTGCTGCAAGACCGCGCGTACTCAGACGACAACCACCGAGGTCGCCGACGCGAAATTGTGTTGCGCACTTATTTGTGCTCAGAACGGAACGACGTCTCCACCAAGTGTTGTAAGGGTTAGCTCACCTCCCTTGGTTCGTGCATCGTCACATCCGGCGGTAACTCCAATACCGATACCGGCCTTATTAATTCATAAGATCGATCGTCTCCACGGGCCTCCAAAATCTGAGCCCGCCTATCTTCGAAATCTCGCGCTTCTGATCTAATTCCAACAAGGCGTAGTGTGTGTTCTGTCTGGCTCCGTCACGCTGCGTGACGACCAGAGAGTCCGTGCAAATGTGTGTGTCCAGGCAACTCGTTAAGCCAAGACTGAGACGTTGAACTGGCTGCATCATTAAGTTTCGGCGCGTGAGTTTTCGAAAGTTTATCCCCGCTCGACGAATTCACAACACACTGAAGGAGGTGTGTTATGTCCGCAAATGTTCGTGCATTAACAATCACAGGCGCAATTATCGCTGCCATTACCTATATCGTGTGTGCCGCGTTTGTAGCTCTCACTCCAGAGACAGCAACTACACTCGGCGCCTACATCGTTCACATGGATCTCGCCAGAGTTGGCAGAAGCGTCACCTGGGGAGGCGCACTGATCGGCGGTACTTTTTTCGCCCTTTTCGTCGCTCTTGTGTGCGCTTCGTCAGGCTGGCTTTACAACCGTTTGGATCAGCGCGAATCGTAAGCGCTTGCGGGACAGAGAGACAGTACAGAGTTAGAAGCTGAAAGCGTTCCGGGCCAACTGCGATCTATGTTGGCCCGGAGCGAGGCTTAATGTTCATTAAACGGAGGAGACTATGAAGAAGCTTGCACTCTCACTAACTGTAATTGGGTTGGCGGTATTGCTCGGAGCTTGCAGTTCATCACAACAACAAGGTGGCTCTCCAGGAAAGGTTATCAAGAGTGAGCCGGCCGGAAACGGGTTGACCGTTTCACTGGCAACATCGGATGGAGTACTGCGACATGGTAGCAGCCAATTCACGCTTACTTTCGCAGATGCGTCAGGCAAGCCAGTGGACGTTGGTGCAGTTGCTCTGACTTTTCACATGCCACGAATGGGCACGATGGCTGAAATGAATGACCAGGCAACTTTCACGACCACCGCAACACCGGGTGTTTACCATGGCAAGGCCCAAATTGAACTGGCTGGTGAATGGCAAACCAAAATCACTTACGAGGGACCAGCAGGGCGGGGGCAAGCGACGTTTCCGATAACAGTCCAATAGACGCACAGCTAATGATTAATCGACTTATCGAGTTCAGCTTGCGTAATCGCGGTGTAATAGTCGCGGTCTACCTTGCTCTGGCTGCGTGGGGTTACTGGGCTCTTCTGCGCACGCCGATCGATGCCATCCCAGATCTTTCGGACAATCAAGTCATCGTTTTCACTGATTGGCTCGGACGATCACCGCAAGAAGTCGAAGATCAAGTTACTTATCCATTGGTAACTAATCTTCAAGGATTACCCGGAGTGCGAGTGGTGCGTGCGAGTTCGGCATTTAGCTTCTCGATGATCAACGTGATCTTTGAAGATAACGTCGATCTCTACTGGGCCAGAACCAGAGTGCTTGAGCGAATGAACCTGGTGAGCAAACAGCTTCCCGAGGGTGTCGCTCCAACACTGGGACCTGATGCAACGGGCGTGGGCCAGATTTTTTGGTACACGCTCGAAAGCGATCAGATGAACTTACGAGACTTGCGAACGCTGCAGGATTGGTTTGTTCGCTATCAACTTAATTCTGTGCCTGGAGTTGCCGAGGTCGCCTCCGTTGGAGGTTATGTTCAGCAGTATCAGGTCGATGTCGATCCCAACAAGCTACGCGCCTACACGCTACCACTATCGACAGTTGTAGAGGCAGTACAGCGTTCGAACAATAATGTCGGCGGCAATGTTGTCGAACAATCAGGCGAGTGGGCAGTCGTTCGTGGTGTAGGTCTTATTGAGTCGGTGGCGGATGTAGAGAATGTGGTCATTGGCGCGCAAAACGGAACGCCGATCTACGTGCGCAACGTTGCCGATGTAAAACTCGGAAACGCGTTTCGCACAGGAGTTCTCGATAAGAATGGCAAAGAAGCTGTCGGCGGCGTCGTAATTGCTCGCTACGGCGTCAACACACTTGAAGTAATCGACTCAGTAAAGCAAAAACTCGCTGCGCTTCAATCAGGTTTGCCACAAGGCGTCAGAGTGGTGCCGTTTTATGACCGTACTCAACTGATTGAGCGAGCCACCAGCACGCTTAAGCAAGCGTTGATTGAAGAGCTGCTGTTGGTGACTTTGGCCCACATCGTCTTCCTTCTTCACTTCCGCTCAATTCTGATCGTCACGATTCCGCTGCCACTGGCTGTGCTCATGTCGTTTCTCTTCATGAAGTACATGGGCATCAGCTCGAACTTGATGTCATTGTCAGGAATTGCGATCGCTATTGGCGTGCTCGTCGACGCCGGAATTGTTGTTACAGAAAACGCTTTCCGTTTCCTCGAAAAGCGCAAAGTGGATCCGAAAGACAGGCCGCTGGTTTGGAAGACTGTTTTGGATTCGACACGTTTGGTGGCGCGGCCCGTCTTCTTTTCCATGTTGATCATCGTGCTGGCGTTCATTCCTGTCTTTGCCTTAACAGGGCAGGAAGGAAAACTATTTCATCCGCTGGCATTCACGAAAACCTTCGCGATGATCGGCGCCACGATCATCGCAGTAACCCTCGTGCCAGTACTCTGCACGTTCCTGCTCGGCGGGAAATTCCACTCTGAGCGCTCCAATCCAGTGATGCGCTTTTTACAGGCCATCTATCGCCCAGTTCTCACGCTGGCATTGCGTCATCGGCTCATAACTGTGTTAGCAGCGGCAACTCTTTTTTCAGGCGCGATACTTCTTTCGCTCGGCATTGGCAAAGAGTTCATGCCAACGCTGAACGAAGGCGACTTGATGTTCATGCCTGTTACTGATCCGGCTATTTCGATTGACGAAGCGTTGAAGATCACATCGCGCCAGGACGAGATTCTGAAGAGCTTTCCAGAAGTTGAATGGGCAGTCGGGAAGTCAGGACGTGCCGAAACTTCCACTGATCCAGCGCCGGTGAACATGAACGAGACCATCGTGCACTTGAAGTCACCAGACCAGTGGCGCGCCGGCATGACACGCGAGCAGCTGATCGCAGAGATGGACGAAAGGCTGCGGATGCCCGGTGTCACCAATATCTGGACGCAGCCGATCATCAACCGCATCGACATGCTCACAACCGGCATACGGTCCCAGGTCGGCATCAAGATTTTCGGCAACGACTTACAGACACTCGAGGACGTATCGCGCCGGGTAGCGGAAGCGGTTAAGAGTATCCCCGGCGCTGTGGATGTCTATCCGGAACAGATCAGCGGCGCTCCTTATATCGATATTAAGATCAACCGTACAGCGGCAGCTCGTTACGGGATTGAAGTAGCAACGATTCAAGATGCGATTGAAAAGGGTATTGGTGAAACTAATCTCACGATTACCATTGAAGGAAGGAAACGTTTTCCGGTACGTGTGCGTTACGCGCCCGAGTTTCGCAGCAGCCCACAAGCTCTGGGCCAAATTCCCGTGACCTCTCCCAGCGGTGCTCCTATTCCCTTGGCCCAACTCGCAGAAATACGAACAGTCAACGGACCAACGATGATCTCAAGCGAAAACGGTCTGCTCAGAGGAACCGTGTTGTTGAATGTGCGTGGGCGTGATGTCGGCAGTTTTGTCGACGAAGCAAAGAGTGCGATCGATCGAGAGGTCCGACTTCCAATCGGTTATTACGTGTCATGGAGCGGACAGTATGAGAATCAACAGCGTGCGCGGCAGCGTTTGCTGATCGTCATTCCGATTGTCCTCCTGATCATCTTCGGCCTGCTTTACATCACATACCATTCGGCATTGGAAGCTACCCACGTCTTGTTAGCAGTCCCATTTGCTTTGACCGGAGGTGTCTATCTGCTTTGGGCACTCAATTACAACTTTTCTGTCGCTGTCTGGGTCGGCTTCATCGCACTGTTTGGAACCGCAGTGCAAACCGGTGTCGTGATGGTCATTTATCTCGAAGAGGCGGTAGCGAGAAAGATTCAGGAAGTGGGGACGCTCACGCGAAAGACCTTGATGGATGCTGTTATGGAAGGGGCACTGCTCCGGTTAAGACCGAAAGTCATGACAGTCTCAACAGTGGTCGCTGGCCTATTGCCGATCATGTGGAGCACAAGTGCCGGTGCGGAAGTGATGAAGCCCCTGGCAACACCTGTCCTTGGTGGAATGGTTTCGAGTCTGCTGCACGTCCTGATTGTTACTCCGGTCATCTTCTACTCGCTGCGCGCGTGGAAGCTTAACGAACAGACGAACACGGCAGCAACGGAACGAAAGAACGCGCGAGACGAAGAAGCCGAAAGTCCAGGAAGCGAAGTCGCCAGTGAAGAAGAGGTCCTTCTGGACTGAATTAGAAGTACATGAGGTTGGGAATGATGAAATTTCGAGTGAGTCTGCTGCTGCCGTTAGTCGTATTGTCGGTGGTCCAACTGCGAGTGGTCGCCCAGACTGAACCAAGAATTGCCTCGCAACCCGGTGGCACACCGTTGCCTCGCTATTTCGATCCTGCAAACGGTATGACGGCCGATCAAGCCGTCATTTATGCGTTGAGTCATAACGCCGAACTGCTCGCCGCGCGCAGTGAGGTCGAAGCAACTCGGGCTCTGGTAAGACAGGCCGCTTTACGTCCCAATCCCAGTGTCGAGTTTGAGCGCAAGGAACAAGTCGGCGGCACCGACAACACCTCGATGGTCGCGGGAATGTGGCCACTGGAGCTGGGTGGCCGCAGATCGGCGCGTGTGCTCGTAGCGCAAAAAGAATTAGAAGTGAAGGAGCGATTACTTGCCGATCGCGAACGTCTGTTGGCAGCTGAAGTACGCAACAAGTTCGGTGCGGCCCTGGCTGAGATATTGAAACTCGGCTTCAGTGAAGACCTCATCAACACTACGGACCGTGGCTTTAGATTAGTTGCGGCGAAAGTTAAAGAAGGCCGAACTGCACCGTTAGAAGAAAACATGCTACTGGTTGAAGTGAATCGCATCCGGTCCATGCGCGAAACAAATGAAGGCAAAGTTGAAGTAGCGCTACTTGAGCTGCGGAATCTCATCGGCATGAGACCTGAAGAATCGCTGCGTCTAAAAGGTGATTTCGATCATTTGATTTCAACGTTACCAACCGTTGGGACGGCTACTGAAGAGGCACTGCGCACAAGACCTGATATTCAGGCGGCCCGGGCGACAGAAGAATTGGCATCAGCTCGGATAGAGCAAGCACGTGCAGAGGGACGTCTGGATGCAAGTCTCACGGGTAAGTATGAGCGAATGGATTTTAGCTTTCCGCAGCAAGGCGTAAACATGGCGGGCCAGCTTGTTCCGATCCAGGGAGTATTCCATTCGGTTTCGGCGGGCATCAGACTCGACATCCCAGTCAGAAATAAAAATCAGGGTGTGATCGCAGCAGCCATTGCTGAAAACGATGCTGCAAAGCGCCGGCGCGAATTTGCAGAGCTTGCCGTACGAAATGAAGTTGCTACCGCCTTTGCTCGCTATCAGCGCGCCGCGCGCGCATCGGAAATTTATCGTGTCGGAGTGAGAGAACAGGCGAGCAGCAACCTCGATGTAATTCGACAAACGTACGAGCTTGGATCAAAGACATTGCTTGATTACATCGCGGAACAACGGCGCTTCATCGACTTGGAAACTGGATACATCGATGCCTTGTTGGAGACGTACCTGGCACGCGTCGAGATTCAACGCGCGGCGTCTGAACCGCGATTAATTGCAGTTACTGAGGTGAAATGAACGATAAACCTGAAGACACACCTGGTCCCGAGGGCACGCGGTCTCTTAATTCGACGCAGAGTAAGAGAGCGCCAAAGCGAACGCGCATAGTTGTTACGGTCGCTGTTGTTGCTCTCGTGGTGGTCGCGTTGGTCGCGGGGCTGCTCTTTTGGAATCGCAGCAGAAGCGGCGCTGATCGTCCGGTGCCTGCGCCACGAACGATCACCGCCGACAGCTCCGGCTCTCCTGCTCAAACAGAACCTACCGAATCCACTATTACGCTCTCTGCCGAAGCGGCTCAGAACGCACGAATCAAGATCGAAACAGTTGGCGAAAAACTACTGGGTGCTGAAGCGACTGGAGTACCGGTCACCGGAACAGTACAGGCAAATATCTATCGCAGCACTCCTTTAGTCTCGCTCGTTGGTGGCATTGTGCGTCGCGTCAATGCCGAGCTTGGGCAGAATGTGAGACAGGGCCAAACACTGGCGGTGGTATTCAGCGACGATCTCGCAAAGGCCCAATCAGAATACCTTTCGACCCTCGCCGAACTAGATGAGCATCACAAACACCATGGCAGAACGATGAAGCTCGTTGAGATAGGAGCTGCAAGCCGTGAAGAACTCGAACAAGCAACAACTAAGTTGAAAACCGCGGAAGCCGCGGTCGCTTCGCAGCGCCAGCGATTACTGTTGCTTGGCCTGCCTGCGCAGCGCATCAATCAATTGAAATCACCAGCGCAAGTAACTTCCGAAGTCAGCTTACCGGCACCAATTTCAGGAACGGTCATTAGTCGTACAGTTAATGCCGGTGAGGTGATAACAGCCGACAAAGAGTTGTCGCGCGTTTCCGATCTTTCGAGTGTGTGGGTGATAGCGCAAGTTTATGAAAAAGATCTCGGGAAGATTCGTATCGACAGCGGTGCAAGCATTACGAGTGACGCGTATCCGGGAAAAGTGTTTCGCGGGCAGGTGTCATACATCGATCCGGTAATTGATCAGACGACTCGGACCGCACAGGTTAGAGTTGAGCTCGCAAACCCAGGGCAGCTCTTAAAGATTGGCATGTTTCTGAATGTGGCGTTTGCGACTTTGGGAGGGTCTGAATCCATCACTCCGGTTGTTCCCAAAATTGCTGTCCAGAATATTAACAATCAGCAAGTGGTATTCGTCGCGATGAAAGAGCCAAACGTATTCGCCATGCGACCTCTTCGACTAGGCCTCGAAAGTAACGGCTTGTTTCCCGTCCTTGAGGGTCTGACTGTAGGCGACCAAATAGTTACTGATGGAAGTTTTCTGCTTCGTGCCGAATGGCTCAAATTACATCCGGCGCACTGATGTTCACTGTAAAAGTGTGGCCGCCCTCCGCGCAACACCAACCACACTAAGGTGCGATGCTGTAGATACTTACGATCTAAACTGAAGAAACTCTTTGAGCTGCGTTGCCATCGCTTCCTGTTGTTTGCTGTTGCGTCTGATTGTTTCTGGCCACGTATTGGTCAGTTGGGAATTCGACCAAGTTGAGGTTGTGCGATTAAGTTATTGCAGGAATGTGAGTTGTTGGTGGAGCAGAGGGGGTCGAACCCCTGACCTCCGCATTGCGAATTAGACTCTCTGCAAACGTGGGTAATTGCGTTTTCCACAGTTGCAGGCACCGAAGAGAATCAACGCTTTTTACATTCTTTCACATGCGTTACTATCGCTTGGACATCATGTATTGCTATTTTGGGCCACGTATTGGCCAGTTGGCCTCTTGGTACTTTAAGAGTTCTCCACCGTTGGGGCACTGAGTCGTATTTCTTTTCTATAAAGTGAACGCATTCAAATCGCCGAAGTGTTTCGAGGTTGAAACCGCCTTGCTCATGGAGCCTCAACCACGCAAGATTGGGGGCTAACGATTTGTTCCAAGGTACAGTTATTTCAATCCATATCGCTGCAGGCAAGTCCTTGCCGATGCAGCAACTTTCCCAAGCCAAAGCTGTTTTCGGACGTGGCATCGAGGGCGATCGGTACTTCATGGGCACTGGGACATATTCCAATTCGGGTACCGTAAGCCGCGACATCACTCTCATTGAAATCGAAGCGATTGAAGCATTAGAGAGAAAAGGCATTGTGCTTCTTCCCGGCAATGCCCGCCGAAATATTGTGACTCGTGGGGTTCCTCTGAACCACTTGGTTGGATGCACATTTCGCGTGGGTGAAGTACGTCTGCGCGGCACGAAGCTCTGCGAGCCTTGTGCATACCTTGAGAACATGACACAGAAAGGTGTACTGAAGGAATTGATTCACCGCGGCGGCTTGCGAGCTGACATCGTGGAAGATGGAACCATTCGTGTTGGCGATGTCATTACGGAAGTCTGATAAGAAGGAGTGGCGGTGGGACGATGTTTAGGCAAACTGCTGTCGCCAGAACCGCGGCACACAGCAAGTCAACAGCGAAGAGTGAAAGCAATAGGAAAAAGTAGCTCATGAGCGCTTCTGAGATTTCAATAACGTAATATCGAACTTCGTCCATTCCCTTAGTCGGGCAAAGTATCGCCACCTTCAAGGAATGTCTGAACCTCCCGATACACTTGGTAGCGATTCTTTTCAAGATGCATGACGTGAGTCGCGCGGTTGATCAGCACATCGCGTTTGATCGGAGCGTTAGTCAGCGCTTTGAAGAGCCAATGCGCGTCTTCATCAGTGGTAATGGTTTCCCATTCGCCGCGAATGATTAGCGTAGGCGATTTGATCTTCGATGGATCGTACGGGAAATTGCCCGTCCAGGCGTCCGTCGCGTCTGCATCTGGTCCACCTGGAACCTGCACGCTCGGAGGCGTTCTGGAATGACTTGTTGGATCACTGTCGATGTATGCAGGTCCTAGCTTGTCGAAGTGTCGTTTTTCCAGAACCGGTGTTTCGGTTGGCGGCGCCCAGCCCGAAAACCTCTTCCACTGTTCCTCCTCTGTAACATACGAATATGCCGGCAACGTGGTATTAGAAGTGTTAGCCTGATGCCTGAGCGTTACTGGACCATAGAGGACCAGTCGATCAAGCCGCATCGGTTCTTGTGTGGCGAACACACCGGCAACGAGAGTTCCCCACGAGTGCGAGATGATAGACACTTTGGGAATGTTCTGACGTTTGCATATGAATTCGACGACCGCGCTTACCTGCGAGCTAACCTGAACGGCACGACCAAGCGGAGGATTAGCAGTGGCTGGAGCCGACATCTCCGGATATCTATCGGATCCTCCATAGCCGAGAAAGTCCATGGCCCACACATCGAATCCGTGTTCAGACAAATCATCCATCCACGAATGTCCGTCGAAGCGAAAGGCTGACGAAGCACCTGACGGCAAGGTTCCGCCGTGGAGAATTAAGACAACCCGACCAATCCTCACCGGTTGGCGGTTCGCTGGCGCAAGATGTCGCACGAAAACCTTCAGCCCGGAACTGCTTACTGGAATTCGAAACTGTTCTTCTTTTGCATCAGAAGCGAGACAGGCAATAGTTGTAATGGCGATCACGAGCGGCGTTGTAAGGATAGCAAAAACGAATTGCACACGACTCACTAGCATAAACCTTCCTCATTAATGTAATTAGGCGGGTGATAACTATAACTGCTTGAGATGGCACGATGCTTCGTTTATCATCGAAATATGATTGCAGAACCTAATATCGCTGAGATAGCAGCTCTGATGGGTGAGCGGTCTCGGGCCGCTATGCTAGTAGCATTGCTCGGTAAGGAAGCTCTTCCGGCTACGGAGCTCGCGTCGCAAGCGTACATCTCTCCTCAAACAGCGAGTTCGCATCTATCAAAGTTGGTCGCGGGAAATCTTCTCACCGTAGAACAGCACGGCCGCCATCGTTATTACCGATTGGCCAGCGATGCAGTTGGTCGCGCGATTGAATCACTCGCCATTATCGCGCCGGCTCCACGTGCGGCTCATAACACTCAAGAAGACGAACGGTTAAAAACAGTGAGGTACGCCCGAACGTGCTATGACCACATGGCAGGTAAAGTAGCTATCGCTATCGCGGGCGCGCTGGAACAACGAGAATTCCTGATGAAGTCAGGGCGAGCTTACGAAGTTACTGAGAGTGGCAAGGAGTGGTTTAGAAACCTACGAATAGACACGGATAACCTTCGCGCTAGCCGCCGTACATTTGCCTTGCAATGCCTCGATTGGACGGAGCGGCAGTATCACATATCAGGGGCGCTCGGCGCCGCTTTGTTGGACCGACTGCTTAGTTTGAAATACATCGCACGCGCGCGAACACCGAGATGTATTCGCGTCACTGTAGAAGGCAAGAGGGCACTAAACCGTCTGCTGAACCTAAATCTGTAACGATGGCATCACTTGTTCAGATCAAAATGAACCACAAAGGTATACTTCACCACCTGCGTCTATTTGTTTCATTAGGACTGTGCCTTATTTCACTGAATGCACAACAGTCGCAGCGAGGACCACAACCCTATACAGTGAATAGAACTTTGGAGGAACCAACTGTCTTTGCGCCCGACATAATATCAACCGGCGATCATGAGACACATCCTACTTTCACACCGGATGGCAGGACCGTATACTTCTTAAAAAATAGTCCGCGGTTCGATTTCTGGACCATAGTCTTTTCCCAATTTAAGAACGGAAAGTGGACTGTCCCCGAGGTTGCACCATTTTCCGGACAATATCGTGACGCTGACCCGTTTATTACCGCAGACGGCTCTAAATTTTATTTCATTTCCGATCGGCCGGTGGCAGGAAAGGTGTCCCGAGACTTGGATATTTATTTCATGGATAGAGTAGCCGATCATTGGAGCGCACCAAAAAACCTGGGGACTCCGGTAAACAGCACGGGCAATGAGTGGTACCCGACGATTGCAGCAGACGGCACGATTTATTTCGGATCAGATCGGCCGGGAGGACGGGGAATGACTGATCTTTACCGCTGCCGCTATGTCAACGGGAAGTACGAGAACCCGCAGAATTTGGGTGATGTTATTAACACGCAGTTCGATGAGTTCGAGCCATACATTTCGCGCGATCAAACGTATCTAATATTTATGGCGGGCGGTCGAAGCGATAGCCTCGGAGGATTTGATCTATATATTAGCTATAACCGTAACGGCGAATGGACGAAGCCTGTCAATCTTGGGAGCAAGATCAACTCACCAGCCAACGAATTCTCACCTGGTGTGTCCCCGGATGGTAAGTATTTCTTCTGGAGCAGTACGAGAGAGATCGAACGCGAGCCGCTTCAAACGCCGCTCAATTACGCGCAGCTCATAAAGAAAATCAGGAGTCCGGGTAACGGTCTGGGAGATATCTATCAGATAGAACTTCGTGTGCTGGATTTAGGGTTGAATTAATGTTGCCACGTGAATTGATGAAAAAGAGTTCACTTCATTCGTCTAAGACGACTATCTTCAACTAAGCTGCCAATGCACTCACAGCGTTAGGAGCATTCCGTCTTCCGCGTGCTCAAGCTCCACATTCCATTTTCGTGTTCTTTTTAGCAATGTCTCACTTCGCCGGAATCAGCACAGGAGCACCTTTATCCTTAATCAGCAGCACAAGGAATTTCGCAGGTTTGGTATTACTTGCGTTGCGCCCAAGAATGTGAATATCCTCCGGTCCTTCATAGAATGTCTCTCCTGGTGTCAACGTCACTTCCTTCCCACCTTTCACCTGCATCACGACGGAGCCTTCCAGCATATAAACAAAAACTTGTGCATTATGTCGGTGGACAGGGTCCGATTCTCCCGGCGCATACTCGACTGTGATCATTAAAACTTCTTTCGTGGGCACGCCCTCCAGATCCTTCAACATCAGCGAGGTGACTGGAGCCTTTTGCTGTTTCGTGACCGGCTCCTGAGCCAGCACCGTGCTGGTCACGAGAAATACGAGTACCAACAGCGTTCTATTGTTTTTCATAGTTGCGGTTTCCTTGGTTCCCTTGCTTCTGCAGAGCCTTTACTTCAGTTGCTGGTATCGAACTTCTTCATTTCCATCATGGAGGGCCCATCTCTGTCGATTGATGTTTGCGGAATGGACAGGATCATAAAGCGGAACTAGCTTGCTGAAAACATCCAATTCTAGTGAAAGTCAGGTAGTCCACTTCAAAATGATGCAATCGGACGTTGCGAGACGTTCTTGATTGCACGGGTGAGCCGTCGAATGCCCTCTTTAATCTCGTTAGCTTCAATTGCCCCGTAGCCGAGCGCGAGACCGCGTTGTCCGAACGGTTGTAGCTTGACTCCGAGATGCGAGGCGGATTTTGCGATCACGTCCGCAGAAGGTACGCCGCTAATTTCAACTGCGATATGAAGTCCGGCGCTGCTGGGCCACGGTTTCAGCCAACCATCCAACTCAGCCTCCAGACAATCGAAAAGGCATTGCCGCCTTTCGGCATAAACTCTGCGCATTTTTCGAATGTAACGCGCAAGGTGACCCTCGTGAATGAATCGGGCCAACGTCGCCTGTGTCAGCAAAGGTCCATGCCAATCGGTCAACTGCCGCGCCGCAACCAGGGCGCTGCGGATTGGTTCCGGAGAGATAACGAATCCGGTGCGAACGCCGGGAAAGAGTACTTTCGAAAAAGTTCCTACGTAGAGGACTACACCGTCGCGGTCGAGGCTCTGCAATGAATCAAGAGGACGCGCTGCAAAGCGGTACTCACTATCGTAGTCATCCTCGATTACGATGGCTCCATGCTTTGTTGCCCATTCGAGCAGCGCGAGCCTTCGTGATAACGACATGCGCACGCCTAATGGAAATTGATGCGAAGGCGTCACGTAAACCAGCCGGGCATTGCGTGGCAGACGCTCAACAATTAAGCCCTCTTCATCGACTGGAACTTCAGCGATCCGCGCGCCATGTGACTCAAACAACCAACGCGCTCTTTCATATCCTGGCCACTCCATCGCCACGGATGACCCAGGATTGATTAGCACATGAGAGATCAACGCGAAGGCTTGCTGCGCTCCGTTGGTTACAACAACGTCGAGTGCAGTGCAATTCACGGCTCGCGTAAAGGCCGTGTATTTAGCGATTGCTTCGCGCAGTGGTCCATAACCCTCTGCTTCCGCATAAGCTCCCGCGTGTCTGGAAAGCATTTGCGCGCGGCTGCCGAGAATGCTTCGCCAGAGCGGATACGGGAAGCGCGAAGTGTCGGGAACGCCGAGTTCAAAATTGAAAGGCAACGCCTGAGGCTGCTGTGATACTAACTTACATAAGCGATACCATTCTTTCGGGACAACGAGCGGACTCGCTTTTCGAGAATGCGACTTTGCACGAGCGACTCCGGCGGCAACAAAAGTGCCTGAACCAACACGGCCCTCAAGAAAGCCTTCACTCATAAGTAAATCATAGACATTAGTGACCGTCTTGCGAGCGACTGCCAGCTCTTCGGCGAGTTCGCGGCTCGCCGGTAAACGCTCACCCGACTTCAGTCGTCCATCTAGAATTCGTTCCCGCAATTGGCGATAAATCTGCCGCGCGAGATTCCGCTTACCTGTAATCAATAGTTGTAGATCCATGTAGCTCAGTCATTCAAAATTGGACTACCTAAGTTTCTTAAAACTGGATGTTTTCAGCAAGCCAGTTCCTCGTTATGTTGATTCGGTAGCCAGGTTTGCAATTGGCTTATGAAGAGTTCTATGGAAAAGCCGACGGAGGGTTCAGCACTTATGAATAACGCAGCACCATCGCAATCTTACGAACGGCCGCACTTGGCTACGTTGCTCTCAGCCCGAAACGTTTCGCATGACACGATTCCATGGGTACCGCTATCCGAAGGAAAGTCTTTTAAGCCACTACGATTTCTCAGCGGCAACCGTGGCTTTGTTGAACTGTTGCGGCTTGAACCAGGATCATCTATCCCGACACACCGTCACACAGGTGAGATCCACGCATTCAATCTCGAGGGTTCTCGCGAGCTGTGTACCGGCGAACTAATCAGACCCGGCGACTATGTGTATGAGCCTGCTGGTAACGTCGATTCATGGAAAGTTGTGGGCGACGTGCCGGCAGTCATCCTGGTCGTAGTTATGGGCGCGGTGGAATATTTGGGACCCGACGACAATGTGACGAATGTTTACACCGCGGATACGTTGATGGAGTTGTATCGGCAATATTGCATAGCCAACCACATCGAGTTAGTGGATCTTGTCGATTAACAATAAGTGTGCGCGTAAGCATCCAGGCAATGACATGGCTGGACACAAAGTCAGTAGATACGCAACTCTCTATTTAAGATTGGCGTTAGCGAGTGCCTATCTTTCGTCCGTGACGAGCCGCTTTGGCGTCTGGGGAAAAGGAGTGGGTTGGGGAAACTTCGCGAACTTCCTCGATTATACTGCGAAGGTAAATCCATTCTTGCCGCGAACGATCATCCCTGCTCTTGGCTGGTTCGTAACGATCGCGGAGAGCATCCTTGCCCTGTTCCTGATTGCAGGTTTCCGCATTAGAGAAACTGCTTTCTTCAGTGGACTGCTGTTGATCCTGTTTGCAATTGGGATGACTATCGGCGTCAGCGTCATATCGCCGTTCGATTATTCTGTTTACACTGCATCGGCCGCATCATTTTTGCTTGCTGTTTATCATCGTGAATGCTTTCTCTGCGTGGATGCCATGGTCAGACGGGATCGAATGGCGGCCGCGTGAGGCGGTAGAAGAGTCATCAGCCAGCGGGCGCAAAATCACATACGCACGGGATAGCATAGCTTTCTCAGTTTGGCAGTTATACGCCTCACGTATTTTGCAACGCCATTTGGTAATCACTTGAAGAGAGAGGACCACAAAGACGTATTTGATTTTCCTTTGTGGTCCATTCCAAGGCGGCCAGGTTCGCGCGAGTTCGCTTACTGTGTTTGGGGTATTATGCTCAATTCGGGCACAAATCTGGTGATTGAACGTTCAAGATTAACCACTGCACCCGCAGGCACCTTTAGCATTAGTTTCTGTGCTGCTTCTGGTCCGAGCGTCTGTATGATCACAGGCCCTTTATCAAGATCTGCAAAGCTGTCCCGCAGCGTCAGGGTAATGTATTCGTTGCCATTTCCTCCGAAGATTGTCTGAGACACCAGGTAAGTAACTCCCGCCTGCTTCATCACCGGTACAAAATCATTCTTCAGGAAGTTCTCATAATCGTCGTTTCGATTAGGAGCAACATGGACGAAGGATACGACCGCCAGCTTCGGTGCTCCTGTTCGTTGAGCCGCGAAACTCAAGTCGGGTCGCGTGCGAATGATAAATCTATGAACGCTGTTTACAAGACTGCTTGCTTTCGTTTGCCACGCGGGCAAACCCTGTGCGCCCAGCCCTTTTTCGAGGGCACTCGGGCCGTCGAAATCTGCGAGTTTTGCCACCGGCGTCACGAGCACATACTCAAATGCGTCTCCCGCAGCACCTGTATTCTGCCAAACTTCCCGCCACTTGAGCCCACCCTTCTTGAGTGCTGGGTTAGTGGTGCTTTTCATGAAGTTCTGAAATTCGACCATCATGTCGGGCTTGACGCTGACCACCGTAACAGACAGGAATTCCGGTGTGGGTGCCGCTTGCGGTGTTGGTGTTGGAGTTTGGGCGAGGGCCTGTGAGTGCGCAACCATTACGATCAAGGTCGCGCCGCAGAATGCTTTCAGCAGCGTCATTGGTGTTATGTGATTCATAAAGGTTTCCTTCTTTCTGGGGAAAAGGGTTTGGGACAGTGTGACATGGCTTACACACTGTGAATGGAGATAACCGTCGAGCTCGAGATGTGATGCGTCACTAGAACGCAACTGGTCTTCAGAAGAGATCTTTTAAGCCTGCGCATCAGCGCAAGCATCCGCTTATCCTGGACTACGTGTGGTTCATGCTATACCACCCTCTGCACGGCAATCAAGCCACACCATAAACAGACCAGGTGTATACCGCGTTTGATAGACCTGTTCAAGATCAGCCTGATAGAGTTAATTATGTTTGGTTCTATTTTGTTAATTGTGCCGTGGGCAAAGCAGATGAACCATCGGCGTTCATCCGCTTGAATCAATGAGCTCAAGTTTCACATTCCTAGACGCAGCCGCTCATGAGTTCCGTTTTTAACTGAAGATCCTTGTGCTCTGCTTGCAACACCTGAAGAAGTTCTTCCTTAAGGCCCTCGCTCACCGTTTATCGACGTTTCAGCCGTCAAAGCAAGCTCACGTCTTACGTGGTATCACAACATAGGTCCCTCATGTTTCCCTCATCTCTGACGCCAAAAATAGAAGACTTCTTCGATTCAGTCGGCCGCGGAGACTGATCCTAAGTAGTGAAGTGTTGAAGGCTAACACGCCCTTTCAGATGGATTTTAAGTCCCTTCACATGTGATGTTTTGCGAGTCCGCGCCACTCTAGAACGTAATGTGCATTGCACTAAAACTTGAAGGAGAAGAAAGCATGAAACGTTCACTATTTATGAAATTCCTCGTACTCACGTTTACGCTGCTGGTCGGAAGTCTCGCAGTTACAGCAACTGAACGACCTTTTTCACTCAACGGAACAGGTATCGCGGTTCCAATCCTTGATGGCAACGGCAACGTGGTTGGCGCTGAACCAACTGGTTCCGGTAATGCAACCCATCTCGGTATGTTCACCAACACAGGTCACGTCGATTTCACGCCCGACGCATCCAATCCAAACATCCTTCATCCGAGCGGTGGAGGCGTCTTCACGGCAGCTAACGGCGACAAACTCAACTTCGTCATCATTATTGGCGCCTTGGACTTAACTACCGGCATAGGAACCGGAGATTTTGAATTCACTGGCGGAACCGGTCGCTTCGCTAATGCTACCGGGCGCACGTCGGGGGTCATCCAACAGAATGTCATCACGGGCGCCTACGAACTCACCCTCGTCGGGAATATCGATTACTAAGATCGATTCTACAGTTCAGACTGTTTTTTCAAGTGGGGCAGGCTCAGGTGGCCTGCCCTTTTCTT
>DASUYO010000192.1:0-11555 GCA_036377375.1 Pyrinomonadaceae bacterium
GCCAATGCCTCGCGAATCCGCAGAGTAAACTCCACCAATCGATCGAGGTTTCCGAATTCGAGCTCCTGCGCGTGATCGTTCACGAGGAAAAACCAGTTGCCACCCCAGGCTACATCTCCGGTGACTGACCCAAAGCCCGGAACGTCAATGCTTACGTTAGTGGCCACACGATAACTCGGCACATTGGCCACTTCGACTTTTCCATCGTCATCGAGCTGTGCGATGACGATTCCGACTGGCGTCTCGATCCGATGTTTACCCGGACCTATGCGGTTCAGGTAGGCGAGCGTCGTCACTACACCGATGGTTCCATGCCCGCACATTCCTAAATAGCCTGAATGATCGAAGAAAATAAGTCCGGTTACGCATGACGCATCAACCGGGGGACACAACAACGCTCCTATGATCGCGTCATAGCCACGCGGCTCATTCACGACCGCACGGCGGAAGTCGTCGTGTTCAGTCCTGAAGCGCTCGAGACGTGCAGCAAGAGAGCCGTTGCCGAGGTCTGGGCCACCACTGATGACCACGCGCGTGGGCTCACCGCCCGTGTGCGAGTCGATTACCTTGATTTTCTTGATGACTGGCATCTGCTGCGAATAATAAACTCTTTGTGCCTTTTGTGCCTCTTTGCGGCCTGAATCGAGTATGATGTGCAGCGCTGCGTCTTCACATGGCCCAGAATTCCGGAGTCCGAAAGGCAAGTCGATAAATGCGAAAGCTGTTCCCCCTGATTCTTTTTCTATTGTGCGCGAGTGTGGCTTCCGCGCAGAGCCAACTGACGCCTTCCCAAGCGCGCGAAGCGGAGTGGAAGAGCTACGCACTCCCGCAAACGAATTTCGCGCGGCAGATGAGTCCCGGCAAAGAGTTTTTGTTTCGTGTGCCCACTGACTGGAAGCAAGACGGAACTGAGCCCGTCTTCAATGGTCCTCACAACTCGCGAATCAAGGTATACGTACACAAGATTCCTGACGGCTATCCGTTTCAAGAGTATTTCGCATCGGTGCTTCAGGGAATAAAAGATCAACCTGGCGCCGCTGAGGCGACGTTGACACGTAAAACGCAGCTTCAGGATCTCGAGGCCCGCGAGATCTTCCTGGAGATCGATACCGCCGAAGGCGAGACGATCCGCAGCACTTCGTGGATCACTGTAAGCGGACCACTCGCCGTTACATTCAACTTTCAAGCACCCACTGCGCACGCTGCCGAGCTCGAGCCGTTTTTCAAGGCGGTGGTGCAATCCGTCGTGTTTGTTTCAAACGATTATGCGGCATTCGAAGCGTTGCGCTCGTCTGTGATCAAAACTTCCACGCCTGGGCCGATCAATGAGATTGAGGGCATTGTCGCAGCTCTCGGTGAAGTCACTTCGGATCGAGAATCGTCAATCAACCGTTTGGCTTCGCTCTTTTCGACACAAGCTGACGTCACGAGCGACCTGCTGCTCGATCGGCGCCCGCTGGTCCGCGCTGCGGCTGTTCAGGCCCTTGCTCGCTCGAGCAACAGCGCGTTGAAACCGTTCCTGTGGGAAATGATCGATGACAAAGAATTGCTCGTCGCCGAGGCCGCCGCTCGTAGTGTCGCAACGGATCCGGACATAGTTGCCAAAACTCTCAGACACTCGCTATCGGGATATGTGACAGAAATCATTGCGCGAGTTTGGCCCTTCATGTCCAGTAATAAGCGAGTCGAACTGCTGCAACAGATTTTCAGTAACACCGCTACACCGCGGCGGTCGTCACCACCACCTCCCATAAAACTTCCGGCGAGGTCCGGTGTATCTGTGAAATTGCTGGAGCTGGAGGCGGTGAAACCCGGAACGGCAGTTCCAGACGTCACGACAACAATCAACCTTTCCGACGATCCCAACGTTCAGATCGGCGCGCTCACGCTGCTCAGCACCATCCCGCCCGAGGAATTCAAACTCCCTCTCGCGCGACTCATGGCGTCAAACTATAACCCGCTAATCGCAGTTGGACTGCAGGTGGCGAATCAACGGCGTGAAGCGCTGCCACTCGACTCTTTGTTCAAGCTCGTTACGTCTTCCGATCAGCAGGTAAGTAAACTCGCTGCTCAAAGCCTGGGATTTTCGGCAAGTGTTTCTGACATTCCTCGCATCGAGGCACTCGTGTCGAAAGATGCTGCGCCCGCTAAAAAGTCTCTCGACGATGAACTAAAACTCTCCATTAAAAAAATCAGATTTCGAAGCGAGCTGAGCGCTGCGAAGAACGCGACCGAAGCACACGAGATCGTGAGCAAGGCTCTCACGGATCCGACACTTGATGAATTTGCGTGGCGCTACGACTGTGAATCGACACCCGCAGGATGTGGACCAGCGAACAGTCAACCTGCTGTGAAAGCTGATTTCGGAGTGAAACCATATGCAGAAAATCTCTTCCCTCGCAAACTCCGTCATTACACTGCCATTCCCAATCCCGGCGGATCTGTTCAGAGGTTCTACGAAACTTTGAACGGTCTACAGATGGATTCCCCACGCGCGCAGGCGAACCTCGTGTTCATGATTGGCTTCCTGCGGCAGCAACTTGCCTATCAGTTGAGTGCGCGCCTTGACGCCGCAACGCTGATTGAATACACGGGAATCGATCCCGATTCGCCGATCGCGTTGGGTTCATGGACTTCTGAACAAGCTCTCGACACGACAGGGAGCGCAGAACGAAAAGCCATCGTCTTGCGAGTCAAAGATCGTGCCCGCTTTGAGCGAGCGATTCAATCGCTCCAGCAATCCAATCGCAGCTTCACCGACCTGACCGATTATGTCGCGATCGCAACACGTGCTATTGCTGCTTTGCCAGCGATCCTGCCGGTTAGCGTCGCTGCTATCCGCTCAATCGATCTGGGGAAAGTGTCGGATGGTCCACTTCTGAAGTACGCGTTCGTCTCGGAAAAAGAGTGGAATGGGCTGCGTGTCAAGACGATAGAGCATCGCGGTATCAGTTCCGCCTGGCAGATCGAGAGTGCCGCAACGTACATTGTCTTCGCCGGCGATACCGCAATTCTTACCCCGGATCTCGCGACACTTCGAGACCTGCTGGTCCACGCTCAGAGTCGAACTGACAATAAGTATCTCGCCGATAACACTGAGTTTCGCAAAGCAATCGAGCGTCGTGGCGATATTGTTTATTTCAGCGATCTGAAATCTGTGCTGGCTGAGTTTGCGGAGTCCGTAAAGGATTCCGGTTACGACGTCAAGGAGAGCGGAGCGCTGAACATCACGAATGCGTCGTGGGAAAACGCTCACCATCTCGTATTCGAGGAGAGTGACTGGTCCAAGCCTTTGCTGCCGTTTCATCCGAAGGAACTGGCAGCGCCACGCGAGTTGTTGCCGTCTTCGACCATTGCTTACTACTTCATGAAAGTTGACCTGGTGAGTGCGTGGCCTACGAAGCTAAGAACGTTATTCCTACCTGACGATCCGCAAAACACATCGAAGATGTGGGCCCTCGATTTCAAGCAGGACGTGTTGCCTGAGCTCGGGCCCGAATGTGGCGCCGCAGTCGTTGAACTTTCGGACATGGAAAACTTCAATGATTTGACCTGGGCTGGGTTCTGCAAGCTGAAAAGCACGAAACTGCCGGACGCGCTGAGGGCCGGAACGCTTTTTATAGGTGTTGGTCCAGCGAACGATATTGCAGAAGTTAAAGTTGGTACTGAATCGTTTTTCATCGCGACGCGCAAAGGGTTTCTTGTGATTTCCAATCATGAAAAAGGAATCGCGGCGCTCGATGGCAAGACCAATCTCGCTGACACGCGCGATTATTCGCGCGCGGTTGAGAAAGTGCCTGCCGGCATCGTGGCTTTTGGTGGCTACAACCTCGAAGCAGCAATTGCGGCAGCAAACAAGATTTCTGTCGAAGGTTTACAGGCTGTCGCGGCGAATATGATTGGCTCCGTTGCCGGTGCGTTTCACAGTCAAAACTTTTATGCGACTGCGACGCCGGGAGCAATCGAAGCACACTCTTCTGTATCGATGGACCGCGAGGGCCGCTATCCGGTAGCCGATTTCGCAGCTGTGTCGCACGGCGCCAATATCAGCTTTGCTGTGCTCGAGCCAACCGGCATTGCCATCACGGATCAGAATCGTTTGAGCAGTCTGGTGTTGAAAGTTCGCTCCAAAGCACCTGGCCCAATCGAGAATATCCGCAATGACGTTAAGACTGCGGAACAAACAGTCGAGCAGAAGTCTGCGAAAGAGTTGGTGCTGACCGTCGCGTCACGACGAAGCAGTCCCGAGAAACCGATCGAATTGCCGGTAAAAGATCCGGAGTTTGCTCAATTCTTAAAAGCCACCACTGAGTTTGCGGCCGACAATCAACAGGTAAAGGACCAGGCGAAACAGATTGCAGGAACGGATCGTGATGCGTGGAAAGTGGCGCGCAAGCTCGCCGAGTGGACATTTAAAAATCTCGAATGGAAACACGTCACGAGGGCAGACGTGGCACAAACACTTGCGACGCGTGAAGCTGACTGTTCTGAGTTCAGTACGCTGTTTGTGGCGATGGCGCGCTCGTTGGGCCTGCCGGCACGGATGGTTACAGGACTCGCTTACAGCGGCAACTCGTTCGGTGGGCATGCGTGGGTGGAAGTTTGGGTTGGAAAGTGGATTGAGCTTGATCCAACCTGGGGCACAGACTTTGTCGACGCGACTCACATTCGCGATAGCTCGAATGCGTTGGTGACGTCGGCAGCACTGAATCTCGTCGAGATCGAAGTGTTGGAAACGAAACGCAGTGTTTCCGACTTTCAGAAGAGCGCCGAGGCTCTCGCGCAGCACCTCGAAAAGGCAATCCCGTCCGCAGCACAATCCGACATCGAGGCGGCAATCGATCTACAGACACTCGCAGATGAGTTCATGGGCCAGGGCGCCTGGGCAAAAATGAGTGAAGACGAGAAACAAAAGATGTGGTCGGCATATCGCAGGATTATCCAGGAGATCACATCTGGTTATGGCTACAGATATTCGTCGTGGGGAAAGCTGCACTTGCTGCATTTGGAAGAGAAAGGTAACGCCGCTGAAGCAACCTGCATGCTGTACCCGTCACAGATATTGTTGAAACTGCGTCTCGTCAAACGCAATGATCTGTGGTACCTCGTCGAAGTCCAGCAAAGTGATACTGCTCTTTACACCGTTTCAGACACACTTCAGCCGACAATCGCGGCGATTGAAAATGCTCGTGCGGGCCACAAAGCTACGCCTGCGCGATTGACTGATTTCGCTCGTGTGCTCCTCCTGATGCAACAGAACGCCGCAAAAGCAATTGTAGTTGCGGACAATGCGCTCAAAGCTAAACCGGCCGATAAAAGTTTGCGACTGGTGAAAGCGCTCGCGCTGTTTCGAGCAGAGAAGAAAGATGATGGCGTGAAATTATTGCGAGAGCTCAGCGGCGAAGATTACGCGCCCGCAATCTATCAACTCGCCAGTCACCTAAGCTCCGCGAAAGATGAACCGACACAGAAGGAACTCGTCAGGCTTTGGGAGCGCTACACACTGCTCGAACCTCACGATCCACGTGGTTTCAGCGGGCTCGCTGACGCTTATAGCACGGTCGGCAAACTGGTTCAGTCTGAAGCTGCGTATCGGAAAGCAATCGATCTTAATCCTGCTAACAACAACGGATATCTTGATCTAATTATTTTTCTGACCGTTAACAACCGCGTGACCGACGTAAAGCCGTTGCTCCTGGCCTTTGACCAGCATAAAGACAAAGATGATGAGGATGTTTTAGTGTCGGTAATTCGGCGATTCTATTTTGAGTCAAAGGGTGCGTACGCCGAATTGCTTGCCGCGAATGAGCCTGCGCGAGTCAAGGGCAGTTCGACAGCCAACCTGCTACTTGCAAGAATACACATGGATGCCGGGCGTTATGTAGTTGCGCTCAACCACCTGAATCTGGCTGCGCAGCTCGATAAGAAATCGGCGGAGCCTTACGTGCTGATGGCTACGCTTTATCGAAAGCAGTCGCGCTGGAGTGCGGCGTTGAAAGCTGCTGATCAGGCTCTCAGCCTCGACCAAGAGGACAGCGAAGCTTACTACGAGCGTGCTTGCGCTCTGGCGCGGTTGGGCCGGCTGAAGGAGGCGATGTCAGCTCTGGAGAAATCCGTCGATCTAAATCCCGATCAGACCGACTACATCGCGGATGAGCAGGATCTGAAACCATTATCCACGTTACCGGCTTTCAAGAAACTTCTCCCGCCGCCAGAGAAGCCATAGATCTTTTTGTTCGTATTAGCCACGGATGAACACGGATTGTTTGCTGATAGGGTTTTCTGCAATTAACATCCGGTGAGAGGATGACTCGAGGGTTCATAAGCTATCAGTGAGGATCTAGCCGTCGATTATTCCTTCAACAGTTTTTGTGAGAACAATAGGTCAAAGAGTTCTTTCTCAAACTCCTCCCAAGGCCTTCCTGGCCAGCCCTCTTTCTCATAGCGGGCCATCCGCTCTTCAATGATTTCCATGTGCCAGTCAGGAACAGGGTCGTCGTATTCAATTGTTTCTTCGTATTCAATTGCTTCTTCTGAGGACATCTTTTGCACTCCTTGTGGGGAGTATAGCAGATCAATTTATTTGCACAAGCGATCAATCGTCTTTGCGCCTCTTTGTGGCAATCTCTTCGCGTTCGTCCTGTAATCCGAGGCGCATGGCGTCGAAGACGGGGAGGCGTGCGATCGCGGGCATTGCAACACTGCCTTTTACTGAGAACCATATGATGCGATTCAGGGTTTCGGGATCGGCCATGTCGGCATGTGCGAGGTCCTGTTCGTCGCTGCGACGCATCCAGTAAGCTGTGGCCGCATCGCGTGGCGGCGGCGTGACGAGATTGTCGAGCGCGACGTTTGGCAGCACCGCTTTGTAAGGTCGCAAATCAGCTTCGTTGCGAAAGATGTTGATGGGTGTGGCGGTCGCGTCGAGCTGGTTCATCGGCTCAATACCCAGCAGCAGCTCGATGGTTCTGATCAAACTCACTGTATTGTGAAACTCATGAATCAAAGCACCAGGCTTGTTGTATGCACTGATCACCAGCGCGACTGAACGGTGCGCATCGACGTGATCTGGTCCATCCTGTGCGTCGTCTTCAACTACGACAATGGCAGTATCCTTCCAGTAAGGACTGTTCGACACTGCTTCGACCAGAAGTCCGAGGGCGTAGTCGTTATCGGCAACATAAAACTGCGGCGTCGGTTTGCGTGCGCCGATACCGTCAGTGTGATCATTCGGCAAACGCATTACTGAAAGGTTCGGCAACCGATCGCCTGTTCCGGCCGAACGCTCAGCGGCAAAAGCGCGAAACTCTTCCAGCCACGCACTCAATCGTGAGTTGCCACGAAACCGCGACTCGGGATGCGAATTACTGATGAGCGCATTCCCGCTACTCTCTCGCGCCGTACGATACGAATCGACAGTCATCGCGTCAGGCGTCGTCATGTCGAAGTTGCGATACTGCGTATTGAAGCGACCTTCGAGTGATTTCTTAGTGGCGAAAGCAGAAACCGTGGGCGACACATCCGGATAAGTCTTCGCATGATTCTCTCTGATCGCCTTGACTTCACCCTCAGACAGTGTCGCCAGAAATTCACCGTAGTTGCGATAAGTCAGACCAGCACGCGCAGCAGCATCCCAAAGATAGAGCGTCTCCGGCTCAGCGACATCGCGAGAGCCGTGCAGGTAGGGAATGAAGCGGCGTATGAAATTCGCGACGTCCTCTGCTTTGGCCGCCGGTCCAAACAACGAAGGCGCGCCGCGCACGTACTCATAATCGGGCAAGCGATTGAAGCCTTCATAATCGTATGTGCGGCCGCGGCGGCTGTATTCCCAACGAAACGCTTTGTCGACGTAGTCAGTTGAAAAAGCGGCAGTGGACCAGTTGTGCCCGTCAGGGCTTGCTTCCGCGTTCACAAAGAAACGATCGAATAGACCGAAACGCAGTGCCAACGCGTGGTGATTTGGCGTGATGTCCTGTCGTTGGCCGTTCGGTCGTGCTGCTGCTTCGCCCGCGCCGAAGATCGCGAGCGATGGATCTCCGTCAGTCTTAGTACCGTCGCCGGACTTTTCAATATCGCCAAAGATCTGATCGTAAGTGCGATTCTCTTTGATGATGTAAATGACGTGCTTGATTGGCGAACGACCGGGAAAGAGTCTTGATTGCCGCGGTCCAAGCAGGCCATTGTTGCGCATCACTTGTTGCGTGTAGCGCGCGAGTGCGGGATCGTCAGGTACGTTCACGGCGCTGATGTTGCCGACGACGAGCGATGCGCTGTACTGGCCGCCCTGTCCATTGGCGCGGCCAGTTCCAGCTGGGAAACGATCATTCGGCGCGTTGGGCACGCGACCGGAGTTGTCGACAATCGTCGACGAATTTTGAAGGCCCGTGCCTTTGCCGTTGCCGATGAAGATTGTTGGTCCAACGACTGCGATCGCAGAGGGATATTGCCCGGTGGGGATGAAGCCGCGAACTCTACTGCGAGCGGGGGCAAGCCACCCTTCCTGACTTGTTCTATTCGTTGTTTCCTGACTTGCTTTATCGCTCTTTTCATTCCCGAGGTCTATGACTGCGACCGAGTTGCTGTGCGCATTGGCGACGTAAAGATCGTTGCCGCGCAGTGCCAATCCTTCCGGGCTGTTGCCTGGAGGAACGCTTTCAGATAATCGCACGTTGATCCGCTCGATCTCTTTGTCAGTCTGGGTATCGATTACTGAAACGCTATCGTCATTCGAATTCGCTACGTAAAGACGTGTGCGCTCGGCGTTCAATAGCATTACGGTCGGATGCCGACCGACAGCCACGCGCGAGACGAGCTTTCCCTGATGGACCACTCCCACTGAGCCGTCACTCCAACAGGACACGTAAGCTTTGAGACTCGCCCCTCCAGGGACTACAACGACGAAATAAGGATAAACAAACTCATTATCGCGTCGCAGATCGATGCGAGATAGCTTGCGCGCACCACGCAGATCTTCAACGATGCCGAGACTGTCGCCAAGATTGTTCGCGACAAAGAGCGTGTTGCCGTCGGGACTGATCGCGAGGCCACTCGGATAAACCGGCGCGCGATCCCTGTTGTATCGAGGCGAGTTTGCTGCGAAAGCAAATCCAGTAACGTCTATGAACGGCGCATCAATTGTCGTGTCTGGACCAGGCGATGCGGGGGTGATTGGCGTGTGATTCTCAGGTTGAAATTTGAAGATCCAGATCTTGTTTTCGAATCCGCCAGAGACGTAGAGCGCATACGAGCCATCTTCCTGTGGACTCGGTGAGAAGACAACCCCAACGTTCACGCTCTGAGGCGATGGGAAGTAAACGTTCTGCACAACGACTGCCGGCTTTGCATTCAGATCGATTACTGAAAGAGACTGCTGACCGCGATTGCCCGCCGCGTTGAACTGAATACCGTAACCGCTGTTCACCGAGATCAAAAAGCGACCCTCTCCGCCTGGTCCTAACTGGTCAGGACTGCGAACGAAATTGAACGGCAGCGCGCCCACTGCGGCTTGACGCGTTGTGATGTCCTGCACGAGAGAACCTGCGGGCGTGATCGGTCGTCCCTGACTTGCTGGTTCATCCGAAATTGCGGAAGACGAAATCAGGAAGAAACTCGTCGTAAGCAGGAGAGCGAGAAGCGTGTAAATAACAAGTCTGGGGTTCATCGGCGGTCGAGTTTAGCCACAAAAAAGCACAAAAGCCACAAAAGACATCCGAAAAAATACACGCGACAACATCTAACTGAAACAACCGCAAACTCCTGCACCGCTACTAAGCACCAACGTCGTCGCAGGCCGCTCACGTGTATAATGGCGGTCACGAAAAATGAGCCAACTCATACGGTTTCTGTTCGGACATGAGCAGGCCGTTTTTACTAACGGGCGCTTCGGTTTTGATGTGCGTCCGAGCGCCGTGATCCTCATCTTCATAGTTCTACTCGCGGGTATCTTCATCTACTTCATTTATCTGAGACCACGCGTTCGTCTATCGAAAGGAACAACCGCGACGCTGATCGCATTGCGCGTCACGCTTCTCTTATTAATGGTGACCTTGCTGTTGCGCCCGGTCGTGGTCGTGTCGTCAGTGATTCCGCGCACCAGTTACGTCGCAATGGTGATTGACGACTCGCTCAGTATGAACTTGTGCGATGTTCCCGGTGGCGCAACGCGGCTGGAGAGTGTCAAGCAAGCACTGCTCGACGCCAGTCCCGGGAAAAATTCATTTCTCAGTCAACTCGAGAAAAAGTTCAAGACAAATCTTTACGGATTTTCCGGCGGGCTGACGCGTTTAAAGGACGGCAACGATCTTTACGGCGAAGGACGCACGAGCGATCTCGCGGGCGCACTCGACGAAACGATCAAGCGATCATCGGGTATGCCACTCTCGGCAGTCGTGCTTGCCACTGATGGCGCTTCGAACGTGTCGCGCGATGTCGCTGCTGTCTTAAGAGAGCTGCGCGCACGCGATATTCCGGTGTTCACAGTCGGCGTCGGCAATACTGTAAGAGCGATGGACGCAGAGCTCACGCGCGTGAACATGCCGCGCCGAGTTCTCGTCGGCTCGCGATTGAATATCGAAACGATTGTTGGCCTGAGTGGCTATGGTCCAACGAAGGTGCTGCTGAGCGTGCATGAGGATGGACGCACGGTCAAAACAGAAGAGTTCAATCTGCGCGGCAATGACACTCAGGCTATCAATCTCGAGATCACGCCAACGATGCCTGGTGTTCATCGTTACACCGTTGAAATTACACCACTCGACGGCGAGCTGACGGTTGAAAACAACAAGCAGGACGAGCTGGTGGAAGTAATCCAAGGACCGCTGCGGATTCTGCACGTCGAAGGCGAGCCGCGTTGGGAGCTGGGCAAGATCCGCGAATCGATCCAGCCAAACGAGAAGAACCTCACGCTGGTCTCGCTTCAGCGCACCGGTGAGAACAAGTTTTATCGGCAGGGTATCGGCAACCAGACTGAGCTGGCGACCGGTTTCCCCAAAACGGAAGAAGAACTGTTTTCTTATGACGGGCTGATCATCGGCAGTGTCGAGGCAGGGTTCTTCACGGCTGATGAAATGCGAGCCATCGAGGCTTTCGTTGCGCGACGCGGTGGAGGGCTGCTCGCGTTAGGCGGGCGCCTCGCGTTTGACGGCGGCAAGTATAAAGGCACGTTGATCGAAGACCTGTTGCCAGTGTGGCTCGCTGGCGGTCCAGTTGACGATGCGAATTCCTTCACAGCTGTTTACAAGCCCGTGCTCACCGCCGCGGGTCAGGCGCATCCGATCACGCGACTGAACGAAGATCGCGGTGCGAATCAAAAAACGTGGAACGAATTGCCTCCAATCTCCGTGTCGGAAGTGCTGACGAACATAAAACCCGGTGCTTCGGTGTTGCTCGAGGCGCGCCGTGTTGAGGGTGGCGCTCAGGTAGCACCACTCTTAATTCAACAACGTTACGGTCGCGGACAGACACTCGCGCTCACTGCCGCCGATACTTGGCGCTGGCGCATGAGAATGGATTCGAAGAACAACGCGCACGAAACATTCTGGCGACAGATGCTGCGC
>DASUYO010000193.1:0-4737 GCA_036377375.1 Pyrinomonadaceae bacterium
GCGCACGCTGGCGATGAGCAAAGATTATTGCGGCTGATCGAGCGTTCACGAGGCTTTGATCGAATCGCACGCGCACGAATCTTTCTCGATCATTTTCCGCGTTCGCCCTCGCGACCTGAAGTTTTATTGTTGCTGGGCGACACTGCTGAGGAAATTGCTGCCAAATTATCGGCAGATGCGGCGCGCAAGCTCGATGAGGGTCTTAGCGATGCTCCGGAATTCAGTTATTACCTGAACCACACCGGACTCGATCGCTACAACCGCCAAGGCGTGAGATTTCTTTTCGACAAGACTGCTAAACGTTTTCACTACGACGGCGCTGCCTGGCGTGAGGTGATCCGGCACTATCCGCATTCATCCGAAGCCGCCGAAGCAAAAAAGCGCATCAACCTGCTTTACTCGCAACTGCGGATGATGTAGTATTCGCACCCATGTTACTCAGAAGCAAACTAAAACCTCTAGAAGAATGCAAAATGGGCCTCACACATGTTGCTGTTAGTCTATTCAACTCAGATTCTAAGGACATCTACGACGCAGACTTCCTCGTCGATACTGGCACCACGGACACAATGGCTCCAGGATCTGAACTCAGGAAAATCGGTATCGAACCAGTCGGCAAGGATGTGTATGAACTGGCTAACGGGCAACGTGTCGAATTCGAGTATGGTATTGCCAAATTGAGTTTCATGAATGAAATCATCGGCACTCGCATACTCTTTGGTCCGGACAACAGCGAGCCGATTTTGGGCGTGTTAGCCCTCCAGTCAGCCGGATTCATCGTCGCTCCAAAGAACGAGAGGCTGAGAAAGCTCCGGGCACGGCCGCTGAAACGGGTAGCCTGAAAATAAACATCGCCCAGACACCCGTTCCCCCATTAAAATCCAAAAATTTGCACGCAAGGGTGTTAATAACGCCCCAAACCCTTCGTCTACCTGTGTGTAGACGAAGGAGATCACTCTTGCAGGCAGCACTTAAACCCTTGCGACTCGTGAAAAACCAACCCGCCAGCGAGCTGGAAACTCTGTTCCAGGACCACCACGGCCGAGTCTTTCGGACCGCACAACGGATTACGGGCAGCGTCGCAGATGCCGAAGATGTGCTCCAGACTGTCTTCCTGCGCCTTGTTAAAGGTCAGGAAGACTACGACTGGTCACAAAATCCCGAGGCCTATCTTTCCCGCGCAGCCATCAATGCTTCCCTCGATTTACTGCGCAGTCGCACTCGCTCGAGAGCCGTGGCGCTCGACGACAGTGAAGTCGAAGCGATTGCGTCCACTTATAAAAGCCCTGAGATAGCTCACGCCGATCGTGAATTGCAGGCACTGGTACGTCAGGCTGTCTCACGGCTGGGAAAGACTGCCGGCGAGATGTTTGTTTTGCGTTATTACGAGGGGTTTGACAACAAGGAAATTGCAGCACTTTTGAATACGTCACCGCTGGTGGTAGGCGTAGTCCTACATCGCGCTCGCACAAAACTCAGGAAAGAGATTGGGCACTATCTGGAGAAACATCATGAAAAGCAATAAGGAAGATCAGATCCTCGACAAAATCACTGCCGAGATCCGAAATGAAAAGGTAGATCCGACAGCAGTCTCTGCGGCGGCAGACCGTGTTTGGGCGCGTGTCTCCACTGCGGCAGCAGCGACTGAATTTCAATTGCCTACAGTCGACAGGATTGAAGGCTGCGCAGACTTTCAGTCGCTGATTCCCGCGTACCTAGCAGGCAAACTTTCCGAAGCACGCTCGCTGTTGCTGGTGGACCACACGCACGAGTGCATCCCCTGCCGCAAGGCAATGAACGAAGCACGTGCCAAACGCTCAGTCACCATCAAACCAGCCGCTCGCAAGACCCGTTTCACAATGCAACCAGTGGTCATGCGTTGGGCCATCGCTGCTGCGCTGGTTATCGGTATTGGACTTTTGGCCGTTCCGTTCGTGCAAAGGTTCTGGCCGTATGGTCAGTTTGAAGCGACGGTGCAGGCTGCTGAAGGTCAGGTTTTTCAGATCGCAGATACGCAGACAGCATCAGTCAGCACCGGCGCGAAGCTGCAACAAGGCGAGAAAGTGCGCACCGCGAAAGACGGTCGCGCTGTCGTTCGTTTGGGTGATGGCTCTCTGATCGAGATGAAAGATCGCTCAGAGCTTTATCTGACCAAGACCGGCAAGGGAACAACCATTCACCTCGACCGAGGCAGCATCATTGTCGAAGCAGCAAAGCAGAAAGATGGACAGTTGTTTGTCGAGAGTGGTGATTCACTCGTGTCAGTGAGCGGCACCGTCTTCTCAGTCAACAACGGCACGAAAGGCTCACGCGTTTCTGTAATTGAAGGCGAAGTGAATCTGAATCATGCGGGCAGTGATCGTGTGCTTCGTCCCGGTGAACAGGCCACAACGAACCCGGTGATTTCAACCATTCCTGTGAAGGATGAAGTCGCCTGGAGCCGCAAAGCTGATCATTACGCAGCAGTGTTGAATGGACTTGCTTCGCTCAGGACGGAGTTGAAGAAAGTCCAGCAGCCTGGCGTTCGTAATTCAACGCACTTGCTCGACCTGATGCCGGAGAACACAGTGGTTTATGCAGCAATTCCGAATCTCGCCAATACGATTGTCGAATCGCATCGCCTTATTCAGGAGCGCATGAGCCAGAACCCGGCATTGCGCGAGTGGTGGGAGAAAGAGCAGTCAGGCAGAGCGCAGAACGTGGATCAGGTTGTCGAAACCATTCGGCAGTTTGGCTCCTATCTTGGCGATGAAATTGCAGTGTCAGTCTCAATGGACGATCAGGGCCGGCCGGGTGAACCGCTCGTGCTTGCCGATCTGAAGAACTCACAAGGCTTCCGTCAGTTTCTCGAGCAGGAGATCGCGAAGTATTCCGGCGACAAGAAGGGCAGACCGGAGATCGAGTTTGTTGAGAATCCGATGACGGCAACGCCTCAATCCGATGATAAGCGAGAAAAACTTTACGTCTGGATTCAGGAGAACTTGCTTGCGGCCAGTCCGAAGCTGGAACAGCTTCAGAACGTGGGAACTGCAATTGCCAACGGGCGTCTAAGTAGTTTCACTGCGACGCCGTTCCGCAACCGCATCGCGCAGGTTTACCAGGAAGGCGCGGGTTTGGTAGTCGCGGCGAATCTCGAAAAAGTCGTGGCTGCTACCAAGGCTGAACGCAGCAAAGGGCCGAATGCTGATAAGCAGGAAAGTGCTTTGAATCAGTTGGGTATTCTGAGCGTGAAGTATTTCGTTCTGGATCAGAAAGACACCAATGGCAAGACGCACACGCAAGCTTCGCTTTCCTTCAACGATGCACAGCGCGGCATTCCGTCGTGGCTGGCAGCTCCTGGACCAATGGGCTCGCTGGAGTACATCTCGCCCGATGCGAATGTTGTAGCGGGATTTGTTGTGAAGAATCCGGTCATACTGGTTGACGATCTACTCGGTGTGCTGGAGACGGTGTCACCCGACTTGCGTAAGAACCTCGAAAAGTTGCAGACGGATCACGGTCTCAACATTCGCAACGACATCGCTGCACCACTCGGTGGAGAGTTTGCCTTTGCGATTGACGGCCCGATCCTTCCGACACCTTCGTGGAAGCTGGTGTTTGAAGTCAATGATCCCGCGCATCTGCAACAGACGCTCGAGCGCGTGGTCACTGAAGTGAATAAACAGGCAGCGTACCTTGGCAAGGCTGGGTTGACCTGGGAAAAGGCCGACCTTAGTGGCCGCACGTACTACACGCTGCGATCGAGTGACTTCGGATTGCTTGAAGTGAACTACACGTATGCGAACGGATACTTGATCGTTGGTCCGAGCCGTGCGCTCGTCCAGAGAGCTTTGACCGCACGTGACAATGGTTTGTCGTTACTACGTTCGGCGAAGTTCACCGCAGGTTTGCCGGCTGATGGTAATGCAAACTTCTCGGCAGTCTTCTATCACAACATCGGCGGGCTCGTACCTGCGGGTGTTGCGACTGCTGCTGAGCAGCTTCCGAGTGGACCACAGCAGGCGATCAAATCGATCGCGTCCGACATGCCGCCGACCCTGGCCTATGCTTATGCGCAGGGCGACAGCATCACGTTCATGGCAAACACTGAAGGTGGCCCGTTTGGACTCGGACCAGCAACGATCCTGGGAATGCCCAATGCCCTCGAGATGCAGAACATCATTCAAAAGGGCATGAGCAATAAGAAGTAGCCTGCGAAGCAGGTACTCTTAGCCCGCGACAGCGGGCGTGAGCATAAAGCCTGGGGCGCAAGCCCCAGGTACAAATCAAATTTCGATGGAGCCCGCGATAGCGGGCGAAAGCTTGAAACCCTTAGGCCTGTCGCCCGTTTCACGGGCTGCGAAACTTTTGTTCTGTGATCCTGGGGCTTACGCCCCAGGCTTTATGCTTACGCCTGCTTCGCAGGCTGAGATCTGACATAAAGCTATGAAACTTGTATCGATCTCACTGATCTCGTGGCTCGCTGCCTTGTCGATCCTGTCCGCGTCTTTTATCACGAATGGACAAGACATCAGCGTCACAGTCACTTCCATGATCATGGCAGCGCTGCTGTTCTCTCTAGCCTATGCGCCCTCTCTCTCGTGGCTTCGCCAACGCATGGGTGGTTGCAAACCGGCGCTGCTCTTTCCTCTCGCCTCCGCTGTTGTGCTCAACACGCCTGTGTTTCTGATCGAGATTCTGGCAATCGGCAGAACTTTAGCGCCGTCGGATGCGTTAGCATGCATTGTCGCTTTTCTG
>DASUYO010000194.1:0-3392 GCA_036377375.1 Pyrinomonadaceae bacterium
GCCAATGACTCGACCGCTTCGAAGTCGAACGGATTACCCACGCCATCGTGATAGTCGGCCCATGGAGCAGATAGAGGCCGAATAGTTTCAGAGTTAATCTGCAAAGCAACTCCCGCACGTATTGGGCCCGTTGCGGGATAACGCAGAATCAAAGGTTGGGCGCACTCGTGATTCGCAACAATCGCCAACCATGCCTTGTACCAACTACTCGTCTGAAAAATAGTTGCGCTCGAGTTAGCTCGAGCCAGCTCGTCCCATCCGTGCGTCAAAGCCGCACACGCTTCGTCACCAACAAGCACATCGCCTTTTTGAATCTGTATCATGGGCGCGCCCTTTGGCTGAGTCTCTCTCGCAATTCTTCAACGGTCGCCGGCGGTGCGACTCCGATACCGAGGAGATTAAGAGTGCGCGCATCGAGTCGACTGCGAACGCCGGCACTTACTGCACGAGCGTAATCCATCTGTGGTCGCAACCACGGTGAGCAGTACAGAACCTTGATTAATCGTCGCGCCTGCTCCGAACGGTTCTCGCCTGCGCAGTGCCAGATCCGTCCGTCGAACAGCAACACATCCCCAGCGCGACCTACGGCCTGAAACGCGAGTTGGGCCAAGTCCTCGGCCGCAGGTGCCGACAACACGCAACGATGACTCGCAGGCACGATCCACGTTGCACCGTTCGCTTCAGTCGCGTCGTCTAAATAATAAAGACAGTTGATTCCGAACGTGCGGTTCGCTGGAAAGCACACGCCCGCTAACGGACTGAAGTCAGTGTGGAAATCCCATGGGAACCGTCCATATCCGGGCAGCAACACGAGGCCGTCATAGGAATGAAGTATGTATCCCTTCTCGAGCATCTGATCGACTATCGGATATACCGGCGAGTTAACAAGCAGCTCCACAAAGGGCGCACCCGCGTCGCACAGATTTCTTAGCGCGCCGCGTTGGCCCATAGCTTCCAACCTTTCGGCTCCCCAAGTCGCGTCGTCCTCTTGCAGCAGCTTATCGACCCCGGCTCGCAAGACATCCAGATGCGCAGCCGAGATCGCACCACGCAAAAATGTATAGCCGGAGGTTTGAAGTTGATAAAGGTGTTCCTTCATGACTGAATCGCGACCGGTTGACGCAACCAAAGATTAATGCGCATTCGCGGCGTTGGCTTTAGGCGATACCAGCAGCGAGCATCCAGCACGAGCGCCGTCTTGTCACTCGCTGTTAACGTGACAACTTCGTGGCCCAACGTCTCTGAAGGTGCAGATTGTCCCTGACTACCGGGCACGATCATTACTTCCACCTGCATATCTGATTCAAATGTGACGAGACTAGTAACAGGACCGACCGGCGCTTCCGGCGTCAGAGGATCTTCAACTCTCCAGTCATCTGACGTGATGTCGACAGATACTCGAAAAGCAGATGGACCAAGCAGCTCACGTGCTGTAATCTCAGGTGATACGCACAACGACCAGCCCCTTACATCGATCGCGAACGCACCATTCACCTCTTTCCCTCCGCGTTCTTCACTGCACTTAAGAACTTCTCCGCCACTTGTGCAATCTCATTATCGTCCGAGCCTATGTTTATACCGAACGCAGTGCCGAGATATGAGTCCACCACTCCAACGCTGAGCGCGATCGTGCGTGCAAGCAGATCGTCGGTGCGTGGCAGCATGCCGGGCTCTGCATGGACGTCGACTGGACGAGCGCGCCCGGGAATTGCGCAGCGTGCAAGCTGCGGGATGTTGGCATAGTTGTGCTTACCCGAAGACGCGAGTGTTATCGTGCCGAGATTCTTTGCAACTGAGTGCGCGACGTCTGCATTTTCGAACGTGTAGGCAAGTACGGTTGCACACTCCCCTTCAACGTCATGTACGACACGTTCGCTCGCTTGAGGGACTTCACCGATCGCCGCTCTCAGTTTTGCTTTCTGCTCTCGCAGTCGTGCGAGAATCGCCGGCAGTTTTTGTAACTGCGCGCCGGCGACAGCTCCCGTTAGCTCGTGCATTCGGAAATTCAAACCAAGCAGCGAGTTTGCATCGGCAACACCAACGCGGTTAGGTCGTGCGCCATGATCATGGATCGCGAAGGCGCGCTCATAGAGTTGCGTGTCGTTGGTAAGAAGCACGCCACCGTCGCCCGCGGTGAACGTCTTGAACACATTGAGGCTGAAACAACCAAATGTGCCAAACGTTCCCAAAGCGCGCCCGCGATATAGTCCGCCGGCGGCTTGTGCGCAGTCTTCAAACAACAGCAAGCCAGACTCATGAGCAATCGACGTGAGTGCGTTAAGATCGCATGGCGATCCCATCATGTGCACGGCCATGATCCCTCTCGTGCGCGGTGTGATGCGGCGACGCACATCGTCTGGATCGAGGTTCAAGCTGGCATCTATTTCAGCCAATACCGGCGTTGCACCGGCATAAGCGATTGCCGCTATAGAAGCTACAAACGTGTAGCCCGGCACAATCACTTCAGCTCCTGGTCCAATTCCGGCGGCCCACAGGCCGGTGAGCAGTGCGCTCGTGCAACTATTCATTCCGAGGCAGTGGCGCACGTCCATCATCTTTTCCAGCGCTCGCTCGAAGGCGAACACCTTGGAGGGCTTTGCGGAATGGTCATCAAAGCGATAGCGGCTTAGCTCGCACGACTCGATGACCGCCATTACTTCGGCCATCTCTTCCGCGCCAATCAACTCGAGACCTGGACCAGCCACTAGTCACTCCTTCTCTGATGAGTCTGAAAAAGCCATTCGCGAACGTCGCGTGCCGGCCATGGCTCGCCGAAAAAATGCAAAGCTCGTGGTGGAGTGCCGGGTCGAAGCCTCTTCGAGAAATCGGTCAGCGGAGTGAGCCACCGCCGCACAACCGAAAACGAGAAAACCCAGCGAGCACCTTCCACTGGCCAGCGTCGCATCAGACGACTGTCGAAGAGAGCTAAATCTCCGGATGTAAGTTGCGCGAGCTGCTTGACCTCCTCGGGCACCGGATCCTTTGCACCGAGACGGCCGCTGCCAGGCACAACCTCGATCGTGCAGCTCTTACCATTCAACACGCAGCTAAGATCAAAGCCGGGAACAAAGTCTGCCGGTGCACCACTCGCGACGGTGTCATCGCGTCCACGGTGCCAACCTTCCGAAACGCCATACCGCACCTGCGAGAGAATAACGTCGCCGATCAGACCGTCAACGATGCGCAAGGGCAGACCATCGAACGCCTGACGTACCAGCGTCATCTCGGATGGATTCGGATTTGGAAAGCCACGAGACAAATGTCTCTGAAGTTGCGGTGAAAGACATCCTTCGACAACGGTCCAACCGCGCGTTTCCAATTCCTGTGTTCCGAGTGCTACGGTCGCGCTCATCCGTTTCCGCCAATCTCCATTGCGAGCGCCGGCATCCGGA
>DASUYO010000195.1:0-3496 GCA_036377375.1 Pyrinomonadaceae bacterium
ACCTCTTTCGAAAGCATGTACGGCGGTGCGACGTAATCGACGCCGCGCACCTGCTCGCCCGCTTCGACTTTCCAGTAAAACTCACCGAGAACGATCTCAACTCGCGCCTGCGCGTCCTGGAAGATGCGATAATTCTTCCCCTGGTAATTCGCGTACTTCGTGGATTCAGTGATCTCTCCCGGTGGAACTGCGCGAACGTAATTCCAATGATCGTCGCTATGGACCAGCCAGCGGAAACCGATCTGCGGGTTGTAGAGAAGATACTCGCCCCAGAAGTATTGCGTCCCCTCGATCGTCACGCTACGCGCCATGGCGCCGATGACGGTCATCTTTCCTTCAGGCACCTCGCCTACCGTGCCCAGCGGAATCACCGGTTGAAACCATGGCTTGTCGAGAGCTTTTAAAAACTGAAGCTGTCCTTGATTAACGTCGAGGAGCGAGTTGCAATTAGGACACGTGACTCGTTCGGTTTTATCCGGAGCGCGCAGCTCGAGTGGACCACCACAGTGCGGACAATTTACCTGTGCAGCACCGACGCGTCGCGCCTCTTTCTCCGGAGCGGGCGTCGCAGAAATGCCGATATCTGCAAGTGTGACCTGTTGGCCCAGGAAGACGAGTGGTGGACTTTCGTTGTAATCGAGTGTTCCAAACGCGCCGTTCGCGCCCGAAAGATCGGCATAGTAATAAGTCGCACCAGGCGTCAGCAGATATGGAATCTCGCCTTTTGCGCCGAGCGCAGTCGCGCGTCCGGTTTCTGCGACCATCAGCGGCGTGGGCCATGGCAGGCCGGGCACTTGCTGTCCGAGCTCGAGCCCGTCGAAGGACGGCAGTTGAACGCCTTCAGGGATTGGGTATTGAAAGGTGATGTAAAAACGGCCCTGTGCTTCGGCCAGCCAACCGAGCCAGCCGTTTGCGAAGGTTGCGTACCACTCGTCCCATTGGCCGCCCATTTCGTGACCGAGTTGCGCGCGCCCGGTCAATTCAAACGGCACATCTTTCCATTTGCCCTTCAAGCCGATGTCCAGTGGCGACCCGGTTTCGACGAGCTCAGCGACTTTGCCGAGGTCTTTCAAGTCGCGATCGGTTCGCGCGATGGCTGATCGGCAGTACTGACAAATGACGACGATGGATTGTCCGCTCTTGAACTCGACCGGCGCGCCACACGCCGGGCAGTTCGCCACGAGCACACTCATTGAGCGGCTCCCGCAGCGGCGTCGTGAATCAGTCGTTCAAACACGCGAACGTTCACTTCAGTTGCGCCGAGCATTTCTTTGAGCGTGGTTTCCCAGGTCCATGACGCGCGATTGCGACAGCAGTAGAGATTGAATGTCGCCGCGCGAAATTCGGGGTAGGTGTGGCAGGAGAGATGTGATTCGGAAAGCATTGCGAGACCACTGATGCCGCCCGGCTCATCGAATTGATGCCAGGCGATCTCGCCGAGCACGTTTAAATCCAGATCGCGTATGACGCGATCGAAAACTGCACGCAAGCGATCGAGATCTGCAAGCGCTGTCGCATCGCACCCGCTTGCATCAATGAGCCATTCGGTTCCAAGGGTCATAGGTCAGGCTACACAGATTAACACAGATTTTATTACGGATTACTCGCCCGCCAGTGATGCGTGCGGCAGGATTGACGGTGGTATGGGTTCGAGAAAGCGCGACAGCGTCGGCGTGCCATCGCTTTCGGGACCTCTGTAAACATCGACTGCCGGATACACGAAATGCAAATCTTTTTTGGCACGCGTCGTCGCGACGTAAAGCAGTCGCCGCTCCTCGTCGAAATCGTCAAACTCATCCTGAAATCTGCTTGACGGAAACCATCCATCCGTCATCCAGATCAGGAACACGTGATCCCATTCGAGACCTTTGGCTGAGTGAACTGTCGAGAGCGTTACGAAACCACTACTGCGCCGCGGCATGTTCTCCTGAACCGCCTCTGTGGGATCGAGTGCAATATCGTCCAGCAGCTTTGACGGCGTTTTGTAACGCTTCGCGATCGTTTGCAGATGCTCCAGATCGCGCCCGCGTCGCTGCACGTCGTCGTACTTGTTCTTCAACAGCGGTCGGTAGAAACGCAACACTGTTGACAACTGTTCACCCGGTGTCTTGCAGTCGACCATCGTGGCGAAGACGCGCGCGAGCCGCGTCAGTTCTGCTTTGTAAGCCGGACGCGCAGGGAAGCGAATGAGTTTTTTAAAAATTCCTGTCTTGGTTCGTGTTGAGCGAAACTCGCGATGCTCGACGCCGAGATGTTCGAGTATCTGGTAGACCGTTGCGTCGCCGATGTGATCGATTAACTTCAGAGCGCGAAACCACGACAGCGTATCGGAAGGCTTGACGACGACACGCAGAAACGACAGCGCATCTTTGATGTGTGCTGATTCCGCAAATCGGATGCCGCCAAATTTTCGAAACGGAACGCCGGCTCTGCCGAGCTCGATCTCGAGGTCGAAGGAATGCGAGCTGGAACGAAAGAGCACTGCGATGTCGCTTAACGGCACACCTTCCTCGCGCAAGTCCGCGATACGCTGAGCGACAAACTGCGATTGCTCATTCTCGTCACGCGCACTGACGACAACCGGCGGTTGCCCACCTTCGATTTGTGAGTAGAGTCGTTTCTTATAACTCTCTTTTACGTCGGCAATAATTGCATTGGCGACGTCGAGAATCGGTTGCGTGCTGCGAAAGTTCTCTTCGAGTTTGATGATCTGCGCCGACGGAAAGAGCTTCGGAAACTCCAGCATATTACGGTGACTCGCGCCACGAAAAGAATAGATCGACTGAAACTCGTCACCGACAACAGCAACGTTGTCGTGCCGTGCGGTCAGCAGCTTGACAATCTGCGCCTGGAGCTTGTTTGTGTCCTGATACTCGTCGACCATTATGTAGCGATACTGGTCCGAGAGTTGTTCGCGCATGTTCGCGCTCGCTTCGAGTCCTTCTTTGAACCGGACGAGCAGGTCGTCGTACGTGAGCATGTGGCGGCTGCGCTTGAACTCTTCGAACGTTTTGAACAACGTCTCGAGATTGCGGCGCTCGTCGATAAACTGCGGATAGTGCTGATTGAGCACTTGCTTCAGCGACAGCACTTTGTTGACCATTATGCTGAAGATCGCGGCGATGGTGCGCTTGCGTGGAAAGTGCTGTGCCTTTGAGATGCGGATCTGCCGGCGCAACAGATCGATCAAATCTTCGGTGTCGCTTTGGTCCAGCACCGTGAAGTTCTTTGCCACGCCGGCTTGATCCGCAAACTTGCGCAGGACCGAGTGGCCCAGCGAATGAAATGTGCCGCCGGAGACTCGCTGGCATCGTGCGTCAGCCAGCGCAGCCGCGCGCGTCAACATGCTTGCTGCGGCGCGTCGCGTGAAAGTCAGCAGCAGGATCGACTCAGGCTTAGCTCCGATTTCGACCAGGCGTGCAACGCGATAGACGAGCGTCCGTGTCTTTCCTGTGCCTGCGCCGGCAACGATCAGCAGCGGGCCTTCAGTCGTCGT
>DASUYO010000196.1:0-3452 GCA_036377375.1 Pyrinomonadaceae bacterium
CGATCTTTGGAGATGGTGGTGGGGATCCTGGGAACGCTGACGGCCGGAGGAGCATATGTGCCGCTGGAGGTGAGTTATCCGCCAGAGCGAATGCGCTACATGTTGCAAGATGCCGGGGTCGCGGTGGTGCTGACGACAGGGCAGCATGCTGCGCAGGTGAGCGGTGGCGAATACAAGGTGGTGCGGTTGGATGAGCAGTGGGAGCAGGTGGCGAGAGAGAGTGCGGAGCGGTTCGATAGTGAAGTGATGCGGGAGAATCTGGCCTATGTGATTTACACGTCGGGTTCGACGGGCAAACCCAAAGGAGTAATGATCACGCATGCATCCGTGATTCGTCTCTTTGAGTCTACACAATCATGGTCTAAGTTTGACGAACACGATGTTTGGTCACTATTTCACTCCTGTGCCTTTGATTTCTCAGTATGGGAGTTTTTTGGAGCCTTGCTTTTTGGCGGACGATTGATCGTGGTCCCCACCGAGGTGACCCGCGACCCACGAGCGTTTTACGAGCTGTTGCAAACCGAGCATGTTACGGTTCTCAACCAGACGCCCTCCGCCTTCCGTCAACTCATGCGGGTGGATCAATCCAGCGAAAACACTGCTCCATTAGATTTAAGACTGGTCGTCTTCGGCGGTGAAAAGCTTGAGATAAAGAGCATTAAGCCATGGTTCACTCGTCATGGCGATGAGTGCCCGCGTCTGGTGAATATGTACGGCATCACCGAGACGACGGTACATGTTACTTCTCACAACTTGAAAGCAGATGATACCGACGGAGCCGCCAGCCTGATTGGTCAACCGATCGCAGATTTGCAGACTTATGTACTCGACCAGTTCATGCAATTGGTGCCGGTTGGAGTAGCGGGAGAAATTTATGTTGGTGGTGAAGGTTTGGCTCGCGGATATTTAAACCGAGCAAGCTTGACGGCTGAAAGATTTCTTCCAAACCCGTTCACGACCAGGCCAGGCGCGAGACTCTATCGAAGTGGCGACCGCGCTCGTTACTTGCCTGACGGCACGCTTGAATACTTGGGGCGGGTCGATAAGCAGATCAAAATCAGAGGTTTCCGAATCGAACTTGGTGAAATCGAAGCAGCACTCAGATTGCATCATGCGGTGGAAGATGTAGTGCTCATCCTGCGCGAAGATGAACAGCTCAACAACAGTGTAGCAGCCTACATTGTCATCAAACCGGAACAGGTCCTGCCCTCAATCGATGAGCTCCGGGATTTCTTGTTGCGTAAGCTGCCGGAGTACATGGTACCCGCGCACTTTGCGTTCCTGCCTGAGTTGCCACTAACAGCCAATGGCAAAGTCGACCGTCTAGCGCTTCCGGATATTGGGGCGCAGCGACCGAAGATGGACCATGATTATGTTGCTCCACGAAATCCTGTCGAGAAAGAACTGGCACAGATCTGGGCGCAGGCTCTTGGTATTGACCGGGTGGGAATCAACGACAATTTCTTTAGTCTCGGAGGAGACTCTATCCGCAGTATTCAAATTCGCGCCAAAGCTCAAAGCGCAAAACTGAATTTCTCTCTGCAACAACTTTTCGAAAATCCCACCGTTGCCGGCCTTGCGACTGTGATCGCCACTAACGAAGTCATCACTGAATCAGCACCGAAGATCGATCCCTTCAGCTTAATTACAGAAGAGGATCGTCGAAGTTTACCGAACGGTTTAGTAGATGCCTATCCAATGACTGAACTCCAGAAGGGAATGCTCTTCCACAGTTCTTTCGATCAGAGTTCGGCCATTTATCACAATGTTACTTCTCTTCGCTTACGAGCTCCCCTTTACCTAAAAGAGTTGCGCGCGGCTGCCGCGGAACTCATAGCTCGTCATGCGGTGCTACGCACTTCATTCAATCTCACAAATTTCAGCGAACCTTTACAACTGGTTCACCGGACGGTTGAACTTCCCTTTGAGGTAGAAGACCTGAGCGAGCTTTCTGCAAATGCGCAAAATGAATTTCTCGATTCCTGGTTTGAGGCCGAGAAGAAACTTCCCTTCGATTGGAAAGATGCGCCGCTTATACGCTTTCAGGTCCACATCCTTAGCAACGACACGTTTCAATTCGCCTTCACGGAACACCACGCAATTCTTGACGGCTGGAGTGTCGCCACGATGCTCACTGAGTTGTTCAGCGACTACTTTAATCGCCTGAACGGAACAGAGCAGGTTGTTGACGCCCCCACACTAGAGTTTCGCGATTATGTGGCTATGGAGCGACAGGCGCTTGCTTCTGAAGAGATCGCAGACTACTGGAGTGAGAGACTCAAACAGAGCCAGGCCATTAAACTCCCGCGCTCGCGTGATCAAGTGCAAGACTCCAGGCGCAGAGGCCGAGCATTCGAAGTGGACTTGTCTCCAGACCTTTCAGCCGGATTGCAAACACTTTCTCATGATGCAGGTGTTCCGCTAAAGAGCGTTCTTTTGGCCGCTCACCTTTACGTTTTGAGCGTGCTTGGTAATCAGTCAGATGTGATGACCGGCGTCGAAACTAATGGCAGACCGGAAGCAACTGATGCCCAACGTGTGCTCGGACTATTTCTAAACATCTTACCGTTCAGGCAAAAACTAACAGGAGGTACGTGGATCGAACTGGCTCAACGAGTGTTTCAAGCTGAACTGGAGATGCTGCCCTTCAGACGATATCCGGTCTCTAAATTACAAAGGACGCAAGATGGCACGTTTCTCTTTGAGACGATGTTCAACTTTACGCATTTCCACGTGTACGAAGACTTGCCGTTCCTCCAAAGAGATTACCTCTTGGGGGCAAAGACTTTTGCTGAAACAAACTTCGTTCTTGAAGCCAACTTCTATCTCGACAGTGCAGACTCATCGCAGATAGGTCTCAGGCTTTCTTACGACTCGGCGACACTTGGCGATGAACAGATAGAAGTGATCGGCGACTACTACCGCGCCGCCCTCACTGCAATGGCTTCAGATCCTGCGAGCCACTACGAACGACATGACTTGTTGTCAGTCAGTGAGCGTCAGCAGTTGCTGGAAGAGTGGAACGATACGGAGAAGACGCCGGAGACGGCGCAGAGTTTGGGAGAGTTGTTTGCCGAGCAGGCAGCGCGCACACCGGCGGCAGTGGCGGTGAGTTATGACGGCGCGGAGCTGAGTTATGAGGAGTTGGCGGGGCGAGTGAACCAGTTGGCGCGGCATCTGCGGAGCTTGGGAGTAGGACCGGAAGTGCGCGTGGGGATCCTGCTGGACCGATCTTTGGAGATGGTGGTGGGGATCCTGGGAACGCTGACGGCCGGAGGAGCATATGTGCCGCTGGAGGTGAGTTATCCGCCAGAGCGAGTGCGCTACATGTTGCAAGATGCGGGCGTGGCGGTGGTCTTGACGACGGGGCAGCATGCGGCGCAGGTGAACGGCGACGAATATCAGGTGGTGCGGTTGGATGAGCAGTGGGAGCAGGTGGCGCAGGAGAGTGC
>DASUYO010000197.1:0-2538 GCA_036377375.1 Pyrinomonadaceae bacterium
CTCGGCAGTTATTTCGACCACGGGTCACCTGATGAATGCCAGCGGCGGCGGCACAACACTGCTCGCCCTGGATACTTCGCGTGTTCGTGTCGATCCTCGACTGCTATCTCCACTTCCGGCGATCACTGATGGCGGATTTCGAGTGATGGTTGGAGGCGCCGCAACGCGTGAAGAAGCGGAAGCGAATGAGAAAGAGATCCAGAAGATCACTGAAGAAGACGCGCACGCGGCTTACGACACGGAAACTAAAACGTGGGGAATGTTTGTCGGCGGCAAGCTTTCGCGCGAAGAGGCTGAAGAGTTGCGCGCGCGTCTCGAAACAGCCGGAATCGATGCAACCATCGAGGGACAACAACCGCCAACCATCGCGCAACAGCAAACGTCTTCAACTAACAACAGTCCGGTTCGTCTGACATCGCGACCAGCACTCCCCTCTCGCGAGGTGGTTGCTTCATCTGGTGCGGGACGAATGTTCAACTCGAGTGCGCCAGTGGCATTCGCATCCGATGATGAAAAGAACGCACCCGTGCGCTACAACGATCGGCCTTATCGCGGACGGATTGAAGTGTTCACAAACTTGCGCGGCAATCTTACAGTCGTTAATGAATTAGGACTGGAAGACTACGTGCGCGGTGTTGTCGCTAACGAACTTTCTCCGGGTGGTTATCCGGCCATTGAGGCTTTGAAAGCACAAGCTATCGCCGCACGCACGTACGCACTGAAAAATCGCGGTCAGTTCATGTCGCAGGGTTTCGACCTCCTGCCGACGACGCGATCGCAAGTCTATCGTGGACTCACGTCCGAGAACCCGCTATCGACGCGAGCTGTCGACGAAACGCGCGGACTAGTTGCCACTTACAACGGCGAGCCAATCAACGCGCTCTACACCTCTACTTGCGGTGGACGCACTGAAGACTCAGAAAAGATCTTCAACGAGGCGATTCCGTATTTGCGAGCACGCGAATGTGCCGGGGAAGGTGTGACGTTCGATCGGTTCGTGATCAAAACATCGCGAGAGCCTGCGGAGTTGCAGGACGATTCGAACGTGCTGCTCGCGCGAGACGTTAGCATTTTACTGACGCAGAACTTTGGCACGCTGCACGATCGTGTCTCTGATTCATGGTTGTCGGGACAGGCGACTGTGTCAGAAGTTCGAAACTGGCTCGCGAACGTGGCTCGTGTAGCTCGTCAGGCCACGCCGCCTTCAGGCGACGACGTGAATCGACCCGCCGCTTTTGCGACCGCGCTTGCATTGGCAATCTTCGGCGAAAGCCGCGCCGGGGCGCTTTTGAATAATGCTGACGCTGATTATCTGCTGGCGGTGAAAGACGCGCAGGACATTCCCATTGAGAACCGCGCGGATCTTGCGATGCTGCTTCGCGACGGGCACTTGTCTGTCTACCCGGACGCGACGCTGCGGCCGCGAACACCTTTGTCGCGCGCGCGCGTGTTGCATGCTATCGCGCGAGTTCTGGAAGCGCGCAATCTGCTGCAACTCCAGAAAGCTAATGCACGGCCTACGAGTGAGGGGCAACTCATTCTTCGTTCGACAAAGGGAAAAGATCAGCCCATCAGAGTTAATCCGGATGCGTTTCTCTTCCGGTATCTCGGTGAACGTCCTTATGCGGTATCGTCGGTGGCCCTGGTCGGCGGTGAGCCTGTGACTTATCACCTTGCGGCAAACGGGCAGATCGATTTTCTCGAGGTTAAGCCGGCACCGAACGGCGCGGCTGCGGACAGATTCTCACCATTCGCTAATTGGACCAGAGGTTTGAGTGTCGCGCAGGTTCAGGCGCGTCTGGCGCGCGCCGCAAAAGGTATTGGATCGATTACCGATCTTCGAGTGGCGTCGCGTGGCGCGTCTCATCGAGTCACAGATCTCGAGATTGTCGGTGCGAACGGCACTGCGCACGTTCGTGGCGGCCGCATCCGTTCGGCGCTGGGGTTGCGGGAGCAACTCTTCGTCATCGATCGGGAGTTGGATGATGAGGGGCGTGTTACGGAGTTCATCTTTACCGGGCGCGGCTGGGGACATGGAGTTGGGATGTGTCAGGTCGGCGCCTACGGACTCGCGAAGCAGGGCTGGACCGCTGAGCAGATTCTCAAAGCCTATTATTCAGGTATTGAACTCACACGACTGTATTAGACAGAACCGAGCGCGGTAGCGCCGGGTCAGTGTCACTTTAGCGCGCCTTGTGGAAGTTGACCCGGCGCTACCGCGCTCGGTTCCGTTGCTTATGCGCCTCACCCGTAACCAACTCCTCGCCGGCCTGCTGGTGCTCGTCCTAATCTGGATCGTTATACTCATTCGCATGTTTGCGATTGTAGGTCCAACGGCCTCTGGCAAAAGTCATCTTGCGATCGAAGTCGCCCTCCAAATCAACAGCGAGATCATTAACTGCGATTCGGTTCAAGTCTACAAAGAGATCCAGATAGCCACAGCCAAAGTGCCGCTCGAGGAGCGCAAAGGCGTGCCGCATCACTTGATCGATTTTGTCTCTCCGGAAGTGAACTACACAGCCGTTGAATGGGCTCGGG
>DASUYO010000198.1:0-2266 GCA_036377375.1 Pyrinomonadaceae bacterium
AGGTACCCGATAACGGGCATGCGAAATAGTGGGGCTTTGGCGAGGAACGAAACGGGGCGCGGCGCAAGACACAGCAAAAACACCGGATCGACGAGGGCGTTGGGATGGTTGAGCACGAAAATAACCGGCGTGTCGAGTGGAACGTGTTCGACACCCGTAACCTCGATACGCTGGAAGTAAATCCTCAGCGCGAGTCTCAGGACGGCAACAATGACGCGACGAATCATAGATCTATTTAGCCACGGATTTCACGGATAACACGGATTTAACTCTGGATTTGGACTGATCCGTGTTTATCCGTTTCATCGGTGGCTCAATTCAGCGATTTGATGCAATAATAATCACGCTTTCCCAACAGATTCAAAATCCATTTTGCTCGAGGAATATCCATGAAGCGTTTTGTTGCCGTCCTTGCCGTTTCGTTAATTGCTTTCTGCTCACTCGCCGCAGCGCAAACCCGGACCTACACAATCGAAGATTTGCTCAGAGTTCGGCGCGTCGGAGATCCGCAAGTCTCGCCTGATGGAAAGCATGTCGCTTTCACCATCGGCGATGTCAATTACGACGCCAATAAAGTCGTGACACAAATCTACGTCACTCCGATCGAAGGCGGCGGTATGAAGCAGTTGACCTCTGGTGATAAATCGTCAACCGCACCGCGCTGGTCACCCGACGGAAAGAAGATTGCTTATACCACCGGGAGCCAGGTCTGGGTAATGGACAGCGACGGTGACCACAAAGACCAGGTCACGAAGATCTCAACGGGCGCGGCCGCTCCTGTCTGGTCACCCGATGGAAAGTGGATCGCGTTCACATCAGACGTCTATCCCGATTGCGAGAATGATGAGTGCAATAAGAAGCATGACGAGCAAGCGGAAAGCAGCAAGGTCAAGGCCCACATCATCACGCGGTTGCTCTACAAGCACTGGGATGAATGGCGCGACATCAAACGCACGCACGTCTTCGTTGTCTCAAGCAAAGGTGGGGCTGCTCGCGATCTGACGACGGGCGACTTCGACTCACCGCCTTACGCAGCCGCATCGGGAGTTGACTACGCATTCTCTCCAGACTCTTCCGAGATTGCCTACTTGCGAAATCCCGACAAGGTAGAAGCGATTTCAACCAACAGCGACATCTTTATTGTGCCTGTTGCCGGTGGGCCTGCAAAGAACATTACAGTGCGCAACCGTGGTTACGATGCCGGTCCAGTTTACACGCGTGATGGAAAGTTCATCTTATATCGTTCGCAGGCGACCGCAGGTTTTGAAGCCGATCGTTGGCGGTTGATGGCCTATAACCGCGCCACAGGAGCAAGTGTTGAGTTAACGCGAGGGTTCGATCAGCAGGTGGACGAGGTGGTCGTCTCGCCTGATGGAAACTCGATTTACTTCACTGCAAATGATCGTGGGAAGAATCCAATCTTCAAGATTCCTTTCAGCGGCGGCGTGCCGCAGAAGATTGTCGCAAACGTTTTTGCTAGCAGCTTACGGATCACACCGGATGGCAGGAAGTTTGTATTCTCCTCCAGCTCGATGGCTTCACCCGCTGAGATTTACAGCGCGAGTGTCGATGGCGGCGGCGTGACCGCGCTGACTTCAGCGAATGCACAGTTGATGACTCGCGCAAATCTTAAACCCGCAGAGGAGATCGAGTGGACCGGCGCACTCGGCAAAAAGATTCACGGCTTCATTGTGAAACCAAACAATTTCGATCCCAGCAGGAAATATCCGCTGGTCGTTTTGATTCACGGTGGACCACAGGGCGCGTGGAACGACAACTGGGGCTATCGCTGGAACCCGCAAGTTTTTGCCAACGCTGGTTACATTGCGTTTATGCCGAACCCACGCGGCTCGACCGGGTACGGCCAACAGTTCGTCAACGAGATCAGCGGCGACTGGGGTGGAAAAGCCTACACCGACATCATGAATGGCGTCGCCGATGTCCTGCGTCGTAACTCATTTATCGATCGAAGTCGCGTTGGCGCTGCGGGTGCGAGTTATGGCGGCTACATGATCAACTGGATCCTCGGACACAACAACGATCCGAGGTTCCGTTTCAAAGTGCTCGTCTCGCACGACGGTGTTTACAACCTCGAGAGTATGTATGGCGCGACGGAAGAGTTGTGGTTTCCGGAATGGGAATTTAAGGGAACACCCTGGAGCAATCCAGCGCTGTATAGTCGCTGGTCACCCAACCGGTTCGTGCAGAATTTCAACACGCCGATACTGATCATTCACAGCGACTTGGATTATCGCGTGCCGATTGG
>DASUYO010000199.1:0-5377 GCA_036377375.1 Pyrinomonadaceae bacterium
TCCACTGTATCTCGCTTATGACGTCATCTTCGGAATTCCTGCATCGTGGGGAACAGTCGGCGAAGTGAGAAACGACATCGACTTCGACACGGAAGTGTTGGCGAAGCTGGGTCCGGAGCTTCAGAACATCGCGAACTTTCCAAAGTTTGAATTTATTCGACTGGTGGCGAAGAATCCCGGCCGCGGCCTCATTCCGCCGCCACCACCGAACTTTTATCCAGGCTGGGCCTTAACTGATTTCTTCTTCTTCACCGAAGCGCGCGCGGAGTTGCAGCGGCGCGCGGGTGGGCCATTCGTGCAGAACCTCAATCAGAGCTACGATCTTCTGCCGGCCGAGAAGGCTTACCTCGCAAGCATCGGGCTGCCGACTCCTGTAGTCGATGCGTGGCTTGCTCAGATGAACGCGCGACGAGACATAGCAGCAAAACCGTCAGCGCGAAATTACGTTCGCAACAACACCGACTTTAATGGCAAGATCCGCAATCCAATTCTCACGGTGCACACGATCATCGATCCTTTGCTGGTGGTCGCAAATGAGTCGGCGTATGCGGAGCTGAATGCGGCGGCAGGCAAACAGGACCTGCTTTTCCAAACCTATACGACCGGCCTTGGTCACTGTAATCTAACGGGGCCGCAGGTCCTGACGGCGATTGGCACGATTGATAGCTGGGTACGGACAGGCGTGCGTCCGACAGCGGCATCGTTTCCACCTGCGCTCGGCTTCAACCCCACTTTCGTGCCGCCACCTTACTAATATTTGCGGCTTTTGTGCCTTTTTGTGGCTTCAGACTGTAGAATAACGCACGAGCCCTCTCGGGTATCGGAGAGTGTCGTTAAGGGACCGTGCGGTGAGTTCTTCAATTTCATTGACCAGCGCCGTTACTTCCGGCGATGAAAAAGCTGTATCCGCCTTGCTGGCCAATGGCGCGGACGTAAATGAAACTACGAGCGGCGGCCGAACCGCGCTCATCCTCGCCGTCATCTTCGGTCATACAAAACTGATAAAACTGTTGATGGATGCGGGAGCCAACCCGCACTTGCGCGATGATCTCGGCCTCAACGCGATTGAATGGGCACAACGCAGAGGATTACCTGACGCCGTCGCCATTCTCACGAATACTTCTCAACCCAGCACTCCGCCAAAACGAATATTAATCCCGCTCCAGGAGCCGGCGAAGGTTGCTCCCGAAGCACCGCAGCCAAAGCGCGACGACGGCGAATCTAAAGAAACAGTTTCCGATGTCGAAAAGAGTCGTCGCTGGCTGGCAGGAGTCAGACAACGGTTGGACGAGCAGGCTGCGCGTCGTCGTGAACGAAGTGAGCCACCGCATATAGTTGAACAACCTCCACCGCCGCCGCCCGCCGTGAACGCTGCGTCGAAGGAAGCACCCCCCGTTGAAAAACCAAAGGCTGAAAAACCAAAAGCTCCAGAACCGCAACTGTCAAGATCGGTAACGCCACCGCCGAGAATACTGACGCCGCCACCCACAACACCGGCAAAAAGCACGCGTAAACGATGCCCGCAGTGCAACGCGATCTACAACAGCGATCTGGTTGCATACTGTGCTCACCACATCGTTCCGCTTGTCGATGTGGATGAACCCATAGAATCAGAGCCGCCAAGGTGGACTCCACCGTTGTTCTGGATCCTGTTAATCATCACTCTTACGGGATCGATCGTTGCCGGCTCACTGATCACAACATACGTTTACAAGACCAGGCAGGCCGCCGAACGACTCGCCGCTGAACAGCAAACGAACGTTCAAAAAGGAATACCGGAACTTAGCGGAGAGTTGGTGGGAAAAGCCGTTTCGCTTCCCGAGGCTGAATGTCCGGTAAAAGCCTCCGAACCGGTAGCAGGGACCGTGACCGTGCGCGTCATGGTAGATAAGAAAGGTCAGGTTTACTGGGCGCGAGGATTCGGCGGTGACTGGCTGATGCGCGGCTCTGCAACCGACGCGGCGATGAAATCGACCTTCGCACCAGAAAAACTCCACGGCCGCGAGACCGAAGGCACGATCACGTACACCTTCAAGCCTTAAGCCACAAAAAGGCACGGAACCGAGCGCGGTAGCGCCGGGTGAGTCTTCCATTTTTAGATCCACCCGGCGCTACCGCGCTCGGTTCCGTGCGCCTTTTGCGGCTTGGTTTACCTGCTACTTACCGCATCGCCATTCTTTAAGTAACGATCGAGAAAATCGAGTATCGCTTTGTAAGCACGGATCTCATTTGCCTTCTTCGTGAACCCGTGGCCCTCGTTATCAAACAGCACATACTCAACCACACCGTTGCGCTTCTTGATGTTGTCGACGATCTCGTCTGACTCCGGTTTTATCACGCGCGGATCGTTTGCACCCTGCAACACGATCAGCGGCTTGACAATCTTGTCTGCATGAAACAGCGGCGACACCGCACGCAGGTTCTCCAGGTCTTTGCTCGGATCGCCGATTTCCTTGTAGAGCGACTTCCGGAACGATTCCCAGTAAGGCGGAATCGATTGCAGCGTTCGCACCCAGTTTGAAACGCCAAACAGATCCACTCCGACGGCAAACTCTTCAGGCTTGAACGCGAGCGCCGCCAGCACCATGTAACCGCCGTAAGATCCGCCAGCGATTCCAATCTTCTTCTCATCGACGTAGCCGAGCGATGACAGGTACTTCTTCGCCTCGACACAATCCCAAAGCGGTTCGCGTCCGTGCTTGCCGTCGTCAGCAGTAAAGAACGATTTGCCATAACCACTCGAGCCGCGATTGTTGACGCCGAGGATCGTGTAACCGTGATTCACGAGATACTGAGTCAACGGGCTATAGCCGACGCGTGTTTGTCCGCCTGGACCACCATGGACCAGCACCAGCGCAGGCACTTTGCTCGTCGCACTCGCCTGCTTCGGCTTGTACAGGATCGATGGTATCTCGACGCCATCGAACGACTTGTAACGAATCACCTGCGAATCGACGAGGTCGGCCGGGTTGATCTCCGGATTCAAGCTGTCAGTGAGCTGCGTCACTTTCTTTGTGCCGAAGTCGTAAACGTAAAGATTGGTCGGGCTGCGATCACCGTTCAAGTAAAACGCCATCAACTTTTCGCTGGGCGAGATGTTGACGCCGGTGATGTCGGCGTTCGGAAGCTTTGGCAGGCTCACGAGCTTGCCTGTGGCCGTATCGTAAACCTTGATCCGAGTGCGCGCATCTTCATTGATGGCGGTCACACGATATTTTCCGTTCTGCGAAAAGTAAGTGTAGAAGAGGTCCCACGGCGCCTTCTCGACAACTTCAGTCTTGCCGGTTGCGAGATCGTAACGCGCTGCATATCTGAACTCACTGCCTGAGTCTGTCAGGTAGTAGAGATATTTCGACTGGTCGTCGAACGTTTGCGCGCTATTTGCCACATCACCTGTGTGCGAAGTGATGTTCTTCATCTCGTTAGTGGCAGTGTTGTAGAGATAGATGTCGGAGTCAGCCGGCGAACCGCCGCTCTTCTGAAACGCGATGTATCTCTTATCGTTCGAAATAGGCCCGACACTGAATCCTGTTTCGTCCTTGTAGACCAGCGACGGTTTGAACGTGTCGATCGGCATTTCATACACATCAAAGAAGCGCGGATCGCGTTCATTGGTCGAGAAGAAGAACGATTTGCGATCGTGACTCCAGTCGATGAAGTTCGCTTTGACTTTATCGCCCGGCGTTAGATCACGTTCGGAGCCGTCGAGTTCGCGGAGATAGAGATGACTGTTTTCGTTGCCGCCGCGATCGTACGTGTAAAGAAAGCGCGAGTCGTTGGGGAAATAAGAGACAGCGAAGGTGCTCTCTTTCGTTGAATTCGTTAACTGTACCGGCGCGCTTCCTGTCACCGGAACGGAGTAGACGTTAAAGATTCCTGACTTGTTACTGTGAAATAGGATCGACTTTTCATCTGCGGAGAAGGAGCTGCCGCCGATGCGAACAGTATTCATAAACTGCTCAATCGTGTACTCCTTAACTGGCTGCGCAGGCTTCTTCTGCTGCGCCACCGCAGTCGAAGCGACAACGATCAGGGGGAAAATGAGCAGTGAAAGGCGTCTATTTTGATTCATGGAGAGATATCCCTTTCTTTGGAGCTTGGCGACGCAGAATGTTGAGACAGCATTACACGATTAACAGAATTTCTCAATCCATCTTAAGAGGAGTTTGACATAGTTCAGAGTTCAGCCTTTAGGCTGCACGCTCGGCATCACGACTGCAAGCTTAAGCTTGAACTCTGAACTATTCTCAGTGCCCTCTCAAAAGATGAGATCAATACCAAGACTGGCAAACCGGTGAGCAGCGCCTACAGATCTTTCATCCGCTTCATGGTCCAACGACCATTGCGCGTGCTTGATCAGTAAGGCGAGCTCGAACGTGCGGCCGAGGGTGAGACTGAAGCGGCGTGCGCCTGCCTCGAGCGCGGGCTGGCCCATGCGTTCCGTTTCTGCTAACCACGTTGTGGCGTGGTCCAATGCCGAACGCGCAACACGTGCTGCACCGGCAAGACGTGAATCGCGCACGTCTTCCAGGCATCGTGTTACTGCCGACGCAAATCGTGCTAATCCACGTTTCGGATCGTTCTCGCCACTCTGCAACGCACGCAACGTATCAAGCGCGAGCACATTCGTCGTTCCTTCCCAGATCGGAAGCACTTGAGCATCCCGCAGCAGAACGGGTAATCCCGTATCTTCCACGTATCCGGCGCCGCCAAATGCTTCGAGCACTTCACTCGCCACCATCACAGCCTGTTTGGCAGTAGTCAGTTTCATCACGGGAGTTAGCAGCCGCAGCAAGAGAGCGTCGTCTTCCGAAATCTCGCGAGTCTCGCTTTGCCCGGTGAGCTCAGCAACGTAGAAGGCGAGATGAAATGCGGCCTCAGTCTCTGCCTGCAACGTTGCCAGCGTGTCGAGGTGCAAAGGCTTTTCAGCCAACGGTGCACCGAACGCGCACCGTTTGCGCGCATAGTCAGAACTCAAAGCGAGCCCGCGCCGCATCGATGCAACGGCGCTGATGCCGTTCCACAAACGTGTGATGTTCAGCAGAGGTGCGATATTGCGCACGCCGTCAGTAGTTCCCATCACGAGTTGCGCGGGTGTTCCGTCCAGAGTCAACTCGGCTGTCGGAACTTTTCGCGTGCCCAGCTTGTCTTTGAGACGGTTGATCTGAATGTTGCGCGGCCGACCATGCTCGTCTCTCGTTTCCAGGTAAAACAACGCCAGCCCGCGGCCGCCCGGAGGATTCCCTTCCGGACGCGCCAGTGTCAGTGCGATCTGAGAGCTGATTGCCGACGTGAACCACTTGCGCCCGTAGAGACGAAACGTCTTGGAGTCAGCTTCTTGTTTCGCGATTGTTTCTGAAAGACCAACGTCAGATCC
>DASUYO010000200.1:0-2187 GCA_036377375.1 Pyrinomonadaceae bacterium
GGCTCGCGTCGCACACCCGGATTCTTCAGCTTCGAAGGACTCCCGTTCCTGCTCGGCCGCGACTTCCTGCCCGAAGAAGGCCAGCCTGGAAGAGATCACGTCGTGATTCTCAGCCATCGTCTCTGGAGCAAGCACTTCAACTCGAATCGCGATCTGATCGGCAAAGACATCCGCATGAATGGCGAGCCGTACACAGTCGTCGGCGTGTTGCCACCCGGCATGCACGATCGCTTCAACTCGCAGTTATGGGTGCCGCTTTCGTTCAGACCGGAAGAGATCACGCATGATTCGAACTTCATGCCGGTGATGGCGCGATTGAAAGATGGTGTCTCAATTGCGCAGGCGCAGGCAGAGATGGACGGCATTGCGGCGCAATTGCAAAACGAGTTTCCGAAGACGAATGCGAACCGCGGTATTAGCGTTCAGCCGTTGCACCTCAACTTCGTCACTGAATCGACGCGACGCAATCTCTGGCTGCTGCTCGGTGCGGTTGGATTCCTGTTGTTGATTGGTTGTGTGAACGTCGCAAATCTTTTACTAGCGCGCGGCACGTCTCGGCAGCGTGAAGTCGCATTGAAAGCTGCGCTCGGTGCGTCGCGCTCACGTTTATTCGCGCAGTTCCTGACAGAGAGTTTGGTGCTCGCGGTGCTTGGTGGCGCGCTCGGCATTCTGCTCGCGAGCGCGATCATTGACGTCATCACAGCACTGATGCCGATAGGCACAATGCTGCCTTCCGAAGCCGACATCAGGATCAGCATTCCGGTTTTGCTCTTCACGATTGCGGTGACGGCGCTCTCAGGACTTATGTTCGGCACCGCTCCGGCGTGGCAGGCAACGCGACTCGATCTCAACGAAGTGCTGAAGCTCGGCGGTCGCACAGGCTCCAGCGGAATGCGACGCAAAGGTTTTCGTGCGCTCGTCATCGCAGAGTTCTCCCTCGCGCTGATTCTTCTCGCCACAGGTGCGCTAACACTCCGAGGTTTCTGGAATCTCACACGTATCGATCTCGGCATGCGCACTGACAACGTGCTGACGTTTCGTTTGCCTGTTCCTGCAAATCGTCTGAAAGGCGAGGATCAAATCAGAGCGTATTACGGCTCCATGCTCGAGAAGATTCAAGCTCTTCCCGGCGTGACAAAAGCCGCCGTAACGACCAGTGTGCCTGGCGCTGGTGCAACGATAGGCACGCGCTTCGAAATCGTGGGCCAACCACCGCTGGATGCTACACAGCGTCGCGGCGCAGCATTTCAAATGGTCACGCCCGAGTATGTCGGTACGCTGGGAATTCAAGTCACGAGAGGCCGCAGCATCAATGAGTACGACACGGCCACGAGCATGCGTGTCGCGATGGTGAACGAATTTTTCGCGCAGCGCTTTTTCCCAAATGTAGACCCACTCACGCAGAAGATCTCGGTTGACGAGTTTGTGCCTGGCGCGCCGAGAGGCAAGCCCGTCGAATGGCAGATTGTGGGCGTGTTTCACAACGTTCGTGGCGCCGGATTTCGAGAAGACTACCTCGAGATTGATGTGCCATTTGCGCAGAGTCCGTGGCCGCAGGCGTCAATGGTGATTAAGTCAGACGGCGATCCGAGAGCGCTGGTGAAAAGCATTGCTGCCGCAGTTAACTCAGTCGATCCTGATATGCCGTTGGCTGGCGTGCAGACCATCGATGAGATCGTGAGCGATTCGCTCGCGATTGATCGATTCAGCGTTGTGTTGTTTGCGAGCTTTGGCGCGCTGGGGCTGCTGCTCGCTGCGGTCGGCATCTATGGCGTGATGGCGTTTGCGGTTGCGCAGCGCACGCATGAGTTTGGAGTGCGCATGGCACTCGGCGCACAGCGCTCAAGAGTCATCAACATGGTTTTGAAAGAAGGAACGATCCTGGCTGTGTGCGGCACGTTAATCGGACTGAGCGGCGCGTACCTCGTCGGACGTGTGATGCGAACGATGTTGTATGGCGTTGACGCGTTTGATGTGCGTGCGTTTGGTGCGGTGTCGGTTTTGTTGTTAGGGGCAGCGTTGCTGGCATGTTTGTTTCCGGCGTGGCGAGCGAGCCGTGTCGAGCCGCTCGAGGCACTGCGGTACGAATAAGCCACGGATAACACGGATTACACAGGTCAGAAATAAATCCGTGTCATCCCGTGTCATCCGTGGCTAGTTCAGGTGAAATATGAATTCTCTGTTCAA
>DASUYO010000201.1:0-7667 GCA_036377375.1 Pyrinomonadaceae bacterium
TATTCCCAGTGCCAGGGTTCGTAAAAGTAAGGACGAAATCCAAAGCGCTCGGCATTGTGGACGAGCCATCGATACGCCGGCGTATTAACCTGGATCGCGCGATTCGAATCCTTCGTATCGACGGGATCGCCGCCAACGTAGAGGTCCAACGCGCGGCCGGTGAAGTGCGGGCTATTGTTGACCGCCAGCCCGGCACTGCCCGCATTTGGCGATTTCTTTCGCAAGTTATCCTGGTATTCGCGTGAGCGGAACGCGGAAACAATCTTGAAGTATTTATGCCCCTCAAGTTTCAGTTCCGGGTCGGCGAGCGCAGCTGCAATCATCTCCTTGTAAGCAGTGTAAGTCTTGCGCTCAACCTGTCGAAGCTCATCTGGTCTTGATGGATCGTAAAAGTCGGACGTAGGCGCGATCATTAACTGATCCGGTGTCGCGTAGGCGCGGTCCTTGAGCCGGTTACTCTGCCACTGTGAGACCAACGACATCAGCACGTCTTCATCAAGCACTCCGTCTGCACTCAAGCCTCTTTTCTTTTGCCAGCTCGCGAGTGCGGCGGCGAAATCGCTCGTCGTCGCTTCGTGCTGAGTATTCAGAGTTTTAGTAATCAACAAATCGTAAAGATACCAGCCGCGCTGCTGTTTGCCACCGAACGTCCAGGTGAGATCGTTTCTGAGGGTCGCGTTGGTGGTCGCCGCTGTTGCAAATGACGATGCGCTGGCGCTGGCAATGGTTGGCTTAGTTTTCGGGCGTGGTGATTGTGCACTCACAACCACAGCGAGTCCTATGACGATTACCCAAAAACTCTTCATCGAATTACTGATGCACGACAGTCACGTTCCGGTTTGTCGCTGCAACATTTAAATAATCTCAACTAATGGCGGCGTTTCCGGTGCGTCCGAGCCACACGAGCCTTTGAGCGGCTCCGCGGTGTTTTCTCTGCTTTCTTCTTAACCTTCTCCGGTTTCTTTACCTTCTCCGGCTTCGCGGCCGAGTGGTGCGCTTCTTCTTCTTCTTTCGGTGGCGCGCCTGCTTTCTCCAGCGATGCTGAAATCAATTCGTCGCTGGGCCGCACACCGTTTATGAAGGCAAACACGTGAAAGTTAGCATTGCGTTCCCGTATGACCTCGATACGCCCTTCACCCTTCAAACGCGCCAACTCACTCATCAGAAAATTTTGCTCCGCAACACTCATGTAGCGATAATCGATGTCGAATGCCAGACCGGTCGAGTGAGGGGGCGCTTCGATAGTCACGGCGTTTCTGTTCACTCTTCTCAACTCGTGCTGATACTGCTCCGGACGCACTAACGAGCTAACAGGCAGTGGCAGGTCAAATCGGCTGTGATAATCGGACGCAACCTGTTCGAGGATCTTCAATGCTTCAGGTCTGACGGAGCTAAGCATATTGACCTTCAACGCCTGTCGATCCTGCGGGTTGTTCAAGTCGTAGGAGCGCCCATTGAAATTCTGCGCGAGGTGTTGCAATGGCTGGTAAGCGTCTGGAAGTTCTATCTCATTGTGAACGCCGCTGTTTTGATTGTCTTCTTCTACAAACCGGGTAAACGGATCTTCGTCTGCTTTCTGACCAACACCTAGCAAAACGTATGTATCAGTCACAGCCGGAACTGGAACCAACTCTTTGCGCTCGATCATTGCGGCGAGATCCAGGTAGTCCTGGCAGGTGTGGATGTTGTACTTCTCGATCTCGGCAACTTGAGTCGCGAGAAACCAGTAGCGCTCTTCGTAATGTTTGAGCTCTTGTGGAATTTCGAGATTTCCGCCCAGGTCGTCGCTACGAGGTGCTTTGACTTTCTCGATGGCGTTATTCCACGCGTCGGCAGGAGTGTTAGGAGTGAAGCTCGATTCGGTTCTGGATTGAAGTAGCCGGTTGCGTCGCGCAGCGGTGAAGCGAAACACGCCCCACGCAATCGCACCGGCAGCAATAATGATGACAATTAGCAGCCCAACCCGTCTGTTCATCTGTTAAGCACTATAAACAACTTCGACGCTTTCCGCATCGATGGAGCAAGCTAAAGCTTGAACTCTAAACTAATCGCTAAACCTCTACGGCGACTGTTCTTTCCGCATCGTGCGAAACGTGATGGAGTAGCGCAGCGCGTTTACGCGAAGAATACTGTGCTCCCAGCTTGAGCGGGCCGCGCCAGTCAGGTGATATGCGGAACGCGGCTCGGCGAACACGTTTACGCGATCCCATTTTGCGCCGGCCCTGCGCCGGAAGCGCAGAGTGCACGGCGCAAGCAGTGAGACGCCGACCACTTCCCCAAATACTGCCTTGTCACGATGCCAGCCAATCCCTGCGCCTGGTCCATACTCTGTGACGAGCGCATGTTGGAATGCTTCAGGTTCAACATTGGCGAATGACGCAGCAACTGCACGGAGAGGTAGTAAGAACTGCGGAATGTCATCGGCCTTGCGGAGAGTCTCGCCAGAGAAATCGTATTTCCAGCCGAAGGAAACAACGCGACGCTTACCTGTGTAGCCGTGAAACTCGAACTCTCGAAACGGCAGCTCACGCACATGAGTTACGAGCGTTTCTTCATGTTCGCGACTGATCAATTCAGGCCGATATCGAAACCCTTCAAAATCGCTTTCTTCCTCATGCTCGAGGAAGTTGTACTGCACCCCATTATTCAAATCAGTTTGTGTGCTTTTTACGACTTACGCAGCTTTCGTCTCCGGGACGAGCTCGCGAGCAAGTCGGCGCAGAATTTCAGCCACGTCCTCTCTCTTCTTCGGCGACCATTCGGGCCAGAGCTCTGCAAGATGCTCACGACGGGCCACGACCAAACGATTGTAGACGTCGCAGCCGGCCTCTGTTAGCGAATAGATATCTCTACCGGTAACAGGTTCAATCAACAACTTATTCAGCAGCTCGCTTCTGCCCGCTTCCAACTTACTGGACTCACACTTCCCTTTTCGTCCGAGCTCATGCACGCCGACACCGGGCTCACGCTCAATCTGCACCAACAACCACGCCGCTTCATTACTCAGCTCAACGCCTGCCCGTGCTACAACCGCCGAGATGTAACGACGCAGCACATCGCGATCTGCGAGCACAGCAAGTCCGCGCAGCAACTGTGCACGTGAATCAGTGCCGGTGGGCATTGCATACGCCTGCGCGATGTCGCCGCCAATGTCTGCTTCAGTAGCTGCCGCAATCGTTTCTCTCAATCTTCGTTCAGGCAACATGAAGGAAAGCAGGAATCCAAAAAACGCTACCGCTGCTGCAACCAGAAACACGGTGTGCAAGGATGCCATGAGACTGAAATGCTGGTTGAGCCGCGTTGCGAGAATTGCGCCCAGCAATGCCGTTCCTAACGATCCACCAATGAAACGAAACAGGATCGCGTTTGACGTCGCGACGCCAAGGTCGTGATAGTCGACCACATTTTGCACCGCGATAATCAGTACCTGCATGACGAAACCGAGACCCAGTCCGAGCAGCAACATGAGAAAAGCTGCCGTAAGCATGCTTGTCTGTTCCGTCATTCGCGAAATCAACAGCAAGGCGAGCGTCACCATCGCAGTTCCAATCACTGGAAACATTTTGTATTTGCCACGGCGGCTCGCAATCTGTCCGGAAAGAATCGACGTAGTGAGAGTCCCGCCCATTAATGGAATCATCCACAGACCTGAAGCGGTCGGGCTCAGTCCCTTCACGATCTGGAGAAAGAGCGGCAGATAAGTCACTGAGCCCAGCAGACCGAAACCAATGATCAACCCAATGATGGAAGTGACCCAAATGTCTCTCGTTCGAAAAAGCCGCAAAGGAAGAACGGGTTCCGGCGCACGTCGTTCAATCCAAATGAACGCGATCAGGCTTACGACCGATCCAATGATTAGCACGATGATGAAAGGAGATGCCCACGGATACTCCACCCCGCCAAGATCCGTGAACAAAATGATTCCGCCAAGCGACAAAGCGAGTAGCCCTGGACCGAGGTAATCAATTGTATGTCGGCGAAATGTGCTTTGAGCCGGCAGAGTCGCTGCCAAAACTACGAGGGCCAGGATTCCGAGCGGTAAGTTGATGTAAAAGATCCAACGCCATGTCCAGTTGGTTGTGAAGTAACCACCTAACAGTGGACCAGCGACTGAAGCCACGCCGAAAGCTGCGCCAAAGATCCCCTGGTAACGTCCACGCTCGCGCGGCGGTATGATGTCGCCAACGACTGCTTGAGTCGTAACCATGAGCCCGCCGCCACCGAGTCCCTGAATCCCACGAAAAATGATCAGGTGAGACATGCTTTGACTCAACCCGCACAACGCGGAGCCGATCAGAAACAGAATGATTGCAAACTGAAGCACGCGCTTGCGCCCGTACAAATCGCCGAGCTTTCCGTAGATTGGAGTGACGATGGTTTGCGCGAGAAGGTAGCCGGTGACAACCCACGACAAGTGGGCCAGACCACCGAGCTCACGAACTATCGTGGGCAGTGCTGTGGCAACGATGGTGGAGTCAAGTGCAGCGAGCAGCATGACCAGCAGCAGGCCGCCGAAAATCACTAGTATCTTGTCGTGTGAAACGCGTGATGGCAGTTCAGCACTCGCAATTGCTTGCATCAAACGATTCCCTCACGCATGGTCCTTTACGCTTTCGACTCCTGCCTGCCGCGCGCAGTTGGCGCAACAATAGAATGTATTATTTGCCTCTATGCCGTGGCCGATGATCTTGCAGCCGCAATGATCACACTCCGGCGCGAGTTTATGGATTGCACATTCGAAGCTGTCGAACGTGTGACTCGTTCCCGCAGTCACAACCTCGAACGACAGATGGTAATCATTGCCGCACACCTCACACTTTGCCATCACAGATCTCCTCAAACAATATCCACACATTACACAGATAAGTAATTCCGAGAATCTGTGTAATCTGTGGATAACGTATGACTTTTTAATTAACGGGGGCCAATGGCGTAGACCGCCGTGTCTGGATGGTAGAGGCGCCAGTCGAACCAGTAGTCCTCTAATACAAATACCTTTTTCAATTGACGTCCGGTGAGTGGACCGGCCGTGGCTTTGCCCTCGAAGTTCCATGTGCTGCCGGTTTCCCCGTCAATCAGTTGAACTCCACCGTTCTCTGTCTTCTGAAAAAACTCCAGGCGATGGCCGTCAACCGTTCGCTCGAACGCACGCACCGAGCGATGATCGTCGCCCAGCACAACTACGATTGGAGTTGATCCAATCATATCGATGATCGGACTCTGCTTTTGCAATGCCGATAGAGGGTAGGCGGCTGACTTGCCATTTAATGTAACGCCCATCACCAGCGTTCGCGGAGGAAGCCGTGTATCGATGTCTGTTCCTGCGACTACGCGCATTCGGCCCACACGCGTTTCCCAGTCCGCAGCCTCATACCTATCCGCCGCAGCAATTTTTTCATCAGGCTTCAGCACGCGACCTTGCGGCTGTTCACGCTTCCAGATGGCGAATGAAATCTCGTCATGAAAAACGCTTTTGAGTTGATGGCCTTTTAATGGACCATGAATGGCCTTGCCGCTGACCTGTTGCCACCACGTTCCAGTTTCTTCATCACGCATGATGAAGTTCTGGTTGTTGATACCTGCAAGGTGAAAGTGCAGTACCCGTCCATCGACTGTCGATTCCCACACCAGACCGGTGTGACAGAGCGTTCAATAAGTTGCCACGATCGGCGTGCCGCCAACCGTGTCTCCCACGAGATGGTGATAGCCCATCAATCGAATCGGATAAGAGACGGACTCGTTACCGATGGTGACAGCCAACACGCGATCGTCGTCATTAACAAACTTCGCATCTGCTGCTTTGACGTATGCAGGGTTGGGCAGTGGATTGAACATCCACTCAAAATGGTTCTGTCGCGCGAGCCACGTGGCTCCAAATACCGGGAGCAGGAGCAGCAACAGCAGTATGCGACTCCACCAGCGACCGCCGTCCCACAGACCGATCGTTAACGTGAGAATCAGGAGTGAGGCCACAACGGTGAGCAACGGTGACCAGCGACGCATTGCGTAAGAGATTTCCATAATGCGCGGCGTCTGCGCTTTGAATGGCATGATCAGGAACACAGGCGTCAGCACTACCGCAAGCACGATAACAACGAGCACGATGAGCAGGAGCCAAACGCGTTTGCGCCGCGCGTTGGTCCAGTCAGACAGTCGAGTCAAAACGTTAGGCATGATTATCTCCAGTGCGTCGCTTGAGTTTGCGAATCATTGCGGTGGCCCATAACACTCCGACGGCGAGAAACGGCAGCAAGTACAACAACAGATCCCAGCGACCATAACCCGGCGGGGTAGCTTCGACCGTCGCCACAGTCTCGGCACTTCCCTGCGCGCTTTGCAAACGTATGCGCACACGCCAAAGCTCCTGTGCATCGAAGTGTACCTGCGTGCGGTATTGAGTTTGTCCTTGTAGGTTCTCCCGCTCGCCGTTGTAGAACGCTTCCGCCAATCGACCGCTGGCAGGCTGCACGCCGATCTGAACTTGCAGATCCGCCGGAGGTTCGCTGACGATGACAAAGAAGAGCGCCGTACCGACGTCAGGATCCGTCCACACGGAAACAACATATGGACCAACCTTCTGATCGACGAACAGGGGAAACGGCGGTCCCTCGTGCGCACTTGCGGTTTTCGAAAAACAGAAGACAGCCACAAAAAGGCACAAGAGGCACAAAAATCTTACGTGAGCCATGTCGTTCTCAACCGCCGCCGAATACAATTCCGCGCATCTCCATCGGCTGGAACATCAACCAGAGCGCTCCGCCGGCAATGATCACTGACAGCACAGCCCACGGAATGAAGACTCGCAACGGATGTTTCACTTCTTCTGTTGCCGCGATTGCGTAACTTACCAACAGAGACCCGAACAGGCCAAGAGTGATGAATCCGATTTCGAACAGTTGCACGACGTTCGGCGCCAAACCAGCCAAGCCCCACTGCGGTTGGCCCAACACCGCCCAACCGAGTTCGGCCAATGCGGCTTGCGTTACGGGAATGATGGTGTAAAGACCGGTCAGAAAGTGAAAGCCGTAATGGGCCAGCCAAATTCCAAATCCGATCGGTGCGAGTGAATACGCGTAACGCGCGGCGAGAGATACGAGCGGCCGCTCGCTTCCACCCCAAACTCGCGAGAGCCAGGCGGCGATGCCGATCAAAAGCACGGGTTCACAAACCAGGAACAATCCGAATATGACAGCCAGCACAGGCAGCTCATAGTTAACTCTGAACAAACCAGCCAGCCAGCGCTCAAAAGCATAGATAGGACTCACCATTCCAAATGCATTCAGCAAGGCCCCGGAGCTGAACACGATTGTTAGCGCCGCAAGATCCTTGCGCTTTGATAAGAGGCCGATGCCCGACCGCATCGGATCGCTCGTCAATTCGGCGGCCGGAACACGGCCGATTATCCCAACGTTGTCGTACGGACACGCCTGCACACAATCGAGACAAAATGTGCAGTCGATGTTGCCGACTTTGCGCGGTTGAAACAGTGCGAGCTCGCAGCCACGTTGAATCACAACCAATGGCGCCGCAGGCTCGCGCACGCCTCGGATGCAATCTTTTGTCGCACAACCAGTGCACACGTCCGTGTCTCGAACAGCTACTTCGAGTGGCGATGCAGTTGAAGCGACGAAGTTGAACTGGCCGATAGGACAAACGAATTTGCAGAA
>DASUYO010000202.1:0-5596 GCA_036377375.1 Pyrinomonadaceae bacterium
AAGTGCGAGCTCGGGACAAAGGCTACCAATACGCTCACAACGTCAGATCCAATTGCAAAATCATCCAGGAGTTTGTGGACCACTTTGGCCCAAACCGCTTAATCCGCGAATGCACCGAAACTGATTTACGGGAGTTCTACCAGATACTTTGCTTTCGTCCGACCCTTAATAAGAACAGCGCCGGCGTCTTCATTAGCCGCATTCAGGGAATGCTGAAAGCAGCACAAAAAGCAAAACCTGACTTAATCAATTGGCTACGCCCAACGCTGAAAGTCAATCGCACCCCTGAGTTCGAACATCGCGTGGTGGAGCTAACCGAATACGCAACACTTGTTCACACGCTGCTAAACCCACCTTTAGCTCCATCTCGACGGACGGAGCGCAATAAACTATGGCGTGACGCCGCTGATGTGGTTCAGTTACTCCGCTTGACCGGAGGAAGACTCAACGAGATCGTACGCATACGACTCGATCAATTCCTCTGGACCAAAGGCAAGCTTCGCTTATATGCAACCAAGACCGAGAATCAACGTGACCTGCCATTATGGGACTGCATTAAAGAGATTGCGCAAAACCGAATCCGGGAAGGCCTCACTGATGGTGAGCTATTATTTCCGCGCGCAAAAACCGCGACCTTTGACAATGCCATAGCGAGGGCATGCCGGAAAGCTGCGCGACTGGCAAATCTCAACTACGGCCACGGAGGGCCGCCCCTACAGTTGTAGGTTAGCAGCTCTGTCGAAGCAGCGAACGTCAGCCCAGTATCGCGGTGGGATCAATAAAGTGTGGACCAACGAGCGCAGGCTGTCGCTGTCAACCATTCCATAGATTCCTGCCAGGCCGGAGATGAGTTTGTTTGAATTGAGGTGTAGCAGCCGGCGCACTTCTTTCGGTACCAGTAAAGCTTGCACTTCCAGCAACAAATAATAACGCCACACTCCTAAATGCCTGCGGTACGCGTCGTAGAGCATCGAAGTGTATTTGCTATAACTCAGATCGCGAGCCATGTGCCGGCGCCGATCTATTTGCCACTCGACATAAGTCTTCGGCAACTCCGGAATGTACAACCCCTCACCGATACGCAGGAACACTTTGAACAACTCGGTCTTTTCAGCTTGTGACAGTGGTCTATACAGCAGCGCGTAAGCACGTTCCGAATAATCAATCAACATGTAAAGCACGTCGCGATATGCCCAATCAGGTATCGTTTGCCTGCGCTGATGTTCAACTGAGCCGTGGTTTGCGTTTATTCGATCAAGCGTCCGCCGTGCCGTCTCCTCATCTACAAACACGATCTCCTGAGCGTAACGAACAGTCGAGAAGAGTCGTCCGATCGGATCACGTGGAATCTTGCCGGTGAAGAAAAGCCAATCGACAGCGCGATTGAGGGCGAACTCAGCAGCCGAACCCGCGAAGATGAGAAGGACCAGATCCGGGTCGCCCCAGATCTTGCGCACGATTGAGAGTCGATTAACAAAATCGCAGGTTGTCGTGGCACGCGCAGGTGCGGATGCAGTTACCATGATCTATCGTACAAAACAGCCCGCAAACGTCCATTACGATCCAGCAACTTGTCTGCAAGCTCCACCATTCGGGGGTTGGGCATCGCTATTGGACGTTGCGCCAGCACACGCGACATTGCCTCGCGTTCCCGTCCTGGGCCAAGCCAGCATGCATACATGATGAGAGCGGCTGCCGACGAACGGCTTATTCCTGCCTCACAGTGGATCAGGACTCTGCCGGCAACGGAGCGCAGCTCGTGTGCGATCGTGATGATCTTCGAAATATCCTGCTCTGTTGCACCGAACTCCGTAACCACATCGGCAACCAGCATGCGCAGTTTACGGTCTACATTCTCAAATCCGATCGGCAGCTCATCCTGCACATCACCGATCGAGAGCAGATACGTTATCTCCGCGCAACGTTGGGGCGAGCTGAGAATATCACCTGCCTCATAACGGCTCGCCACCTCGATCGTAGGCTCTGACTCCTTCACGACTAAATAATAAGCTCATTACGGCCGACTAACCGAATCACTCGGTAACGGTGGCGTACTCGCTGGTGGTTGGCGAAGCTTTGTTGCCTGCTCGAACGCGTATGCCAGTGCAATAAGTCGTGGTTCGCTAAATGCGCGGCCGGTGAACGTGACGCCAAATGGCGCCGGATTGATCACCGGTCCACTTGGTGGCGTGAACCCACCGGGAACAACGATGCTCGGATAACCGGCTTTGGCCGGCGCCGCCGCACCGCGATTCTGCGGAAAGAGAATGGCATCAAAATCGTCATCGGTGCCTTGAATACCGTCCGGACCATTGAAAACAGCATCCAGTCCACCTCTTGTCAGTGCTACATCCAGTGCACGATCCGCAAGATACCGTTGCGTGTCTGCACTACCGGGACTCACGTCGAGCTGATCCGCGGCGAGAAAGATTGCCTGCCCATACTTCAGAGCAACGGCTGCATGTGCGTTGTTGAAGGCGATGATGTCACTCAACGTATGAACAGGTGCATTCGGCCGATTCGCCAGGTAGAGGTTCAGATCATGCTTCTGACCATACATCAACACGGTCGAACAATTCGAGGGCGCTGGAAAGCTCACACAGATTCCAAATGCCGATATAGCTGCCTGATTTGGAATCTCGTACGGGTCAGCAACAAACGCGCCCTGTTCACGAAGTGCCGCGATTGCGTCGAGCATGAGTTGCTGTTGCGCGGCTGTGAAACCGTTCCAGTAAGGCACGCGAGGAACGGCGATGCGTGCGCCACGAAGTGCGTGTTTCTTTAGAAACTGTGTGTAGTCAGAAAAACAATTGCCCGCAATCAAGCATTGGGCTGTTGCCGGATCGTTCGGATCGTGGCCCGCAATCTCACTCAGTAAGATCGCAGCGTCTGTCACCGTACGTGCAAGTGGACCAGCAGTATCCTGATCAGCAGTAATCGGCAGGATTCCCGTGCGACTCACCAAACCGACTGTTGGTTTTATACCGACGACGCCGTTCGATGAGCCGGGACTGAGGATCGAGCCCGAAGTCTCTGTGCCAATCGCAACTGCGACAAGACTTGCGGATACCGCAATGCCGGAGCCCGAGCTTGAACCGCCCGGAGTCAGAACGGGCCTGCCATCACTGCCTGGAAGCGGTCGTGGATCGTACGCATTGAAGCCATAGCCACCGAGCGAGCTGTATCCGGATGGCATACCGATCGCGATGAAGTTCGCAAACTCCGTCAGCGTGGCTTTGCCGAGAATGATCGCACCCGCTTCACGCAACTTCTCGGTAATGAATGCGTCATTCGGCGGAATCGAGCCTGCGAGAGCAACCGAGCCGGCGGTAGTGGGCATGTCTGACGTATTGATGTTGTCTTTTAACAACACTGGAATGCCGAAGAGTGGTCCGTGTGCAAGCCCGCGACTTCGATCGCGATCGCGAGCGCGAGCTTCTTCGAGAGCATTCGCATTGATGTGAATAAAAGCGTTGAGCAACGGCCCACTGCTACTGTAGGCAGCGATGCGATTCAGGTACATCTGGACCAGTTGTTCGGAGGTAATGAGTCGGGTCCGCAGAGCCATCTGCAACTCCGGAACTGTGGCTTCGACGAGTTGGAGGTGGCTTGGCACACCAAACGGACGTTGAGCTGGGACTGTTTGAGGGACGAAGACGGCAATTGTGATGATCAGAATCAGTGTGAGTCGTTTCATGGCTAATCTCTCCTCCAGGCAGATGGACGCCTAAAACTGCACGTTGAGTCACGAGTTGGAAATTGACGATCAGGTGTTGTCGAGTGGTCGGAAGGTTATGCCTGATCTGATGCGCTGTCAATATCTATAGTTAGTCTCGTGTGAGGACTGGCAGGTAGGCTGTCCACGGTCCAACCTCGTTCTTGTACTGCCTGGCCATGACTCGAGCGACTTGTCGAATGTGGCCGAGATCGTGAACGACCCACGTTGCCAGCAACTGCTTCAGCGTCACCGTTCCAAGCTCCGGGTGCGTGCCACGTTTCTCAAGAGATTCAGGAGTAAGGTTCAGCATCTGTAACTCGCGCAAGTTTTGACTTCGCAGTCGTGCGAACGTGTCGAGCAGGTCGGCGATCGTCTTCCCTTTTGACTTCTCAAACATCGCTTCACGATCAAACGGGTCGAACGGTCGCGCCTCACCGTGTTCGAGTATGATCTTCGCGCGCCGGATCCAATCAGTCTCTTCTCCATGAATCAAGTGTCCGACAATATCGTACGGACTCCACGTGTCTGGTCCTTCGTTCTGCATGAGCCACGGCTCAGGCAAGTTACGCAGTAAAGAGTTTAGAGTCTCGGGCGTCCGGCTGAGAATCTGTATTGCATGTTCAAGATTGAAATCCATTATGGTTTACCTCGGATAACTAACGCGGTGGCGCTTTGATCGTGAGCAACACGATCTCGGGTGGTACGCCGAAACGCACGGGCACAATGCTGGTCCCAATCCCGGTCGTTACAAACAAATGATGATTGTTCTCAACGACATGTCCGCGCAAATACCGGTCGCCAAACTCCGACGATTCAACTACAGTGCCGATCAAAGGAAACCTGATTTGCCCGCCATGAGTGTGACCGGCTAACAGTAACGGCACACGCTCCGGCACGTGCGGAAAGATGTCGGGATTGTGCGTCAATGCGATCAGCGGTTCTCTCTCAGGAACCTGCGCGATCGTTTCAGCAATTCTTTGCGGACGCGTCCAGAGATCTGCAAGCCCGACCAGCCACATTGAAGTGCCTCGCGCGTCAACGCGAACGGCTTCATTTTCGAGCACCTTGATTCCATTCTGCTCCAGTGCCTTTCGCACCTTGCCGCCGTTGTACCACCAATCGTGATTACCAAGCACAGAGTAAACACCAAGTGGCGCGTGCAGATCTTTCAGGATTACACCAAACACGTCCGGTTCAACGCGATGAGTTACACGGCCATTGCTCGACATGTAATCGCCGAGGATCACGATGAGATCGGGCTGTAGCTGATTCGTTTCCTGAACGATGGTGCGCACCTTCTTGTCCGTGATAAACCATTCATCGGCGTGAATGTCTGAAAGCACAGCGATTCGCAAACCATCGAGTGCCGGCGGCCAGTTGTCGATCTGAATAGCTTCGTGCCGAACAACGAGCCGTCCTGGCTCAATCAGAAAACCCCAGAAGACGATTCCGCCAAGCAGCAATAGCAGCGCAGCAAACGTCACTCGCAGCATCTTCGGCCATCGCGGAGTGCGGCCCCACTGTTTTGGGCCGGGTGGCCGTCGCACCTCGTTGAACACAAACAGCAACAGGCCAAGGAGAACTGCGACGGCAATCACAAACGCGAGTCTCATACGTTAAATCTATCACGTCGCAGCGCAGGTTCTGATATCCTACCCCCACGCTCTTTGCGCGAAAACTTTTCTAACAACTCCAGGACCGAACATGAAGATCACACTCTTACTCTTTTGTTTTGTCATCAGCTCGTTTGCGCAAGCTCCCGATCGGCAGTTCATACGCACCGACGCACGCATCATCGCACTGACGCACGTGCGTGTGATTGACGGCACCGGCGCCGCGCCGAAGGACGACCAGACAATCGTCATCAGCGAAGGAAAG
>DASUYO010000203.1:0-6877 GCA_036377375.1 Pyrinomonadaceae bacterium
ATCGTCGGTATCACTGGTGCGACCGGAACGATCTTTGGTGTGCGGTTGCTACAGATGCTGCATGGGTCGGGGGTGGAGACGCACCTCGTCGTGAGCAAGTGGGCGGCACGCACGCTCGCACATGAAACCCCATACTCACTCAAGTACGTGCAAAATCTTGCTACGCAAAGTCACGGCATCGGTGCACAGGGTGCTGCGATCTCGAGTGGCTCTTTTGTAACGTTGGGAATGGTGATCGCGCCGTGCAGCATGCGTACACTTGCCGCCATCGCGCACGGTCTCGGCGACAACTTAATTCACCGTGCTGCTGACGTGATTCTCAAAGAGCGGCGCAAGCTCGTGCTTGTCGTGCGCGAGTCGCCGTTCAACGAGATCCATCTCGAGAACATGTTGAAACTGGCGCGCATGGGCGTGGTGATTCTTCCGCCCGTGCCGGCGTTCTATAACAATCCTCAAAATCTCGACGACATGATCAATCACATAACGATGCGTGTGATCGATCAGTTTGATATCCATCTCGACGTTATGAATCGCTGGGATGGCGTGTTGCTTAATCGAAATCAATCGTTAACAGAAACAGAGTAGGAGCGAGTCATGGGTGAAATGGTCCAATTCCCGTTTGACGGAGGAAACACTGGCGGATACCTCGCAACACCGAAGCAGGGCAGTGGCCCAGGCGTGATCGTGATTCAGGAGTGGTGGGGTCTCGTGGATCATATCAAGGACGTTTGCGACAGGTTTGCAGACGAGGGCTTTGTTGCACTCGCGCCGGATCTATATCACGGAAAGTCGACCAAGTCTCCCGATGAGGCAGGCAAACTGATGATGGCGATGCGCATCGACGAAGCTGAAAGAGATCTGAGCGCTGCCGTCAAATACCTTCTGACTCAGGATTCAACTACCAGCGAGAAGGTCGGCGTCGTTGGTTTCTGCATGGGTGGCGCATTGTCGCTGTATACAGCAACGAAAAATCCGCAGGTCGGCGCCTCCGTCGTGTTTTATGGCGGACATCCGAAGGTGAAGCCGGATCTGCCCAACCTGCACGCACCGGTGCTTGGCCTTTACGGTGAGACGGATCGCTCCGTCACGCCTGAATCAGTGCGCGAGCTCGAACGTAAAGTGAAAGATCTGGGGAAGCAGATCGAAGTGAAGATTTATCCCGGTGCCGGCCACGCTTTCTTTAACGATCAGCATCCGGAGGCTTACAACGCCGAAGCTGCCGCCGACGCGTGGCGACGCACCGTTGCTTTCCTCCGTGAGCATTTGCATTAATACACTCTCAGTTCTACGCCGCAGATGAACGCAGATTAACGCAGATCTGCGTTTCTCTGCGTTCATCTCTATCACAACTAAGAGGAAACTGTTTATGACCAAGTCTTCGTGCGCATTGACTATGTTCTCACTGCTCGTGCTACTGCCGCTCGGCGCAGTTGCTCAGGAACCACCGAGACCACCGGCAACACCGTCGCCAACTCCAACTGCAACAGCGAGTCCGTCACCCACGCCCGAAGCATCTCTCACGCCGCGCGATCCGATGTCGACACCGACATTCAACGGACTCAGATTGCGCTCCATTGGTCCTGCTTTCACTTCGGGACGCGTCATTGGCTTTGCAGTCGATCCCACTAACGTGTCACGTTACTACGTTGCAGTCGCGTCGGGCGGTGTGTGGAAGACAGTAAACGCAGGCGTTACGTGGACACCAGTGTTCGACAACGAAGGCTCTTACTCGATCGGCGCCATCACGCTGGATCCGAAGAATCCTCTCGTGATTTGGGTCGGCACTGGCGAGAACAATAGCCAGCGAAGTGTTTCTTACGGCAACGGCGTCTATAAATCCGAAGACGGCGGAAAGACCTGGAAAAACGTCGGTCTAAAAACTTCCGAACACATCGGACGCATCGCAATAGATCCGAAAGATTCCAACATCGTTTACGTTGCGGCGCAGGGTCCTTTGTGGGGACCTGGCGGCGAGCGTGGCCTGTTCAAGACTACCGACGGTGGCAAGACCTGGAAGAACATCCTCAACATCAGCGAAAACACAGGCGTGACTGACGTCGTCGTCGATCCAAACGATCCAAACACGATCTACTGTGCCTCTTATCAACGTCGTCGCCATTTCTACACACTCATCAACGGTGGTCCGGAGAGCGCGATCTACAAATCGACAGACGCGGGCGCAACCTGGAACAAACTAAGGGCAGGCTTGCCAACTGTCGAACTGGGTCGTGTCGGACTCGCAATCTCTCCGGTTGATTCGAATGTGATCTACACTATTGTTGAGGCTGCTGATCGAAAAGGCGGGATCTTTCGCTCAAGCGATCGCGGCGGGAGTTGGGAGCGGCGCAACGAGTTTGATGCAACGGCAATGTACTACGCTCGCATCGTCGCCGATCCGAAAGACGTCGATCGCATCTACGTGATGAACGTGTTTCTGATGGTGTCAGACGATGGCGGTCGCACTCTGCGACGGCTGGGCGAGAAAAACAAACACGTCGATAATCACGAGATCTGGATCGAGCCGTCGAATACAGATCATTACCTCGTGGGTTGCGATGGCGGTGTCTATGAGAGTTTCGATCGCGGCCAAAATTGGGATTTTAAACAGAATCTGCCGGTGCCCCAGTTTTACGACATCACGACCGACAACGCGAAGCCGTTTTACAACATTTACGGCGGCACACAGGACAACTTCAGCTTTGGTGGTCCATCGCGCACGCGCAGTGCTTCAGGCATCATCAACGCCGACTGGTTTGTCACCAATGGCGGTGATGGCTTCCGTTCGCAAGCCGATCCCGAAGATCCGAACACGGTTTATGCGTCGTTGCAGCACGGCGTAATCGTACGTTTCGACAAGCGCACGGGCGAACGTATCGGCATTCAACCGCAACCAGGCCGCGACGAAGATCCGCCGCGTTGGAACTGGGACACGCCATTCATTATCAGCCCACACTCACACATGCGACTCTACATGGCCTCCGACAAGCTGTATCGCAGCGACGATCGCGGTGATACGTGGACAGTGATAAGTGGCCAACTCTCGCGTGCACTCGATCGTGACAAGCTGCCGGTGATGGGCAGAATCTGGAGCATTGATGCAGTCGCTAAAAACGCCTCAACCGCTTTTTACGGCAATGCCTCCGCGCTTGCAGAATCGCAGAAGAAGGATGGTCTTATTTACGTCGGCACTGACGACGGTCTTTTGCAGATCACTGAAGACGGTGGCAAGACGTGGCGCAAGATCGAGAAGTTTCCAGGCATTGCCGAGATGTCGTACGTCAGCCGCATCATCACTTCCAATCACGATGCGAACACGGCTTATGTTGCGTTTGATAATCATCAGAACGCCGACTTCAAGCCATATCTTTTGAAAACGACTGATGCTGGACGGACCTGGACGTCGCTGAGCGCAAACCTTCCGAAGAATGGACCCGTGTGGGCCATCGCAGAAGATTACGTGAATCCGAACCTTCTTTTCACAGGCACTGAGTTTGGGCTGTTCTTTTCTGTTGACGGTGGACAGAAATGGATTCAGCTCAAAGGCGGGCTGCCGACCATTGCAGTGCGCGATCTTAATATTCAAAAGCAAGAGAACGATCTGGTTGTCGGGACATTTGGACGCGGCATTTACATTCTCGATAACTATGCACCTTTGCGCTCGATCAAACCCGAAACACTGCGACAGGAAGCAACAGTGTTTCCGGTGAAGGACGCATTGATGTACATCCAGGCGCAGCCACTCGGTGGGCGCGGCAAAAGTTTCCAGGGCGAGCGATTCTACACTGCCGATAACCCTCCATATGGCGCGACCGTCACGTGGTATCTCAAAGAAGCAATCAAGACTCGCAAGGAGCAGCGCCAGGAGCGTGAGCGCGAGGCTGAGAAAAAGGGCGCGCCCATAGGTTGGCCCACACAGGCCGAGCTGCGCGCCGAAGAAGAGGAAGAAGCGCCGGCAATCCTCGTCACTATTACTGACGCTTCAGACAACGTCGTGCGGCGGTTGACTGGCCCGATCACCGCAGGAATACAGCGAGTCACCTGGGATCTGCGTTACCCAGCCGCAAATCTCTCAGCACCGCCGCCACCGGATGCAGATTTTGATTTCGAGCCGCCGTCTGGTCCACTCGTCATGCCCGGGACGTACAAAGCCGTCGTTGCGAAGCGAGTCGCTGGTGTTGTTACACAGCTTGGACCACCACAGCAGTTTGAAGTCATAGTTGAGGGGCAGGAAAACATGTCCACCTCAGATCACGCAGCGCTGGTTGAGTTTCAAACGAAAGCAATGCGACTTCAACGCGCGGCGAGCGGTGCTACGCAGGCGGCGAATGCACTGAAGCCGCGACTAGCTGCAATCAAACGCGCAATTGCTGAAACACCTTCACTGCCACAACGATTGCAGGACGACGCGACCTCATTAGACAAACGCACGAATGACATCCTGCGCGCATTGAGTGGGGATGCTGCAGCACGCCAGCGCAACATGAACACGCCGCCATCGATCAATGATCGCGTCGGCTATGTGGTGGGCGCGCAGCGCATGTCGATTTCGCGACCAACGCAGACTCAAATTGCTCAATACAATGCTGCCGCACAGGACTTCGAAAGTGTGTTGGGCCAATTGCGTCAGTTGATCGAAGTCGATCTGTCGCGGCTCGAGAAACAACTCGAAGCGGCCGGTGCGCCATGGACCCCGGGACGTGTTCCGGAGTGGAAGAATCAGTAATCGCGTTTATCCGCGGCTTAAAAGGAGATGGGAATGAAGCGTCTCTGTTTGTTGTTACTGTTGTTCTGCTTTTCAACGGTCCACGGCCAGAAACTCTCCGAGAAAGTCGCCAGCATGGAGAAGTTTCCGGGCTTCGTCCCGTTTTACTGGGACGCGAAGGCCGGAAAGATCTGGCTCGAGATCGATAAGTGGAACACTGAATTTCTCTACGTCGAGTCGTTGCCCGCAGGTATCGGCTCAAACGACATCGGTCTCGACAGGGGACAACTCGGCAACAGCGCAATCGTCCGTTTCGATCGCACTGGACCACGCGTTTTGCTGGTGGCGCCAAACTACGGTTTTCGTGCCATCACCAATAATCCTGACGAGCGACTCGCAGTCAAAGATGCTTTTGCGGAGTCGACATTGTGGGGATTTGAGGTCGCGGCTGAAGAAGGAAATCGCGTGCTGGTGGATGCGACAAACTTCTTCTTACGCGACGTTCATCACGTCACCAACACGCTACAACGAAATCAGCAGGGTACATATCGACTCGAGCCGACTCGCAGTGCCTTCTACCTGCCAAACACAAAAAACTTTCCACAGAATACAGAAGTCGAAACTACGCTGACGTTCACTGGCGATCCAACCGGACAATTCGTGCGGGAAGTCGTGCCGGTACCGGAAGCGATTACGGTTCGGGAGCGTCATTCGTTCGTGCAGCTTCCGCAGCCGGGTTACAAGCCCCGCGTTTACGATCCACGCGCCGGTTACTACGGGATCGACTACATGGACTTCGCGACGCCAATCGAGGAGCCCATCACGAAGCGTTACATTTCGCGGCATCGATTGCAGAAGAAGGATCCGAGCGCAACCGTCACCGAAGCTGTGAAGCCGATCGTCTATTACGTTGATCGAGGCGCACCCGAGCCGATTCGTTCTGCGCTGGTCGAGGGCGCGCGTTGGTGGAGTCAGGCGTTCGAAGCGATTGGTTATAAAGACGCATTTCGCGTCGAAGTGATGCCGGCCGACGTCGATCCGATGGACGTGCGTTACAACGTGATTCAGTGGGTGCATCGATCGACACGTGGATGGTCCTATGGCAACTCGCTCGTCGATCCGCGAACCGGTGAAATAATCCAGGGACGAGTCTCACTCGGATCGTTGCGCGATCGCCAGGATTTTCTAATCGGCGAAGGGTTGTTGGCGCCTTACGATAAAACCAACACGGCTTCACCTAAACTTATGGAGATGGTGCTGGCGCGCCTGCGGCAGCTAGCCGCGCACGAGGTGGGCCACACGTTAGGATTGCAACACAACTACGCAGCAAGTCCTGTGAATCGCGCTTCAGTGATGGACTATCCTGCGCCACGCGCAAAACTCGGCGCCGACGGAGTTCCGGACCTATCCGACGCGTATGCAAAGGGAATCGGCGAATGGGATAAAGTCGCGATTGCTTATGGTTACCAGGACTTCGCGCCTGGTACCGACGAAGCAGCAGCACTCGATCGCACGTTGCGCGACGCTTTTGCGCGCGGACTGATGTACCTGACTGATCAGGACGCGCGACCCGCAGGCAGCGCGAGCTCAGTGGCCCATCTTTGGGACAACGGCGCGAACGTGATCGACGAGCTCGACAATGTGATGAAGGTACGCGCCGCTGCGTTGCGACGCTTTGGCGAAAACAACATTCGCGAAGGCGCACCGATGGCGACGATTGAAGACGTGCTGGTGCCAATGTACATGTATCACCGTTACCAGGTTGAAGCTGCTGCAAAAGTGATCGGCGGAGAGGACTACACCTTCAGCGTGAAAGGTAAAGGTGATCGCAATCCGCAGATCGTATCGCCTGAGGAACAGCGCCGTGCGCTCGCCGCTGTGTTGGAAACACTCAAACCTGAGGCGCTCGCATTGCCGGAGCCGTTGCTGCGCTTGATTCCGCCACGTCCGGTTGGCTACACGCGCACGCGCGAAAACTTTCGCATTCGCACGCAACCAGTGTTCGACGCACTGGCGCCGGCCGAAGCAATAGCAAATCACGTCAGCGGATTTCTGTTGAACCAGGAGCGAGCAGCGCGGCTCGTGCAGTTTCATGCGCGCGATCAACGGAATCCGGGTCTCGCTGAAGTGATCGATAAAATCCTGATAGCGACGTGGAAAGCTCCGGCGGCTACA
>DASUYO010000204.1:0-15101 GCA_036377375.1 Pyrinomonadaceae bacterium
TGGAACACGCCTGTTCGTTGCGACGGGCGGCCACGGAGGGCCGCCCCTACCGTTGAATTCTTCAAAACCTTGCCGTGCTACGCCTCAAGTACCAATCCGTCGTAAGCAAACGCGACACCCGCGGGCAGCCGGGCTGAATCACGAGCATGTTTGATATCGTGCGCGATATGAGTGAAGTAGGTCCGTCGCGGCTTCAGTTGTTCGACATAATCGAGCGCTTTATCGACCCACAAATGTGTTGGATGTTCTTTGAAACGGAGACAATCAAGCACGAGTACATCCAGGCCTTGCAATGCGTCGAGTGTCGAGCGCGGGATCTCGCTGAGATCTGTCAGATACGCAAAGTCGTTGAAACGATACCCCATCACCGGGAGGCGCCCGTGAATCACTTCCAAAGGCGTTATCTGCAACTCTCTTCCGATGCAGAAGCTCGCGCCCGGCGTAACGACGTTTGGAATCACATCCGGCAATCCGCCGCCAAAGTGCGAGGGTTCGAAGATGTACTTGAAGATCCGTTTGATATCGACCCAGGCACGTTCGTTTGCAAAGACACTCAACGCACCGAAGCGAAAGTTCAACGGCCGAATGTCATCGAGACCAAAAACGTGATCGGCATGACAGTGTGTGATGAGAACTGCGTCGAGTTGTTTCAGACCGAAGCGCAGCGCCTGCTGTCGAAAGTCGGCAGACGTGTCTACCAGGACGGTGCGTCCGGCGTGTTCGATGATAATTGAAACTCTCAGACGCTTGTCGCGAGGATCGTCTGAGATGCAGGTCTCACATTCACAACCGATTGACGGCACTCCGGTGGAGGTTCCCGTACCTAAAAAGGTGAGCTTCATCTCCCCCCAGTGATATCGCTGCCGGTATATTTGCGCGGCTGCTGCGGCGAATTAATCAGCGAGACGTACTGCATTCGCAAATCGGCGAGCAGCCCGTCGAGCATTCGCTTTTCCTGTGACGTCAAATTTCCTGCGGTCTTCTTCTGAAGCATGCCCAGCACGTCGATCCAGTGCTTGCCAAGCTCGACGTCGACTTCGCGCTGGTGCGTCACCGGGTGCTCCATCATTCCCAGAGCCGAAGCCGCATTGGAAGCTATCGACATCAGGAAGCTCACGAAGCTGGCCGGGTCGCGCGCGTCCGCCAGATCTTCTTCCGTGAACTCTTCTTCGGCGCTTTCCGGCGCTTCCGCGGCAGCCTCGGCTTGCGGTGCTCCCTGGGTTTCAACGGCAGGAGCCGCAGCCGCGGCGGCTTGCTCGGTCACAACTGGCTTGGTTTCCGGCTTCTCTTCAGGCGGAAGATCGCGCGGAGTTCCGTCAGCATTAAACAGTCGTCGGTCAGTAACTTTGAAATTGGGTTGATCCTCTTGCATGGCTTTATTAAACCATAAAGAGACAGATCTTGTAGACTACAGACATGCCTGCAAAATTTAACGATTTGGTAGCACTGATGGATCGTCTGCGCTCGCCAAATGGGTGCCCGTGGGACCGTGAACAGACCTACGCCACGCTCGCTCCGATGCTGCTCGAGGAAGCCTACGAGGCTTTCGACGCAGTCGAGAGCGCGCGTGAAGGACGGCCTGCCGAATTGTGCGATGAGCTTGGTGACTTATTGTTTCAGATAGTGTTCTACGCACAGGTCGCAAAAGAACGTGGCGAATTCACGATCGACGACGTCACCACCGCGATTCACGACAAGATGGTTCGTCGTCACCCTCATGTGTTCGGCGATGTCACTGCTAACGATGCCGCAACCGTATTGCTCAATTGGGAGACAATGAAAGCCGAGGAGCGGCGTGCGGCTGGTAAAACCGAGAACCCGAACACCTCGTTGCTAACAGGCGTCTCTTCAAAAGCGCCCGCACTAATGGAAGCGCATCAGTTGTCGACTAAAGCAGCACGCGTCGGTTTCGACTGGAAATCTGTCGACGATATTTTCGACAAGTTGCAGGAAGAAATTGAGGAGCTGCGCACCGCGATCAAAGATCATTCTGCTTTGAAAGACGAAGCCAATCACGCGCGCGTGCGGGAAGAGATCGGCGATCTGCTGTTTGCGGCTACTAACATCGCGCGGCACATGCAGGTCGAGCCTGAAGCGGCGCTGAAGTTAACGAATCGCAAGTTTCGGCAGCGATTCGGATACATCGAGAACTCGCTGCACGCCCGCGGACAAGCGTTTGATCAAACGTCGATTGATGAGTTGGAAGAGTTGTGGCAGGAAGCGAAGAAGAAATAGGCCGCAGATTAACGCAGATTTGCGCAAATCTGCGTTAATCTGCGGCTAAAAACTAATCATTGATCCGAATCGACCTCAGGATCGTCTCAAACGCATTCTCAAAACCGCGTTCGTTCTGCGGAGCGACAGCAATCATGTAGAACAATTGGCCATTGCGCAATTGCGTCGTGATTAGCCGCACACTCTCCGGACGCCCTGTGGCTTCGTTGGTGTTGCTGAGCGTCGTGAAGAGCGCATTCCGTCCTGATATTGTCGTGCGTTGATAACCTCCAGTCGTGCGCAAGTTGTTATTTCCCTGCGCCAGACTATTGATTAGATCCTGAGTAGCACTCTGCAAGTTGCGGCTATTCGTTTGCGCAACTCCGAAGTTCGCACCGTGAGTGTAAACAGCCTGGCCGTTGTACGTGCCGTAAGCACCTTCCGGCACAAACCACACAGAGTTTCCTTCGTTGACCTCGCGCCAGTTGCTCGGCACACTCACCTGCACGCCACCGTTGAAAATATTAACGTTCTGGTAACGCGACGACGGATATTCGACGCGTCCGGTCGGCGCATTGTTGGGATAGTTGCCGGTCTGCTCACCAACCGGGTAGCGCTGTCCGCTACGCTGAATCTCAGCCATTGTTGGCGCGGTCCCATAGCCTCGCAGTCTTTCCTGAATTCGCGCAAACTCACGTGAGTCGCTGTAGGCTGATCTGTTAACGCGTAGCATTTGAGCTTCTCTCTCGATGCGCGCGTATCTATCGCTCGGGCTCGGGTGATCGCTCAGGAACCCGCCACCACCAGCACCCTGCTGTTCGAGTGTGCGGAACATGTTCGCAAGGTCACGCGGATCGTATCCGGCGTTGGCCATGATGTGGGAACCGAGAATGTCTGCCTCAGTCTCATATTCGCGACTGAACTTCAAGAGATACACCGCAAACGGCGCCTGGGCCAACTGCCCAACACCAGGACCACCCAGAATTGTTCCGGCGATACCGGCAATACCACCGAGTATGCTGTACTTCTGACCCTTCGTTGCCTGCGCGGTGCCATGCCGCAGCGCGACGTGGCTGAGCTCGTGGGCCATCACGCCCGCCATCTCGCCTTCAGTATGTGCAGCTTCAATCATGCCGCGATTGACATACATTGGACCACCCGGAAGTGCAAAGGCGTTGATGTCTCTCGCGTTGACGACTTTGAAGTAATACTGAAATTCGGGATGTTGAAATTCAGGAGGGATACCCGCGACCAGACGGCGCCCAACACTCTCTACATAGCTTCGCACCGTTTCGTCGCGAAGCAGTGGAAACTGGCTTTCAGCTTCCTGAGCCGCCTGACGCCCGAGCTTGATATCGTCCTGGATACTATACCTGTTGCTGTGATACTTGATTTGAGTCTGCGAAAACGCGGACAGCGGCATCACGGTGAGAGCGACGAGCGTTAGCCACGCAATTAAGGCCTGTTTTTTAAACATCGATCTGTTTACCTCCACTACCGATTTCGGGGAGTGATGCACCAAAACGAAACGCGAATACACCGGCAAAAGACCGGTTTCACTTCGAGATTATCGCCTATTCAAGCGATTAATCGAGCCGTCAATTTGATTATGCAATGAAAATGCCAGATGCGGGGTTCAGCGCCGGTTACGGGGCTCGATGCGGTCGTTAAGCCATTGAGCCGGTTCAGAAAGTGGTGCAATCCGATGGGGCTCGCCTTTCCACACTCGAATCATCGAGATGACCAGAAAAGCGAAGGCCGCCAGGCTGAAAAACATGCCGCCCAGCTTACTGCCGGTGATACTGCCGATTGCACTGAAGACCGTTTGAACGATAACAATGGCGATGTGAAGAGTGAGCGCCTGCGACGCATGAAACCGGACCTTCGGCTCCTTGCGTGGTACCAGGAATAACTCCAGCAGCGACACCACCAATCCGATATAGAAAGGCGCATACGGCAACATCACTGCCCACTTCTCCGGCAGGCCTATCCCCAAAACGGATCGTGATGTAGGGATATTACTGACGGGCGCCTGGTAGACGTTCTGTCGCGATTGATATTGCGCCGGTGGTGAGTAAGGCGGCGGCACGAATATTGACGGGTAGGGAGCTTCAAGTGGCGGACTATCAATACGACGAGTCGGCGCCTCTGAGTAGACATTCTTCCGCGCTTCCTCGTTGGCAGAGTCTCCTACGTCACGAGTGGCGCCACCGACCTGCTGCGTTGGTGCCGACCCTCCGAGATCGCCCCACACGTCCTCAGCCTTGCGTTCGACGTCCGGATCGAGAGGGTTAGTATCGTATTTGGTCTTCTTCGTCTCCATTCTTAGCCGAAAAAATGCACAAAAAAATAAATACCAAGAGGCTTACGTGCTTTGTGCGCTCCCGGGTTTCAGCATTTGTGCCTTTTGTGCCTCTTTGTGTCTAATATTACTAGTCTGCGATCTCATACTCAACCTGCTGCCAACGATGCTCTCGCTCCGAAATCGAAAACGCCTTGATTACGGCTTCCATGCCGCCGAGACCGATAATCAGGTACTTCGCGGACGGATAATAGGCGAGCTGCACGTCAGTTTCAGACGGGCTGGGATCGGATGCGCGTGGGTGGGAATGATAGATGGCCAGCAATCCTTCGCCGCGCTCGCGCATTTGACGTTGCGCAGCAAAGAGGTCTTCGGGTGCGGCTTCGTAGCCTGACTCAGGATTTGGTGTGACGTTGCGAAGTCGGTAAAGAGTCGCTGCCCTCGTTTCGCCGATGCCGCCGATTAAGCCACAGCACTCCGCGGGCGCCGTTTCGCGAGCATGGGCGATCATTGCGTCCACATGTTCACGACGGAGTTGAATTGGCGGCATTGTTCAGTCTTTAACTACGCGAAGGTGCAGCTCGTCTAATTGTTTTGGATCTACTTCACCAGGAGCATCGATCATCAGGTCAGCCGCTGATGCGGTTTTGGGAAATGCGATCACGTCGCGCATGTTGTCGGTGCCGGCCAGGACCATCATCAACCGGTCGATTCCGGGAGCGATGCCGCCGTGAGGTGGTGTGCCGTATTCGAGTGCGTCGAGAAAGAATCCGAACCGCTCGCGAGCTTCTTCAGTGGTCATTCCCAGTGCTTTGAATACAAGTCGCTGCACGTCGCGGCGATGAATACGAATCGACCCGCTCGCCATCTCCACGCCATTGATCACCGGGTCATAAGCTTTGGTTCGTATCTGGCCCAACAGATCTGTCTCGCCACTTTCGACAGCGCGCTCGAGTAGCTCGAGATCTTCATCGACAGGCGACGTGAATGGATGGTGCATCGAATAGTAGCGGCCATCCTCTTCGTGAAACTCAAACATCGGGAAATCAGTCACCCAAAGCGGCGCATAGACATTCGCAGGAATCAGGCTCTCTCGTTTCGCAACCTCATTTCGCAACGCGCCCAAACTCGCCGCAACCACTTTCGGTTTGCCTGAGACAATCAGAACAGCGTCGCCTTTTTTCGCGCCCGCAACATCTGCAATCCTTCCCACCATCTCGGGGCCTAGCGCCTTCAGCAGTGACGACGAGACTTCATCGCCCAACTTAATCCACGCCAGCGCTCCAGCTCCGTAGCGTTTTACAAACTCCTGCAACTCATCAAGCACCTTGCGAGAAAGATTCGCACCACCGGGTACAGCTATTCCCTTTACCTGTCCGCCTGAAGACAACGCGGAAGCGAATGGCGGAAACTCAGTGCCATCGACAGCCTGTGCGAGATCCTGTAATTCCAAGTCTTTTATGCGCAGGTCCGGTTTGTCAGAACCGAATCGCCGCATCACTTCCTCGAAACTAAATCGCGGAAACGGCACGGGCAGATCAACGTTGATGAGCTTGAACACCGAAGCAAACAATCCCTCAAGAAGCGCGTAAATCTGATCGAGTGTCGCAAAGCTCATCTCGACGTCGAGCTGCGTAAACTCCGGCTGACGATCGGCTCGCAAGTCTTCATCTCGAAAGCAGTGCGCAATCTGAAAATACTTATCGAGACCACCAATCATGCATAACTGTTTGAAGAGTTGTGGCGATTGCGGCAGTGCGAAAAATTTCCCAGGAAAAATCCGCGAGGGCACAATGTAATCGCGGGCGCCTTCAGGCGTCGATTTGATCAGGATCGGAGTTTCGATTTCCGTGAATCCCTGCTCCGTCATGTAGCGCCGGATTTCGTTAACCACTCGATGACGAAGAACCAGGTTTGACTGCAACTGCGGGCGGCGCAGGTCGAGATAGCGATATTTCAAGCGCAGATCTTCGCTGGCAAGTGCATCCGGACCGGCATCGAGCTGAAACGGCGGCGTGCGCGCATCATTGAATATCAACAACTGTCGTGCATGAACTTCAACATCCCCGGTAGCGATTTTTGGATTACGCGTGTTCTCGGCGCGAGCGACCACAGTTCCCGTGACCGCAATTACGTATTCACCGCGCAATTCCTTTGCCTTCGCATGGGCTTCGGGTGCGTCTTCGGCATTCAAAACAACTTGAGTGATTCCGGCGCGGTCGCGCAGATCGATAAACGTGAGCTCGCCAAAGTCGCGACGTTTTGCGACCCAGCCCATCAACACCACCTGCTTGCCGATGTCGATAGAACGCAAGTCTCCGCAGGAATGAGTGCGTTTCAAATTTCCAAGATTATCTGACATCCGTGTTAATCCGTGTAATCCGTGGCTCAAACTGCCTGAGCAATCTCTAAACGATTCCCACCGGGATCGCGAACGTAAAAACGCGACCAGCCGGGCGTCGGCAAGTCATCGGGCAAAATCTCGACGCCGGCGCTGCGAAATCGTTCTTCAGCTTCAGCAAGATCCGAGACCGTGTAGCAGACGTGTCGCTTGCTGATGCAATTCTCGTCCAGCGGTGCTTCGATCGAAAGGTGAAGCTGTAGTGGACCAAGCTGGTACCACGCTCCACCGCGCCCGCGTGAGCCTTCGGGCTTCGGCACTTCGTGCAAACCCATGACGACACCGTAGAAGTGCTTCGCCGCTTCTTCGAGCGGTTTGGGGACAGTGACGTTGACGTGATGGATGCTGGCGTTCATTTGTTTTCAGAGCTCTGAAAGAATCCAGCGGCGGCATCAAACTGCTTCTCGCGATCCGCGACTTGTCCCGGTTGCTCAGTAAGAAACGCATTAAAGTCCGCCGAACGATTCTTCGGAATGCTCAACGACTTCCACTCTGCTGAGCGGAAGTGCTTCGCGAGAAAAACGATCTGGCCCGTGTGATAAGCGTAGTGCATCAGTTGTCGATTGAGCGCCTGAACGATCGTGTGCTTCTCACCGCGAATAATCACCGTCTTTTCGAAGTCTGCCGGTTGCAGCGGCTCCAGCGCATCAAACACGCATTTCCAGCCACGCTCCCAGTACGCAATCACGTCGTCTTTCGTCATCTGGGACTCGATAACAAACTCCATGTCGCGATTGCGATTGGGCTTTTCACCGTCGGAAGTGAGAAAGTCGGTCCAACGCGAGATCATGTTGCCGGCCATGTGTTTCATGACGACGGCGACGCTGTTTGACTCTTGATCGAGAGTTACAAAAAATTCTTCATCTTGCAATTGCGCAATCGCTTTCTCCGCGAGTTTCTTGTACGCGCGCAGCGCCGAGAGCGCATCGTTGTAGTAGTTTTGAACAATAGCTTCAGCTGACATTTCGACTCCTCAGAATATCTTTCACGAACTCTGCGGCCTCACCGCGCAACACCGGCCGCTGCTCACCACTTTCCATATCCTTGACCGCGACCTGCCCTTTAGCCAATTCCTCTTCGCCGAGCACCGCGACAAACGGCACACCGATCGATGACGCATATTTAAACTGCTTCCCGAGCTTATCAGCCTCCGGATACAAATCAACCCGCAAACCCGCAGCACGTAATTCCTGGGCCAACTTGATAGACTCCGGCACCGAATCTTTATTCCAGATCGCCACCATCACATCCGCCGGCGAAGAACTGAGCCGTGCTGGAAACATCCCTCTTTCACTCATCACCACGAGGATCCGCTCGAGCCCCAAAGAGAATCCGCATGCCGGAATATCCTGCCCGAGAAACATTCCCACAAGGTTGTCGTACCGTCCGCCGCCACCGAGACTACCTGCCAGATCTTTCACGTTGATCTCCATGATCGCGCCTGTGTAATACGAAAGTCCGCGAGCGAGACTCGGATCGATCTTGATTCGATCGGAAATGCCCATCGCACTCACAAACTCCAGTATCGACTGCAACTCGTCGACACCGCGCGCGCCCACCTCATTGTCCTGCACAAACTCGACGATTCGTCCCAGCACAGCTTTGTTCAGCGCTTGCCGTACCTGATCTTCCGCAGCGATTTCCGCGGCGTGTTCGAGTGAATTTAATTCGGAGAAAAACTTCAGCAAGCGATCACCCGCGGCTTCATCGATACTGCGTGCGGCAAACTCCTTTTTCACACCCTCAGCACCAATCTTATCCAGCTTGTCGAGAGCGATAAGTGCCTCGTCATGCTTTTCGAGCGGAACACCCGCAACTCCGAGAATGCCCGTCAAAACCTTGCGATGATTCAGTCGCAAACAAAAATCGTTAAAGCCGAGCTTCACTAAAACCTCGCTTGCCGCCGCACAGATCTCCGCTTCAACAATCATCGAGCACGATCCGAGCACGTCAACATCACACTGGTAAAACTCTCGATACCTTCCACGCGCCGGCCGATCAGCACGCCACACCGGTTGAATTTGATAACGTTTGAAAAACTTCGGCAGCTTCTCACGATATTCGGCCACAACGCGTGCGAGTGGAACAGTCAGGTCGTAGCGCAGTGCGAGATCAGCTTCGCCGCTTCCTTCGTGAACGCCTCGCTTTAGTATTTTGTAGATGAGCTGGTTTCCTTCTTCGCCATACTTGCCCATTAAGGTTTCGATGTTCTCAGCCGCCGGCGTTTCCAACGGCTCGAAACCGTATCGCTCGTACACTTCCTTGATCACACCGATGACGTATTCGCGCTTGCGAACATCTTCGGGCAGAAAGTCGCGCATACCGCGCGCTGGTTGTGTCTTCGCTGAAGGCATTGGTTGTATTAGTCAATGTGCAAACAACTGTAGGGGCGGCCCTCCGTGGCCGCCCGTCTCATCATAAAGTGCGGTCGGACCACGGGCGACCACGGAGGACCGCCCCTACAGTTGTTTGCACATTACCTCATATGCTTCTCTTGTCTGTACTCGTGCGTGTATTCAACGTAATTCTTCCAAAACACTTCCAGCCCAGCCACTTCTTCATCCGTCAATTCACGCTTAACCTTCGCCGGAAATCCCATCACCAGCGATCGTGCCGGGATTATCGTGCCTGGACTAACAAGCGATCCAGCCGCCACCAGCGACGTCTCGCCGATCCGCACGTCATCCAACAGGATCGATCCAATCCCGATCAAACATCCACGCTCGACGTAGCACCCGTGCAGCGTCACACTATGGCCGACCGTCACTTCACTCTCGAGAATGGTCGGATGCGAGCCATGGCGCACGTGAATTACTGAGTTGTCCTGCACGTTCCCACGGTCGCCAATGCGAATGTAATGAATGTCGCCGCGCACAGTGCAGTTACACCAGATCGAAGCTTCTTCTCCAAGGTGCACGTCGCCTATCACTTGAGCACTGGGATCCACATACGCGGTCGGATGAATCTGCGGGTGAACCCCACGGAACGGTCTAATCATTGTTTTAGCAGATAGTAACACAGACACCCATGTGCTAAATTGAGGCGCATGACCCGTCGTGTGGTTTTTCTACTCTTGCTCGCCCTCATGTCGATCTCATGTACCGGTTCACTCTTCAAAGTAAAACCGGTCAACGAGCTGCCGCCGATGCCGGCGAACACACGTACTGCGGATGCAGGCGGCGTAACAATTCGCATCGCGCCGTTACTCACAGACGAAGAGAGCCAGGAGCTGTTTGAAGCAAACTTGCCGGTCAGTGGAGTGTTGCCGTTGCGCGTAGAGTTAGCATTCCAGAGCGGTGTGCCGGTGGAGATAAAGCGCGCGCGATTTCATTTGCGCGATAGTCAAAACAGGGAATGGAAACTGCTGCCCGCGAAAAGCGCTGCTTCGAGAATCCTGAAAGCGAATGGTGTCTATTTATACAATCCAAACTCACGCAAGCAATTCGAGAAGGAGTTTGGCGCTTACGCGATCGATCTGAAGACGCCCCTGTCGTCCGGCGAATCGCGACGGCAGGGATTTCTGTTCTTCCAAACTCCTGACAAGCTTCCGGTGCGATCAGGGCAACAACTAACGCTGAGCGTCGAACGCCTCCCTCAGCCCGCCACCATCACGATAAATTAAAAAACCATCCGCGGATTACACAGATCTGCGTAATCTGCGGATGGTTTCATGCGCCCCAGAGCAATGTTAGCCCCGAGGACCTGTGGCCCGGATAGTCAGCTCAGTTCCGGCAGTCAGATCAAGATCGTTTCGACCCTGAACGTATACCGAACCTGCACCGGCTCCCGCACCGATGATCGCGCCGATTGCCGCACCCTTACCGCCGCCTGCAATCGCGCCGATGATGGCGCCAACCGCCGTACCGATAGCGGTGCGCTGAACCGTCGTTTTGGTCTGATCGCTGTCACGCACCGCGCCTTCATTATCAACACGGACCGTATCGCCATTCGGCGTCCGAACTGACTCGAGGATGCCGGCGAAGCGATAACTTCTGCCATCCCTGAGACGAATCGTGTCGAAGTCCATCGTCATTTCTGAACGGCCACTGATGCGCCCGCCACGACTGATGTTTGTCACAGAGCCTTCGATGGTCGCGCCATCGTATTGCCCCGGTGAACGAACAGTCATCGTAAAGCGATCGCCTTCGTGAATGTTCTGCGTCGACAAGTCACTGCTGAGAACGGCAACGATCTCAGTTCCATTCGGAACTACGAAATCACCCGTTGCTGTAGTAGTAGTACCGACAGCAGTGTCTTCCCGATTCGTGTCGTAAATGTTCAACTGTGCCGTGTCGGCAGTCCTATCGTAATAGGTTCTGACGATCACTGGCTGGTTAAAACGATCACTGTAGAGCGTACGCGTCACCAGCAACTCTCTGCCGTTGTTCGACGGATCAAATTGCACGGTAAAGTCATTCGCCCGCTCGCCGGTTCTGGTAATCGTTAAAGTATCGCCCGAGAGACTGGCTCGGACGCGAACCTGCCGACCCTGCGGCGTTGTTTCAACTTGTTCGCGGCCGTCCGCGACGAAGCTGATCTGCGGCGCACGAGTCGAAGCAATCGTCACCGAATTTCCGCTACGATCGATCGCGAGCATCTGCGGCGGATCCAACCGGCGCAGCAACGAGTCGTAAACTCGCTGGCGCTCTGCGAGCGACAGGTTTCTCGTCGCGTCATCGACAGCCTTGCGCACATCGTCACCACGGGTGGAATTGAGCCGGAAAGTACCGGTCAGGTTTCGTCTTCCCCAAACGGGACCAGGACCGCCACCGCTCGGAACTTGCGACCAGTTCCACGCAATGTTGTAGGCACTGGCCAACTGATCGAGATCAGTCCGCAACGAGCTCCATGTGTTCTCCGTTTGGTACGACAGCCGCTGGTTAGCGACGTAGTTGTTCAGGAAAGCCGCACGATCCAAGACGTTCTGTGCATCACCCGAGCTGGATTGACGGCTGTTTACACGATTGCGGAGTTGGACCAACGCTGTCTCGAAGTCGCTGAGCTGGCGACGAACTTCGTCGAGCTGATAACGATCATTGTAGCTCGAGCGGTTGAGATCCTGACGCAGGTTGCGGCTGAAAGTTGCTGACCGAACGTTCAGACGGTCTATCAACTGTCGCATCTGGTAGTCGTTCAGATTGTAGTTGTTGTAACCGTTATCGCGGTCGCCGATGCTACCTGAGCTCCAACGTGGAGTAATGTTGTAGTAACCGGCTAGCTGATCGAGATTGGCGCGAATCGATTGCCACTCACGCCGCGAGCCGGATCCGAGCCGGTTGTTGGCGAAGAAGTTATCAATGCGTGCACCATAATCCAGAAGCGTTTGCGCCTCTCCGGTTGTCGAACGGCGCGAACCGAGGCGTCGATCGAGTTGATTTGTCGCGTTTTCGAAGTCGAGGATTAAGCGATTAATTTCGTCTACGCGATAATTGTTTCGATCCGCAGCATTCTGAACTGCGCGCTGTAGCGAGTCGGTGCCAGTTTGGATCTGCCGCACAAGATCGCGAACGGCCGACTCGTTGGTGCCGTACTGGGCCCTGCCCGCCGTGGCCATGGCTGCGGTCACCAGCGCTATTAGAAACGTCATCAAAATGGTTTGTCTGATTGCTCTCATCTCTTCTCCTCCTTCAGACCTGGGGGCTTGCATTTCAAACTTTGTGCCAAGCTCGCGGTCATAAGGCTTGGCTGGACGTGTTGCGGGGGAACCCGCGTGGGGAAAGGTTGAAAATGATACGTACCGCTGACTCACCTTCAAACAATGCCCAGCAAAATCGCACTGTTTTGAGGACCTTGGTACGGGAACATGCAAAACCCGTGTAGCCAGAAGGCGCAAAAGGCACAAAATGGGGAAAATACCATTTCGTGCCTTGTGTGCTTTTTTGCGGTTTAACTTATGGCTCGGGCGGGGCGGGCTTATCTGTGCCACGCTCGCGATTGAACACTGACGACGGCAACCACTCCGGCATCGCTTCATCATTCGCCGCGCGCAGCCCCATCAACAGCATCACACTCGCAACAGTGCGTGGTCCAGTCCAATCCCAGTCAGGACGGACAATGTCTGTAGGTTGGTGATAATCGGTCTTCTCCCACTTTTTCAAACGATCAGTCCAGGCACCATCCGGCGCACCGAGGATCATGATCCCGGGAATGCCTTTCTTGACGAAGAAGTAGTGATCCGAACGATAGAATGACTTTTCCTCCGGCATCGGGTCGGGAATGACTCTCAGACCACTAGCCGCAGCCACCTCACTCAACAACGCGCCGAGTGACGAATGTTCGGCGCCGTAACCGACAATCACTTTCACTGGTCCATAGACCTCCGTCCCCATGCCGTCGAGATTGAGATCCGCCGCGACTTCTTTGATTTTCCAGGTGGGATTCTTCACCCAGTAATCCGATCCGTAGCCGCCGTACTCTTCGCCAGTCACAGCGAGAAAGATCATCGAGCGTCGTGGTTTCGGTTCTGCTTTTGACATCACTTCGGCGATCGCCAGCATCTCCGCAACACCCAGCGCATTGTCTGCCGCACCGTGATAGATACCCTTGTCCGCAGAAATGCCATAAGCATCGTAGTGAGCCGAATAGACGAGCGCTTCGGATTTCAGTTTCGGATCAGAGCCTTCGAGCAGTCCGACGACGTTGTTTCCGACACCCTTCCCTTTCTTCAGCTTCACGGTGATGTTTGTGGATTGCTTGAGATCGATAGGTCTGAAATCGTCGCCTTGAGATTTTTCGAAGGCCTCACCTGGCTTCAATCCCGATGCCACAAACAATTTTTCCGCAGCCGATTCACTAATGCTGATGAACGGCGGCAGAAAGTCAGGCATCTCCTCGCCTTCAGGCTCCACCTGGCGTCGCGTCAAATAGTCGGCGAGCTCCGCGAAGGTGAGTGTTTCGGTGTCTTGTCCAATGGTGACAAGCGCGGCCACGCCACGCGCAACCAGCCCGCGTATCACATTGAATTGAGCGTGCGCTTTCTTCCAGTCGTCCTTTCGATATTCCGGCGGTGGTCCTTCGCGTAGAACGACGATCTTGCCTCGTACATCAAGATCTCCTAGATCGTTGCGCTTGAGGCCGGGAGCTGAGATTCCGTATCCGATGAAGAAGAGTTTTCCAGTGATGTTTTTGTCGCCACTTAGTGGTGGTGTGACGACGTAATCTGTTCCGAGTTTGAGATTTTGATTGCCGACAGTGAATGCTGTCTGCGGCAGAAACTGTGTTTCTTTGAACTTGATTGGTTGGAGATAGCTGTTCTTTTCGCCGAGTGGTTTCAGTCCGAGTTTAGCAAAGCGATCGGCGATCCACGCTGCGGCTTTTTCTCCGCCCGGTTGGGCAGTGCCGCGACCCTGCATCTCGTCCGAAGCGAGGGCGTTTACAGTTTCTTTGATAGTTGCAATGCTGAGGCTATCAACAAGCTGTTGCTCCGTTGCCGAAAGCGCGCGCGTTGTCGCCGGCGCCGCGCTCTGCGTCCAGCCGAACGCAGTTGACGTGACGAGAAGGACCGCTAATAAGACAGATAGGTACTTGTGTTGATTCTTCACTTGCTTTGTATTCCTTTATGTACACTGTAGGGGCGGCCCTCCGTGGCCGCCCGACCGATTGCACGCACGGGCGGCCACAGAGGGCCGCCCCTACAGTTGAGTTTAATCGCGCTAAAGTTATCCTGTCGATCCGAATCCACCCGCGCCCCGCGCGGTCTCATCAAGATCCGTCGCCCAGGCCGCTTCCGGCGTGATGATCTGTTCGATGATCAACTGGCAAATCTTGCTTCCGGCACGCAGCTCGATCGTTTCGTCTCCGGTGTTATAGAGCAAACAATACACCTCACCACGATAATCGGAATCGATCACGCCCGACAACACATCGAGTCCATTCTTCGCCGCCAAACCCGATCGCGGCGCAACGCGTCCATAAAACCCCGGCGGTATCGCCACCGCGAATCCCGTCCTCGCTGTGACACGCTGCTTCGGTCCAATCCGGAGATCCTCAATCGAACAAACATCCAACCCCGCCGCCAGCACACTCCCCCTCTTCGGCAGCACTGCCCGCGAATCAAGTTGTTTGAAGCGAAGAACGTCTATGGCCGGCATGCTACATCTTCGGCAGCGTCACGCCGCGTTGGCCCTGGTACTTGCCGCCACGGTCTTTGTAGGAGGTTTCGCACACGTCGTCGGATTCAAAGAA
>DASUYO010000205.1:0-4571 GCA_036377375.1 Pyrinomonadaceae bacterium
GAACTGTTCAGACAAGAGGTGGTGCACGACCCGATGCAGGTAAGGTTGAAGTTGAAAGATAGGAATGTGTTTCTTCAGTAAGAAACGCGATTTGCTGTGGTGTATGGGCGACGAGAATTACATCAACAAGACCACCGAACAGCTGCCGTTGAAATTGACAGAGTGAGCAATCGCGATGATTGGAATAACCCTGGTACGAAGATTGTGAATCAGCGCCATTCGAGACGGCTGTAACCTGTGCGGGGCGCGATGAAGAAAAGCCGTGGCTATGTGCTGCCTCCACGATCGCCCCATAACCGATCGTAAGAAGCAACAGATACGCGAGCGCAGAGTGAGTGCTCCAGCGCCGTACGGAATTCAACAAGTTAGAACGGAGGTTCACTTTGACCGTGCCCTTTGCTACAGCACGATATCTCACTGGAAGGATGCTTTGCAAAGAGAAAAGGCCACTGGAGTTGTCCATGCGGGGTGTTTGCCTGCCTGAGGGGTTAGACGCCTTCACCGGTCGCATAGTCGAAGTGATAGGTCTTGCGGTTGAAGTCGATTGCCTCGATGCACCGTGGCAACAGGCTAAAGCCCTCGGAGAATATGTCTGCACCCGAGGCACTCCAGAGAAGACGACCATTCTCAGAGAAGCGGGCGATTTCAAGCTCACCATGAGAGATGAGCGCGTCCTGTTCGACTTGATAGTGGACGCCAAAGCAGGTGGCTGTATCGACCTGAAGTTGCCACCTGAGCTCGAAAGGCTTTGGGCAGAAGCAGACAACCTTGTTGCCAATAGCGAGGAAGACCTGGCCGTTGAGATAGAGCGCCGAGTGTTGGTGAACGGCAGTACATCCCCAGTCGCCAAAGACAGCCAACGGCTCGCCATTGAGCAAGATCCCGTGAATCGCTAAGGGAGCGGCCTCTGCCGACAGGATCTTGGCGAACGGATACGTGCGCACGTGGTCCACTGAGTCGAATTTATAGGTCGGCTCGTTTAGCACTTCGATCTCACCAACGTCAGTGTTGATGCGCATGGTGAACGTATTTTATATCCGAACCGTTTGTGCTTAATCTGCGTAATCTGCGGATGTGAGCCAAACTTCTCCGCGCCTTATCGGTCGCATCATCGCACTGCTGATTCTGGTCATCATTGTAACCGGCATATTCGCGCAGGGCTTTGTCAGCGACCGGCTGATTATCTCGGGCGATGCGGCCGCGACGGCTAGAAACATTCTGGCAAACCAGGGCCTTTACCGCTTGGGCTTTACGGTCTTTCTGGTTGAGATGGTGGCCCAGATCGCTAAGACCGCGCTTTGGTACGTTCTGCTGCGACCGGTGAACCGCAGCATCGCCTTGAGTGCTGCGGTCATCGACCTCGCCGGTGGTGTGATTAAGACCTTTGCCCGCGTTTTCTACATCGTTCCGCTGTGGGTGTTATTGCCCACCGCCGGTGGTGCGTCACCGGTGTTACGCGGCTTCACGCCGGAACAGGTGGAATCAATCACGCTCGTTCTTTTGCAGATAAATAATAGAGGAGCAGCGGCGGCGCTCGCATTTTTTGGCTTCTCGATAACCCTAAACGGCTATCTGATCTTCCGGTCAACCTTCATGCCTCGCTGGCTGGGCGTGTTGTCGATGATTTCCGGCTTGGGCTGGCTGACCTTTCTTTACCCGCCCCTCGGTTCGCGTGCGTTCCTGCCCGTCGTGCTGTTTGCTCTGCTGAGTTCGGCAGTGATGATCGTGTGGCTGCTATTCTTCGGAGTTAGGGAAGAGAAGTGGAACGAGTGCGCGAACCGCGCCGCTGCTTAAAGACTTCAATCGATGTTACTGTGCGGTTTGATTAGGTGTGGGATCAGCTTGCCTCAAAGTCCGAAATCATTATGCCCTCGACGAACTGTGGAGCGAAAGATGTTACATGCGGCTTCATTGCGGTCGTAGTCATTGATGCATCCTTTCAGCAGGCTAACGATGTGTATCCGATCTCGATAAAATCCAATGCGTGTTGGCCATACCCTGGCGCTATCTTTGTGGATCACCCGAGCACTTCACGCATGACGACAGCAAGATCGCGCAAAGCCTGCGCTCCGTTGCCGCGATAGGCTGAGCCGTGCATTGTCGCGAGCATTCGCGGATTGAGTGCGGCGAGTCTTTGCATAATCCCATCGGTGTACTTCGTATACGGCATGTAATTCGCGAGCGGGCTGGCCTGATAGTCAACGAGAGTTTTGCGGGCGCGCTCGACGACATCCGACTCCGTCAACGGCTCGACGTCGCCACTTTGGTGGAAAAGGTCTGAGCAGAGCAATGTTCCTTTCGTTTCCTCGAAAAGCAGACCAGCCTCCCAACAATGTGGCACATGCGGCGTTTGAACAAAGCGAAATCGATGCTCATCTGTAGCCAGAACTTCACCATCGTTCATGGCTTTCGCCGGACGAAGAGCGAAATCGTTGACGCTCACCAGTGCTCCTACCATGCTGCACACGGGCTGCGCATTGGGAGCGATTTGCAGCCACTCGTTAAGTGAGCCACACTCGTCCGCTTCGAAATGACTGAAGCCAATCCAACGTATCGCCGCCGGATCGAGAATGGTTGCAACCGCTGCGCGTACTGTTGGGAACAGCACTCTCATTCCGGTATGGAACAATAGCGGTTCTTCATCTTTAATTAGGAACTGATTGAACTGTAGATCGATTTCAGGGATGTAGGTTGATATACGATAGCAATTAGCGGCAATCTCTGTAATAGGCACTTGCTTCCCCTTTGAACTTGATTGTTTAGATGATTATAAGCGTAGCACCGCTTTTCTAGTGAGCGAACTCGCGGCCACCTGTTAGGTGACAATAATCTCCGAATGGCCGCTCACTACCAATATCTGAGTTCGTCGTTTCTAGGCAAACAAAAAAAGGCCGCCGTAGTTCCGGCAGCCTTCGTCAAGTCGTGGCTCCCCAGGTAGGACTCGAACCCGGATCCTTCGGTTAACGGAACTCCATAGATAAAACGATCCTGTTCACTTTCGGTTGACTGTAACCGTGACGGTAGCCGTGGCCGTACCGCCGTGGCCGTCGCTCACGGTATAGGTGAAGCTATCCGTTCCTGTAAAGCCGTTTTTCGGTCGATAGCTCACCCTGGTCCCGCCATTGGTGATCGTTGCAGTACCGTTAGCAGACTGAGTTACAGCTGTTATTGTCAGAGTATCTCCATCTGGATCTACGTCATTAGCCAGCACCGGGATGTTGACCGTCGTATTCCGGGAAGTGGTCGCTACGTCGGCCTGCGCAATGGGAACATCGTTTACGGGATTAACGGTAATTGACACTGTGGCTTCAGACGAACGGGCGGCCCCATAGACACTCTTGAAAGAGAAACTATCTGGACCATTATAATTCGCGTGCGGAGTGTAAACGAGGTTGGGCGCGACACCACTTAGCGTTCCATGTGATGGGTTGGAGGTGATCACGAATGATATCGCCCCGTTGTTTCCCACATTGCCTGTTAGTGTGACTGGAGTAGACGTGTCTTCATCCGTGTTCACAGACTGTGAGAAAGCCACCAGCGGATTATAGAGACGCAGGTAACGCACTCCGCCTTGAACAGTGCAGAATAGTAACGAACCATCTCGCGATGTTTTAAGCCGACCCTGAGTGAAAGCAAAGTTGCCCGTCCAACTGAATGTGTGCTCGAAATCGTACGCGGCGATTTGCGCGAAGGAGAACGTGTCGAAAGCGCGGACTTCCGTAGTTCCCTCCCAGGCGAAGTAAACGATGTTCTCCACCGGGTGATATACAACGCCAATCGGGTGATCGCCGGCATACTGACCGATACGTTGAAACTTGATCAGGTTCTCATCGGCGATGTAAGTACCATTGTAGGTGGGTATCGCAAATTGAGTTCCGTTGCGGTTCACGCCAATTTCAAAATTGTACCAGCCTGTTCCATCCGAAAACTCTTTAATCAGCAGATTTCCATCCGCAACTCTGTATCTGCCAAATGGACCATCAGAACTATTGGCTTCCGCGATTCCGATGATCCCCAAGTCGCCACTGGATATGACCATTGAAGTCTGTGAGATTTGGGCGAGTTGACTAGAAGCTCCGGTGACCGGATTGATTTTACGGAGTGGTACCCATCCGGATCCTTCGAAAGTAGAAGTACTAAGAACCGAGCCGTCATTAGCGAATGCAACCGTGTAAGTCCCGCCTTCAAGAAAAGCCCGAGGAAATTGGAGTTGAGTGATCTGTCCCGTTTGGAGGTTGATGACATATATCCAAACAACGGTTTCGAGTCTTCGCCGATCCGCGACGACAAGAGTGTTGCCATCAGGAGAGATATCGATTCCTCCCAAATTACCACCTGTCTCGAAAGAGGGAAGAAAAGTGTTGGAGCCGAGATGATATCGAAGTATAGAACCACCGTTCGTGATGTAGAGAACGTCGCGGTCAGAGTCGTAAACCATATCGACGCGACTCGTTGCTGGGATCAACGTTCCGATGGCTTGAGCCTGGTTAGTTGATGCAAGGAGGATGGTGATCAGAAACGCAACACTGAGCAATGTTTTGATAAATGTCATTCGGAAGAATTGGGGCGTT
>DASUYO010000206.1:0-9745 GCA_036377375.1 Pyrinomonadaceae bacterium
TTTCCAAATGCTGCGCCGATTATTACTGCAACTGCCAGGTCGATCACATTTCCCCGCGCGATGAACTCTTTGAATTCTTTCCACATGGTGTGTTCTCCTGTTGTTTGGTCAGTGACAGTTCTTGGCTGCTTTGAATCCGGCCTTCTCCGCTTCTGCTGTTGTCTTGAAAGTTATTTTATTTCCCTCCGTGATCTCTTTTGTCGGTTGGCAGCCGTTCGAGTAGTAAGTCCTGGATTGCTTGTCGCCGATTATTTCAGCAGACGCTTCAGTGCTCTCCGTTGAACCAGTAGACTCTGCGAGAGAATCCTGCTCCTCCTTCGCCAATCGTCTGGAAGCAACGAGGTCGTCAGCGGCAGTGTCCAGTAGTCGAAAGCTTGGACCACCGGCAACTGTTGTCACGATTAACTGGAAGTCAGCGCAACGGAGTTGTTCTCCCCGTGATCTCCATGATGACCAGTTTCCATCAAGCTGTAGTGATTGCGAGATTAGCTTTACAAACTCTTCCGCGTTGTGCGCCTTGAACGTCTCATCGAATCCGATCCAAAGCGACGTGAGCTTATCGTCAACTAGATCGAGCGAGATGCTTCGCACACCTTCAAACTTTGTCTTATCAATCGTCGGATCGAAGTATGGATTAATCGTCGTTTTAGAAACACCGAAAGCATCTGCCGGCGAAAACCTGGTTTGCGGAACGCGTGCTTTGATCTGTTCCTTCGTCATGCCGAGATTGAAACCCAGCAACTCCGGAGCAGCAGGCAGCTCACTCATTTTTTTAGTGCACTGGGCAGACACAGTTTGGGCCAACAAGAGGAGCAGGAGTGGGAACAAGAGGGTGCGAAGCATGCGTGAGATTATACGCGAATCGCGCTTTTTCACTGCACCAGCGAGCGGATTATTCCCTCGAGAGTCGCCGGTTCAAAAGGTGTCGACACGTATTCGTTGCAACCCGCGGCCAGTGCCTGCTCGCGAAACTGCTCGGCGCCGTATGCAGAGACGGCGAGGATCGGAACCGAGTCGAGCGACTTGCGGATGCGGCGTGTGGCTGACAGGCCATCGAGCTCCGGCATCTGCATGTCCATGATGATCAGATCCGGCGACTCCGCTTCGGCTTGGTTTATCGCCTGTAATCCATTCGCCGCCTCGATAACACGAAATCCCCTGCGCTCGAGCCACGTGCGCAACAGCAGACGCGTATCGTCGAAGTCGTCGACTACAAGAACCGTGCGTGGGCCTTTGGTCTCCGTGCTCATACGAGTCCTGAGTTTTGGGGGACCGGGGGTTGGCCCTAGCCTAGCAAAAAAAGCGCTGATTCGGGAATGATTTCCGCCACGGATTACACGGATAACAGATCAGCACCAGCATGGTCAGCTAGGGAAATTCCTGATTGACGACATGAGATTCAGCAATCATAGTGTGCATACATCTTCACCAAACCGGCCCAGACTGAATGACTCTAAGTAACGGTGACTCGTGTTTTCACTATGCGCAAACCCAGCGATTACAACCTTTCTCAGCTAATCCAGAATGTAGCTAATATCAGTATCATCATCGTTGCAGCTTTGATTGCTATTGTGCTGATACGGAACTACTTACTGCCCACACCTCAGAAGCAGGTAACCACCGACAATGCTTCAAAGCAGCTTACGGCCAACAGTACCCGTTCTTTATTGCCTGGAACAAAACTGAGCTTGCCCGATGTCGAATGGCCTCATACAGACCACACGGTTGTGCTTGCGCTCTCGACCACCTGTCACTTTTGCACGGAGAGTGCTGCCTTTTACCAGCAACTCCTGAAAAAGCGGGGCAATGTGCCCATCATTGCCGTCCTTCCGCAGGCGATCAGCGAGAGTAAGAAATATCTGGATCAGCTAAATCTACATTTTGACGATACGAAACAGATAAATCTTGAATCGATTGGCATCGAAGGAACACCGACGCTGATTGTTCTTGATGGAAATGGTGCAGTAATCGAATCATGGGTAGGTAAATTGTCGGACACGGAACAATCAAACGTGCTAAGGCGAGTCCGTGAAAGCGTAGCTGAAAATTAGAAGGAGGCAGGCGTGTTTATGATCGTCAAAAATAAAACGGTCAGCAGGGTGTGCTTATTAGGACTTCTGATTTCTTGCCTCTGGTTCTTCTCTGGCAAAAAGAATCTGGCCTCGCAGAATAGTCGGCCGGAAGTTCAAAATGTTATTGCGATCACCACAACACAACTTCCATCAAGTCAGGGTGTTGTGCCGATAGCGCTTCAATGTCAAACAGTTGATTATCCCAAACCTCGAGAGGCAAAATCACTGCGTTGCGTTGTCACAAATAACACCGCCACTTCCATAACCGCAGTTTCTTTAGCCTACAGTATTACCTATGAGGCAAACGATCAGGAATCGACAGATGGCGGTTTTATGACTTTGGATGCGTTAGTGCATCCTGATTTTCACGACGCAAACTTTAGCAAATTCATACATCCTGGAGCCGACCGTGTGATACAGCGGGGAGCTCCAATCGAAAGTAATCTCCTTGTTAAGGAGATCAAGATCAACATTGACTACGTGGAATTTGAGAACGGCACATCACTAGGGCCAAATTCCAGGGGTTCTACTGTGATAGCCCAGTTTCGAGAGGGCGCAACTCAATACAAACAATGGTTACTGAAGCAGTACGTGAATCGGAATAGATCAATAACCGCAATAGCACCGTTGCTACAGGACACATCATCCCCTGGAGCCGAACTAAAACTTGATGACGGAATGCAAGTGATCGGAGCTGAGGAGTACCGCAGAAACGCCCGAAACATACTCAGCACGCGTGGTGGTGCATCTGAATTACAACGACAATTGGCGAATAACAGCTCAAAACTGCCAGATTGAGCCAGATACTATGGAGGTGGAGATGAGAAAACTCACCATTTGTTGCGTGCTGGTTCTGTACGTGCCTGTTTACGCTGGCAGCCTTCCTGATTGTAAAAAGTGGAATAGCTGCACCGCGCAAAATAATCAGCCAAGCACTGACTCGTGTACCGTAAACTTCTCGTACACACAATGTAGCAACGGACTTCCCCTTTCAAGCTCAGGCCTAAGGTGCAGTGCCACCAATGATAACGTCCATGACTGTAATTGCAAATGTATTACGACGGGTAATGGGGGATATGTCGTGAGTTGGATTGACGCACATGACACGTCCGTCACCGATCTGTACAACTGTAGTAAATGCGCCCAGCCATCTGCTACCACTCAACAATCGTGTGATGACGCGGGATGGTACTGGAACTTTTCAAGTAGTGCCTGTTACTCGAGCTTACCAGACACACAAACCGACTGTACTTATGACAGTTGGTACTGGAACTTTGAGACTTCACGCTGTCACGGGTACTGTACTCCTCAAAATTGTCCGTATCCCAAGGAGTGGGAAGAAGGGCTATGCCGATGCATTATTGACTCGCCAATTTTAATCGACGTGGCTGGCAACGGCTTTGAGTTAACAGACGCGGCCAACGGCGTTAATTTCAATCTTAATGTTTCCGGGCCGGCTGAGCGGATAGCGTGGACAGTTGCTGGCGCAGATGACGCATGGCTTGTTCTTGACCGCGATGGCAATGGCACCATAGACGATGGTCGTGAATTATTTGGAAGCTTTACGCCACAATCAGCTCCACCTGATCAAAAGAACGGCTTCCTGGCTCTTGCTGAGTACGATAAACCAGCGAACGGTGGAAACGGTGATGGTCTCATAACGCAGTCGGATGCCGGGTTTTCGTTATTGCGTTTGTGGCGAGATGCAAATCACAATGGCATGTCTGAATCGAATGAGTTACGTACCTTACCGGCACTTGGACTCAAGACGTTAGAACTGGATTACCGGGAATCAAAACAGAGCGACGAGCACGGAAACCTCTTCCTTTATCGAGCTAAAGTCAAAGGTACGAATGACGCTCAGCTAGGGCGTTGGGCGTGGGATGTTATTCTTCGTCACCAATAAAACTGCGTGCGGCTAGTTGCCCCAGATTGACGAAACTCGCGACCGCGTTTTAGGCGCCGCGGGAAAACCACTTACCTGGAATTCTCGTTAACAAAACTTCGTGTATGTCGAGTAGCCGTTATCTCTGAGAAATCATTTCAGTAATGTCCTGATTCCCTCGTCATAATCTTTCGATAAATCAATGTACAGTAAACTTCTCAAGGGTAATGGTATCTCGCTAGGCTCTTTGATAATTGGAATGATACGAGTGACTCCTTCAATCTTTCTGATAATGGCTGCGTTCAATTCTTCCTTCACCCACTCAGACGAAGTGCTCGCGCTTGATAGCACAATCAAAAAGAAATCACTCTTGGCTAGACCTTCTCCGAATATCTTTTGAATTAACGAGTCGCCCGGTCGCAAATCGAACTGATCAACCCACACTTCGATTCCTTGCATCAAATCTTTCGCAAGCTTAGAAACAAATTCCTTATCCGCGTGGGAGTAACTGATAAAAGCTGTTGGTCGCTTGGCTGTATGATCATTCTTCATATACTGAACCAATTCTGGCAATCATTAACGTACGGTATGTGATCAGAGGATCAACGACAACTTCGGAGATTGCGAACTTTCCTGTTTGTAATTCTCTGAGGTGGTTTGGTGAGATCCATACTGCGGCTTTGTCGAGTTTCCTCTACTCATCTCAATCGTTAAGCTTTCTCTCGACGAAAAGCACGGATGTGGGTAGGGAAGTAATTCATTGGTACCCGCGGCAGGGGTCGAACCTGCGACCTTTCGCTCCGGAGGCGAACGCTCTAATCCACTGAGCTACGCGGGCCTAAACAAAATGGCAGGTTTCAAAGAGACGACCAAGAGTGTCCCCCTTTTTTTAACCCTTTTTATCCCCCTCGTCAAATATCGTGCCGCGTTTGCTGACGCTGCCCTCGAAGGTAAGGGTTTGATCGGAATGTTCAGAGATCTTACAAGGCAGCAGCGGCAACTTTATCTGGCGAATTTAACGGACCTTTAAAGTCGCGGTAACGTCTAGTTAGGCTCACTACGTTAAAAACAGAATTGCCCTTCAATTGCACAGTCAGCTTATATTGATGGACTTTCATTCCACAGACGGTGCGTGAAGGGATCCCGCCAGCAAGACCCATCCAAGGTGACAGGCCCCGGGAAACCCACCCCGGGGCCATTTTTTATTGGATAGTCGCGCCAGCGTTGTCAAACTGATGTTCAGTTCCGGTTAAGCTCCGACACCGCATTTTTCACGTCACCATCTCGCGCTCTCAACCTCGTGATGTAAAATGTTTTCGCTTTTGAAGGTTCACTATGTATTGCTGCGGTGAGTGGCTGCCTGATCTTAACGGGAAAATGCGAAACACATTTGGTGGTGAGGCGCCGCAGCAGATTTCACATCTAATCTCCCGACACGTAGCCAGTTGACTATGCCACAAGACACAGATTCGAACATCGATGATTATCTACGCCAGCGTTTGATGCCCGTTGAGGGCACGATTCCGCACATACCAGGCATCGAGATGTATGGAAATTCCATTCCGGCTGGAACTGTCGGTGGGGACCTTTTTGAGTACATCAATTTCGAGCAGCGTTATGACATTGATGCTCGAATTGAACGAGCTCTAACTTTAGCCAAAGAGTATCTTGAGCCGCTTCCGGAAGGCGCACCGCCGCGTAATTCAGTTGACGATCATGTCACATGGTTGAAGTTGAGTCCGAATTACACTCCGGAAGTGGAAGCTCAATACAGGACAGCTCGAAGTTCCGAGCAGATGCGAGCCGCCGAAGATTTGCGCGAGCTCTACAACACGGCAGGTGTCCTGCTGGCCGACGCTCAAGGGCATGGACTTATTGCAGCGAAAATCGCCTCTACTTTGCACGACACTTTCCATGCCTTTATGCTGTCGGAACTTGATCACCACGGGAAAACAACACCGGAGTTATTTGAAAACATCAACCTGCGTTTGGCGCACTCGGTCACGGCTCGCAACGCACTGGGGATAAGTGAGCAAGAACATGCGCGTGAAATCGCGACGATGCTTTACGGCGAAGTACATCCTTACGGCTATTTCCGTTTTGTAAATTTCGGACATCCTCCGCCGCTGGTGTTCTCAGCGGAATACAGTAAGTTTATGGAACTGGATAAAGACAGGATGGTGCAGTTCCTGCCATTGGGTCTGCAAATGTCGGCTGATCATCCGGATCGCAAAAAATATTTTTCAATGAAACTGCGGGCCAGGGAAGCTAACTCAGCTGATGTTGCCGAAATCACGCTGATGAGCCCGGGAGACATCCTCTTTCTTTATACTGATGGTGTTTATGACGGCAGCGATGATGAAGAACGCCAGCGCCTCGAATCCGTGCTGCGTGAACACTGCCACCAATCAGCAAGGGAGATCTGCAAAGCCGTGTTGGACCACGCGACGCGAACCGACGATAACCTCAGGCAAATTGGCCAAGCGGACAGCATTGACGATAAGACAGTATTCATTATCAAACGAAGCTGAGTCATGTCTTCTCTTCCTTGTCCTAATCAGACTATGGAGCACAACATGAAGTCACTCGCGTTGTGTAGCTTCAATTGGCAAAAAACTCCTTCAAAGCGGCGGATGTCTCGGCGGGTTTCTCTTCCATCAGCCAATGACCCGAAGGGAATTTTATGGCTTTGACATGGTCCGATATCAACGCGGCTTGAATAGCCAGCACACCGTTCATGCCTTTTTCACCTTCAATTACCAACAACGGCATCGGCAGTTTAGTTTTTGCAAAATTACGGTTGTCCTGTGCGTCCTGTGGCTCGAACGCTTTGAAGTACTCAAATGCATCACGCATTACTCCGGGTTGAGCATAGCTCTGCGCGTACATGCGTTTTTCTTCGTCTCTGAATTTCGACAGATCGCCGCCGAATGACTGCCAAACGTGTTCAAGAAAGACGCGCTCGCGTCCGTTCACCAATTCAAGCGCTACCGGACTATTCACAAAATGAAAATGCCAAAGCGCAGGATTTGTGTATATCTTTTCCCAGATGTCGCCAACTCCCGGAATCGGAGCGTCCAGCAGAGCCAGTTTCTTAACCTCCGCTGAAAACTGCGCAGCATAAGCGTAAGCGACCATCATTCCAATGTCGTGGCCCACAAGATAGATATCTTTGTACCCGAGGCTCTTGACGAGCTCATGAATATCGACCGCCGCAGTCTTCTTGTCATAGCCCGTTTTTGCTCTCGATGATTGGCCCAAGCCCCGCAAGTCGGGGGCAATCATCGTGTAGTCTTTGCCAAGATCTGCGAACAGAGGAAGCCACATCCTCGCATCGTCACCGAACCCGTGGATCAGCACCAGCGGCGTCTTGCCATTGCCGGACTTGAGGTAATGAATGCGAACACCATTCACATTTGCGAAAAGTGAGTCGTACTGTGGTCTTGTAGCGACCGCCTCAATGATATCCGATGGTGATAATCGCAATTGTTCTTCCTGTGAATGGATCAACGGAGTTGTGGCGACGACTATCAACGCAGTCATAAATAGAGTCTTCATGCTGACCTCCTCAATCCCCGCTTAATCTTGTTCTCGCAGAGTTTGGACATATGATTTGCCATATGGATAGAAGAGTTCCTTGCGTCCTTGGGCCCATGCCTCTTTGAGTTCCGGCCTGGTAATGTCCCAATCGGGCCTGCATTTCATAATGACAGCGCGCAGGTCCTGACGAAGGTCTTCCAGAGTAGGGCGGCCGAAGAACCAGTAGCCCAGGTACACCTTATAAATAATAAGGCCAGGCTCGAGGACAATCGTGTGAGGGATCATCGGATTGTGGAGCGGATCAGTGTATTCGGCGATGTCGAGATCTTTTTGGACAGTGCGCCCGACATCCGAGAGGAAAGGCCAGTGGGCGTCGACGCCGTTGCGATATTCGTTCGTCTCGGTGATGTTGTCAGTGCTGATCGTCACCAGCCGGCAATAGCCAACCTCGAGTTCACGATGAAGTTGAGCCAGGCCCTCATGCTGCCGGCGATCCTTGGGGCAGAACCCTCCGCGGCTGAGGACGAGAATCATCGGATCAGGTCCTTGCAATTCCGAGAGCTTTCTACGTTTCGTCGTGTGATCGGGAAGCTCGTAATCGGGAAAGATAGATCCTGGAAGAATGTCAGATCGCATAAGGAAGTGCCTTTCTAAGGATGATTTTGAAAGTTTTAGCTGGCTAGGTTTGGTTGGGCGAACCGCTGGAGTGGGGGTGCGGCCAACCGCGCTCCTCGATATGCCTTCACCTCGCCAAATCTTTGATGACTCTGCCAGTCAAATCGTGCGGATGCAATCTCTTCAGGCGTGCGCGCAACAAAATTCCACCACATTAGGATCTTCTCTGGAAAAGGAGGCCCACCAATTAGTAATACCCGGCAGCCTTTTCTGCTCTTGAACTCGACACTGGATCGATTTGTCCCGAGGTACCAGAGACCCGTCGCATCGATCGATTGACCATCGATGTCCGCATCGCCTATCAATAGCAGTGCTGCGTGCTCAAACGACAGGTCTAACGGAAGCTCCAAGTGAGCAGATGCGCTCAATGCGATCTCGGCTCCGAGAACATGTGTGACATGTTTTGCCGGAGAAGAGTAACCAGACATAGAACCGGCAAAGACGCTCACAGTGCCACCTACATGCTCAATAATCGGAACTTCGTCAACGTGCTGAAAAGACGCTGGACCATGCCGATCGGCATCGGGCAGCGCAATCCACAACTGAACACCGTTCAAGAGACCGCTGTTCCTTACTGGTGTCTCTTCCGCATGGGCGATGCCGCCGCCTGATGTCATCACATTGACGCCACGTGGTTTGAGTAATGCTTCACTACCCAGGCTGTCCTTGTGTACGATCTCTCCTTGCAGCAACCAGCTTACAGTTTGCAAACCGATGTGCGGATGCGGCGCGACATCCATCGGTTTGGCTTCGCTGAAGGAAAGTGGTCCGAAGCGATCGAGAAAACACCACGCGCCCACCAGTCGTTTCTGACGAATCGGCAGCGCTCTTAGAACTTTTAATGAGCCCAGACTTGTTTGATGCGCCGGAAATCTCTCGAACCTGATACCATTCTCCACAGTTGACATAAGAAAATGTACCTCGTGCTGGCATTTCTAGGTGTGCTCCTCATCCTGATGATACTGTGGGATGCCTTTGAAACGATCATTCTGCCGCGCCGCGTCGCTCGACGCTTGCGCTTAACCAGCCTCTTCTACCGATCAGTTTGGTGGCCCTGGTCCAGCTTGACGCAACGACTGACGTCGAAAAAGCAACGCGAGAAATACCTCGGACTCTTCGGACCGCTGTCATTAATCTTCCTACTCAGTTTCTGGGCTGCCGGAGTTATCTTTGGTTACGCAATCATATCCTGGTCGTTGAGTGAAAAAGTCAAGACAACGGAGATCGTCACCTTCTGGACTTATGTTTACATCAGCGGAACAAACTTCTTTACGCTGGGCTACGGCGACATCACTCCCTTAGAACCGCTCGGACGTGCGCTTGCGGTTATCGAGGCCGGTACCGGATTCGCTATGCTCGCCATCGTCATCGGCTATCTCCCGGTTTTGTATCAAGCTTTCTCGCGTCGTGAAGTAAACATTTCACTCCTGGACCAGAGGGCTGGTTCACCTTCCAGTCCGGCAGAACTGTTGCGTCGTCACAAAACAAGAGGAAGTGGCGAAGATCTCAACGAGTTTCTCAGTAGCTGGGAACGGTGGGCCGCTGAACTAATGGAGAGCCATCTCTCTTACCC
>DASUYO010000207.1:0-30116 GCA_036377375.1 Pyrinomonadaceae bacterium
CCCGCGTTTTGGACCACACGGCGGTTTATTTGTAAAAGCTCTCAGTCCCTGAAACTTGTAACGCGGCACTTCATACGTAACTGTCTGGAGCGCACCGGTGTAGAACGTACTCGCAACCCCATAACTTCCATACGCACCGCCATCGAGATACGACTGAAAATGCATGGCCGTGATCGCACCGTCGTTCTTCACGCCTGTTTTGACTTTCATCAACACTGGATGCCGGCCACGGTGACAGTAGAAGACTTCTTCACGCGTCAACGTCACCTTCACTGGACGCCCGGTCAGCATCGACAGTTTGCAAACCACAACTTCGTGATTGAAAGGATCACTCTTACCACCAAAGCCGCCGCCGTTTGGAGTTGCAATCACGCGAATGTGACTAGCGGGCAAGCCGAGCACTTTCGCCAATGCACGATGAACGTAATGTGGAGTTTGAGTCGAACTCCAAAGCGTGATCTTTCCGTCTGAGTCGAAGTAAGCGACAGCCGCGTGCTGCTCGAGGGGCAAGTGTGTGTTGCCTTCGTAAAAGAACGTGTCTTCACGCACGAGATCAGCTTCCGCAAATCCCTCTTCGACATTGCCAAACTCAAGCGAGACTTTCTTGTGAATGTTGCCGCTATCGCCGTAGTCATGAATACGCGGCTCATCTATCAATACCGCCTCATCGATCGAAGAGATTGTGTCTAGTGGCTCGTATTCGACTTCGATCAGATTCATCGCATCGAACGCAACATCCTCATCGATCGCTGCGACAGCCGCGACTGGATCGCCGATGAAGCGAACCTTATCAATGCAGAGCGCGTGTTCATCCTGACTGACAGGAAGGATGCCGTACGGAATGGGGAAGTCTTTGCCAGTGACTACAGCAAAAACGCCGGGCATCGCGAGCGCTTTTGAAACATCGATGCGCTTTATCAACGCATGCGGAAGATGTGAACGCAGAAGTTTGCAGAATAGCATGCGCGGCAGAACGATATCATCGGCGAACTTCGTCTGGCCGACACACTTCGCACGCGCGTCAACCTTTCGGAACGGCTTACCAATCACTTTAAATTTTTTATCCACAGATTTCACGGATTATCGCCGCGCATTCTTGCTGCCGCCAATTCGACAGCTTCATAGATTTTAATATATCCCGTGCAACGACACAGGTTCCCCGACAGCGCTTCCTGAATCTCAGCGCGCGTCGGGTTTGGCGATTTCTTTAACAACTCCTCAGCTACAAGCAAAAAACCCGGCGAGCAATAACCACATTGGGCCGCGCCAAGATCAGCGAACGTTTGTTGTAACGGATGAAGCTCCGGCCCATCCGCCATTCCTTCAATGGTCTTTACTTCTCGATCTTCAGCATCGAGTCCAAGCATCAGACACGAAAGAATCGAACGGCCATCGACGAGCACTGTACACGTTCCACACTCGCCCAGCTCACAGCCGTGCTTAGTCCCGGTGAGATTCAGATCCTCACGCAAAACTTCGAGCAGCGTCTTGTGCGGTGCGAAGGCGACCTCGGTCTGTTCGCCGTTGAGTGTGAAACGGATGTGCTTCTTACTGTGGAGCGGCAACGTCTTTCTTCTTCACTTTATTCAAAATGATATTGTCGATGAGTCGCGTCTTGCCGACGTACGCCGCTAACGCAATGAGGGTCGGCCGCTCGTCTACTCTGTCCAACTTTTCAAGCGTTTCAGCATCAGCGACTGTTACGTAGTCCAAACGCGCGCGTGGTTCTGATTCGATAGTCGTGCGGATCAGATCCGCAAGCCGGTTCGCGTTCCGCTCACCATCCTTGAAAGCCTGCTTTGCCTGGACCAACGCCTTGTGAATTATAGTCGCTGACCTCTGCTCATCAGGAGTCAGGTAAAGGTTGCGTGACGAAATCGCCAGCCCGGAATCTTCGCGCACGATCGGCAGCACAACAATTTCAGTATCAAACGCGAGATCCTTAACAAGTCGGCGAATCACGAGTGCCTGTTGCGCATCCTTTTGTCCGAAGAAAGCAAAGTCAGGCCTGATTGTATTGAGCAGAATCGTCACAATAGTCGCGACACCACGAAAGTGTCCGGGACGCGACGCTCCTTCAAGCTGCTCGGAAAGCCCTTCAACGTTCACATAAGTCGCAAAGCCTTTTGGATAAATTTCTTCAACCGTCGGCGCGAAGATGTAATCGACGTTGTAATCAGTTAATAGCGCGGTATCTTTTGTTAAGTCGCGCGGATAATGCGCGTAGTCTTCACCTGGTCCAAACTGCGCCGGATTCACAAAAACCGTGACGACCACTACGTCGCACATTCTTCTGGCTTCGCGCACAAGACTGAGATGGCCCTCATGCAGAGCGCCCATCGTCGGAACAAGTCCCACAGTTTTATCCTGTTCACGACGGATTTTGCGCGCGACGGAACTCATGCGCTGGCGGCGATTGATAATCTCCATAGTTGAGGTTTGGGATTAAGACTTCTCGGCCTTTGAGTCTCTCGAAGGGATTTCGATATCCAGCTCCTCAGCAGTCTCTGCGGGCAGACCATACGACTCTGCTTCGGATGGATAAGTGCCATTTCTCACGTCGTCGGCATACTTGCTGACCGCGTCCGTAATGACATCACGCAGGTTTGCGTAAGGTCGGACGAAACGAGCCTGCTTGCCAAACGATAGACCAAGCATGTCATGCAGGACCAGCACCTGAATGTCGCAATGAACACCGGCGCCGATACCGATTGTCGGAATGCTGATGCTCTCAGTGATCATTCTCGCTATCTCCCGAGGCACAACTTCCAGCACGACGGCAAATGCGCCTGCGTCCTCCATTGCCTTCGCATCGTCGATCAACTGTTGAGCCGCCTTTGCAGTTTTACCCTGGACGCGATAAGCGCCTAGTTGATTGATTGACTGCGGAGTCAGGCCGATATGGCCCATCACGCTGATCTCCTCGTCGACTAACCTCTTCACGAGGTGCACACGCTTGTGCCCGCCTTCAAGTTTGATTGCTTCCGCGCCGCCTTCCTTCACGAGTTTGAGCGCGTTTCTGACCGTATCGTCATCGCCTGTGTGGAAAGTTCCATAAGGCATATCCGCGACCAGCAAAGCGCGCTGGACCGCTCGTCGAACGGCTTTCAAATGAATCAAAATTTCGTCGAGCGTAACCGGCACAGTGTTGCCGTATCCCAGAATGACATTTCCGAGGCTGTCGCCCACGAGGATGACATCGATTCCGGCTTCGTCAACCAGACGCGCAGTCGGATAATCGTACGCTGTCAAACAGACGAGTCGTTCGCCGCGTTGTTTACTTGACCGCAAAGACGGTGCACTGACCTTTTCAGGCCTTTCAGGCTTCAGATACGGCATTTTTCAGCTCTCTTTACACCACGATATGTGGGCAATTGGTTTGCCAGTGAAACGAGGAATTTGGAAATGTCTCGGGCGTGATAACAAGTGAGGTCATTATAGTCTCCACGGATTACACAGATCAATCTGTGCAACTGTGGCTAACTAGGGTTTCCAACGCGTGACTGTTGAACGATCTTTGGTCTGTACCAACAACTCGCTGACGGTCTTTCCGAGCACTGGATGAACGAGGTTTGGCACGAGCTCGTTCAACGGCACAAGCACGAACCGGCGCAGCGCGAGTCCGGGATGGGGAAGGGTCAGAAATTCAGAGTCGAGTCGTTCATCTTTAAATATCAATAGATCGAGATCGATCGTGCGCGGCCCCTTCGGCACATTCCGTGTACGCCCAAGCGCATACTCGATTCGCAGCAGCCGCGCGAGCATCTGTTCAGGTTTCGGAACCGTCGATCCGCGCAGCTCCGCCACCATGTTCAGAAACGCAGGCTGATCTTCGTAGTCGACCGGCTCGGTTTCATAAATGCTGGACAGTCGAATAACATCCAAACCAGCGTCGAGCAGGCCGCGCACAGCAAGCAACAGGTACCCGGCGCGATCTCCGAGATTGGAACCAAGTCCTACGTAAGCATTCTGGATCATAGCCGATGTCTCAGCTTCTCACTTTAATCTGGCTCAAATGGCGGCTGTTGCGCAACTCCCTTCGCTCGTCGAAGGCTGTCATTAATCGCGTCGCATCAATTCTCAGCATGATGGTCGTACTGTTCTTTGCACTAGTGGTGGCGATGGCTCTCGGCTTCGCGGCCTACGCGCTGAGCCAGCCCGATGCGTTCGGCAACGCATTTCGACGAACAGCGACACGTGATGCGACCGCATCTGCGGAGTTCATATTCTTTTCCATGTTCGGCCTGATCTATTTGATGTGGGCCACTGTGCCTTTGAGTATCGGAGGCAGCAAACAATTCGATGCGGGTAAGTTGTTGATGTATCCGATCACTCTGCGCAAGTTGTTTGCGGTTGACTTCATTAGTGAATTCACGACGCTGCATTCGGTCTTTGCAGTACCGGCGATATTGGCGATCAGCATTGGCGCAGGACTCGCCACCGACAACCTGGCGTTCGCGTTGATCTCTGCAATTCCCGCAATACTATTTGGCGTTGCATTGTCGAAATGGCTCTCAACTATTATCGGCTCGCTTCTTCGTCGCAAACGTGCTCGAGGAGAAACGATCGTGGCGCTCATCGGTGCTGTGGCAGGTTTGAGTGCTGCGATTGGCGGACAAATCGCGCCGATACTTTTCAAACATGCCGAATCATTTCGATCACTGCGATGGACACCGCCCGGAGCCGCTGCGTTTTTGATAGCCGGCAACACGGACGACCCGCTTGCTTTTGCGATTGCGTTCTTTACGTTGAGTACTTACGCCATTGTGTTGATAGTTGCGACTTACTGGATCGCTCACCGTGCGGCGCTCGGCATGGAAGGACGGCGAAAGCAAAAGGCAGCCGCAACAGATACGGCTGCAATTTACACGGGATGGCAACTGCCGTTTGCGTCCGCCGAGCTCTCGGCGATAGTGGAAAAAGAAGCGCGTTACGCCATGCGAAATGCGCAGATACGAATGATGGCGCTGATGCCGCTTATTCTGATTGTCATTCGCGCGGTCAATGCGCAGAGGTGGGGAGCTGCCGCAAGACCTGCTCCGCGTGGTGACTTCCTGGTTTATGGTTCAGGATTGTTGGCGACTGGCGGTGTGCTGTACGTCTTTCTGATCCTTGCGGGTCTTTCGTGTAATCACTTCGCATTTGAAGAAGGCGGAATGCGCACACTCATTCTGTCGCCGGTTGATCGTCACAAGATCCTGCTCGGCAAAAACATCGCAATCACTGGTCTCGCGTTTATCTTTGCAACAGTCCTGCTCGTTCTCAACACGATTGTCTTCGGAGATCTGGATACAGCAAAGCTCTTGTTCATCCTGCTGAGTTTTGTGATTTTTGCGGCAATCAGCTCGACGATTGGCAACTGGCTATCAATACGATTTCCGAAGCGCATGCGCTTTGGGAAACGATTGAATGTGTCGGGTGTCGCGGGTCTTTTGCTTATTCCGATGATAATTATGCTGAGCACGCCGCCTTTAGTCGCGACAGCCGTTGGTTACTTCACTCGTAGTCTGGTTAATGAGTATCTGACGCTGCTTGGGTTCGCTTTACTCGCAATTGCGTTGTATTCCCTCGTTCTCAATTTTCACGGAAGATCTTTAGCAAAGCGGGAAGTTGAGATACTTGAAGCAGTAAGGGAGCCTGCTGACGAGTAAAACCAGCCACGGATTACACGGATTTTTCCGTGTGTTACACTAGCGTTCCGGTACTTTGAATCTATTCCAGCGATGCTGCTGAGCATCCGGGCGGGTTTAGAGCCCCGTCAATACACAAATGGCTCGTAGACGATTTCGCAGCAACCAGCGGCACGAACCCACCACGGAGCGTTCCTTTCAGGAATACATCCTTTCCACTCCCGCACCGCAAACATCTCGCACCGAGCTATTAAGACTTATTCGCGGCGGTGAAGACACTTTTCTCGAGCTCAAAGTAAAACTCTCAAACACCGAGAAGATCGCTCAGGAGATCGTGGCTCTCGCAAACACCGGCGGCGGCGTGATCGTGTTTGGAGTAAACGATCAACTGCGAGTTGAAGGTGTCGAGGATCCGGAAAGAGTTCAGGATGAGCTGGTACGCATCTGTCGCGAAGAGGTCCAGCCGCCGCTCGTGCCGTTCATCGATCGCATCGCACTCGACAACGGCCGCCGGATCGTCGCACTTGATATCGAAAGTAAAAGACGCCCGTATCGAACACGTGACGGACGCTTCTACCTGCGCATCGGAGCCGAGAAACGTGAAGCTTCGCGTGAAGAGATCTCTTCACTGCTCGACGAAGCTCGTCCACTTCGCTATGAAGACGTGCCGGCGCTTGGCTCAACTATAGCGGATATCGACGAGGCTCACCTCTGGAGCTACCTGCGCGAGTTTGAAGGCGGAGCATTTGAAGAAGCGACTGTCATCGGGTATCCGACAGCGGAAGTGCTCGAACGCGATTTGCTGTTAGCGACAAACGATGGCCAGGAGATTATTCCAACTGTCGCTGGACTGCTGTTGTTCGGTCGCGACGAGCGAGTAGCTGAGTTGTTGCCACGTGCTTCGGTAACTGCAACTCGATTTTCCGGCGACTCGTTGCAGTCACCAGTGATCGAACGAGTGAAGTTGTCAGGTAACTTGCTGTCGCTTTACGAAGGATTGACACGCTTCATCCGTCGCTATTGCGATTTATCAGAAGTGCGTCCGAAGAATCTCGTGCAGACTGCGGAAGAATCGCCTGTGCTGGCGCGTTCCAGCTATCATCGCGGCGTAGTTGCCGAAGCGATTACAAACATGCTCGCGCACAGAGACTTGGCCCTTCGCGATCTCCCGAGCCGCGTGAACGTATTTGATCATTCGTTGGAGTTTGTAAACTCGCGGCGCAGCAACGGTTTCTCCCCCGTCGCGCAAAAAGCGATTCGCTATGGAATGCCGGAGCGTCTGAATCCTCGACTGGCGGCAGTGCTGACCAGTTCTGAGTATGGTCTAAAACTCAGTTTTCAGGGATTGCCCGCGCTGTTGCGTGAAGCGAAACGATTCTCGGGGAGGAAAGCAGAGATCGTTTCGTTTAATGATGAGTTTCGGCTGAGGATTTATGGAAGCTTTTAGCCACAGATTTGCACGGATTTCATTCACGGATCTATTCAAAAAATCCGTGAATGAAATCCGTGTAAATCTGTTGCTAAAAATATCTATTTCTTAGAAGCAGTATCCGGTTTGGGCGCATTATAAAACTGACGAGCCTGGACCACAAACTCTTTATCGTCAAACGTCCCATCCCCATCAACATCAACCTTCACTTGCAGCTTGTGCTGTTTGCCGTCGTGCACGTCGCCCGGATTGAAAGCGAGACTGTACTGACTGCGTAACAATGCGTTAATACTGCTGAGCACTTTCGGCAACTCTCCTTCGAACGTCACCGGAAAATACGCGCCGCCCGTTTCCTTCGCGAAGGTTTGGAGTGTGTTGTCGGCTTGCAGCCAGCTCATACGGCCGGGCATTCCCAGCATGCTATCAGTCGCCGGCAGTTGATCGCCGTATAGCTTCTTGAACATGTTGGCAGTGCCGATGATGTAAACGGGCACACCTGAGTTCTGAAGAATCTTGCGTGCATTGTCGTAGTTGATCTTGCTGAACGTGTCGATGCCTGACGCTACAAGAATCACAGCGCGACGTCGTCCCTGCACAGCAACAAGACCGGAATAGTCTGATTTCTCAGACTTCGAGTCTTCCAACACCACCGAATCACCTCGTCCGCCAACGAGGACAAACTTCAACGCGTCAAACAGATTCGTTTCGCGAAATGCCGGCGAGTTTCTCAACAGTAAATTGATCACCTGCTGAAGCCGCGCAGGATCGTTTGTGAAGTCGGTTAAAGGAGTTGGACGAATATCGAAGGCAACTACCGAAACGTAATCGTCGGGCGGCTTAATGAACTGCGAAAGAAACATCGCCGTCGGACGAATCACCTCGTACGTGCCGGGCTCGTAGCCTCTGCTGCCGTACAGGCCAAACAGTTCCGACCACTTGCTGTATTCAACCACCATCGCCACGGTGATCGGTGCTTCGGGCGTGGAGAAGTTTGTGATCGTTTGTTGCACGCCGTCCGCAAAGATGGCGAAGTTCGGTTTCTTTAGATTGGTCACGATCTGTCCACTCTTCTTGTGATAGACAACAGCATCAACGTTGACGATCTGTGTCGATATCGTGACCTTTTCGATGTCCTGTGGTTTGGTCGGCTCGATGTCTTTGGGAACTGGTTCCTGGCCGGGTTCACCTGGTTTTGTTTCGCCCGGCCGTTTGTTTTTCTTGTCGTTGGAAGAGGGTGGCTGACGTCTGGACTGCGACCACCCGGGACTAACATTGGCGCCGAGCAGCATTAACGAGAGCGCAACAGCAAAGAGTGGATAAGTGCGATTAAATCTCATAATTTCGAACTCCCGAGGGACAAGCGGAACCAAGCGCGGTAGCGCCGGCTTAACTTCCAATTCGCGGCGTGTTGGTTGGAACACGTACCCGGCGCTACCGCGCTCGGTCCGTTTCCTATTCCGTCTCCGAGGTATTCGGTCGTCTGATGCGGGAGCGTTGACGCGCGTTTACCACTAACGGCCGCTCGCTTCTGCCTCGATTACGATATCGTAACTGCCCGTATTATCAGTCAAATCGCCTTCATTGACACCCAAAAAGAGCACCCCATCCCGCTGCGCGACGAACTCTCGCCGCGGCCCGACCAGGATGAAATCGTCGTTATCGTCCCCGATTACGGCGATTAGCGCACCGGTAGCTTCGTTGCGCATCAGCTTGTCTTGATCCGGAACATTAGATAACCCGCCCGGTGTCGAGAAACGTCCTCGTCCCAGCGAAACACGGCCCGAAGCGCTGATCCGCAGTCGTTGTCCTTTGCGCACAACCAAGCCGCTATTTGTCCAGCCGTTATTGGCGTTGTCAGCTCTGACGCCGACTTTGATCGTAAAGAAAGTCGGATTCGAAGACGAAACGGGGGTTGTGTTGACGGGCCGATCTGAAACCGTGTTATCGGGTTGAGTATTCGGATACGACGGTCGTTGCACTGGTACGTTGTTTCGTGCGCTGCTGTCATCAGTCGGGGTGCTTGTGTTGGTGGTGGTTGAGTCGAAGTCAATCGACTCGACATCTTCAACGTAGACGGTGGTCTGCCCGCGTCTGCCTCTCGCGTTACCGCCAATCAGAATCGTGAATTGCTGGTCTTTGAATCCGATCACCTGGCCACGAATAACACTGCCGTCTTTGAGGCGAATGGTGTCAGCGAGTAGCGGAGTGGAAATAGAAACCAGCAGCAAAATGGAGAGCAGAAGTTGAAATGTTTTCTTCATGATACTTCTCCCTTGGGGGCAATCCGTTGACGGTTTAGCAAGACTCGAATGCTTTTGCAAGCGGGAGAGGGCTGGGAATGGCCGGGGGTTCGGATGCGCGATAGAGGTAAAAAGGTTTACCTTTGCAGCTTAACACTTTACAGCGGTGGCGTAGACCACGTTGGCTTCGAGGGAACGCACCGCATTGAGGCGAATGAAGTCGAGATTCTCCTGGCGCACGCGTTCGCGTTCCTCGGGCTCGAGTTGGTCGATCGTGCCGCGGTAACCTGAGCCCATGACCATCGGCCACCAATCCTCGGGTGAGTTCACTGGTTGAGAGTCACTTTTAGCTACGACTTCGATCTTTGTTAACTCCACCGCGGCAAGCAGCGAGCGTACGGCGTCGACCTCGCAGATGCGATCCCATGGATTAAAGCCTTTGTAGAGATCAGGTCTCACGTTGCGCACAGAGTTCCAGAAGGCTGTGCTTGCCGGCTCGAAGAATCGCGGTCCCCAGGTCGTGATGGCCAGTCTTCCTCCGGCGCGAGTTACGCGTTTAAGTTCGCGTAGCGCAGCTTCCATATCAGGTACGAAAAAAATTCCAAACACGCAGATTACGACGTCGAAACTGCCTTCATCGAATGGAAGCTCAGTCATGTCGGCGGAGCGAAACTCGATGTTGTGCAGGCCGCGTTGTTTCGCTTTGCTGTGTGCCAGGTCCAGAAGATTCTGGGCAAGATCCACGCCAATTACACAGCCCGTTGGAGCGATCAATTCAGCGGCCGGAATCGCCGAAGCTCCGCTGCCACAGCACACATCAAGAACGCGATCTCCGCGCGTGAGTCCGAGACGCTCGACAGTCCCCCGTCCATAGCGTTCCCAGAAAGTGTTGGCCGGATGATCGTAGAAATCAGACGCCGCGTTGTAAGTCGCCGCTGCTTTCTTCTTCGCATCCTCTAATGAGAGTTCTGATTTCATTTTCTCGTATCGTAATCCAAGCGAGTGGAGTAAGAATATATTTCTCACGCGAAGACGCAAGGGTGCAAAAGAAAACCATGCAAAGGCAATCTAGGCATCCTCTTCCAAAGCCGCGGATCTCCGAACTTTCGTATCGAAGCGTCTATTCAACTTTGTCAACCAATTATTCTAGCGCTCGCAAAATTCATGTCCTCGGGAAACAATCCGAATTTCGCAACGGGTCGCAGTCGTTGAGATCGAATTATTAAGTCTTCATCTCGGGCACACTCTTTGCACCTCGTAGTGCGCGTTGTTCAGACCTAACTGAACGAATGAAAGAGGAAGCCGCGAGTAATCCAAAAAAATAGAGGTAGGGCACTGTCCTCACGTCAAGGGTACGGCTGTCTTCCACTCAATTGGCTTCAAGGAATTAACTCGGTTTACGGACGTCGAGCTGTAAACCAAAACAGAACTAGGAGACTTACAACATGACGAAAGTAACATCGTCACTGATCCTCAGCGCCTTTCTGCTTCTTTTGCCAGTCGTATGCTTCGGCCAGGCGACATCGGCGACCTCGGCAGTTACAGGTACCGTAACGGATCCTACGGGCGCAGTGGTCACAGGAGCGAGTGTCAAACTAGTCGACACTAAGACTTCGCAAGAGAAGTCCACGACCACGAATGATCAGGGCGTTTATTTGTTTGCACAGGTTCCGCCAGGAGCGGGATACAAGCTTGTATTTTCAGCCACCGGTTTTGAAACCCTGGAACTGACGGGAATCGCGCTCGGTGTAGGAAACACCGAAACTCACAACGCGCAACTCAAGGTTGGCCAGGTGACCACCAACGTCGTGGTAACAACCGAAGCTGCCGGGGCCACACTGAATACAACCGATGCCAGCATCGGAAATGTTATTGAAGAGCGCCGCATGAAAGAGCTTCCGATCCAAATTCGGAGCTCGCCGGCGTCATTAATCGGTCTACAGCCCGGAGTTATCGGTAATAACGTCGGTACTGGAGCCACTAACCGCGTCGGTTCGGTGACTGGTGCGCGTGCAGACCAGGGCAACATCACCGTCGACGGCATTGATGCGAACGATCAGGCCACGGGCCAGGCGTTTGCGACAACGGGCAATGCTCCGATCGACGCCATTCAGGAATTTCGCACAGTGACCGCGAATCCAGCTGCATCAGAAGGTCGCAGCAGCGGCGGTCAAATCGAGCTCATTACCAAGAGCGGCACAAATGATTTTCATGGCTCGCTGCGCGAGTTCAATCGCACAGCCGCCACTACCGCCAACAGCTTCTTCAACAATCGAAATGGAATCGAAAGACCGCAGCTTACGCGCAACCAGTATGGCGGCAGTATCGGCGGTCCACTTTATCTCCCCCACTTTGGCGAAGGTGGTCCTACCTACGTCAGCGGTAAAGACAGAATGTTTTTCTTCTTTGATTATGAGGCGCGACGCGATGCGCAAGGCCAATCGTATCTGCGTACAGTTCCGTTGCCTCACTTTCGCAACGGTGGCCTCGCGTACGTGAATAGTGGTCCCGGTTGCTCTGCCAGTTCCCGACTTAACACTAGTCCGCAGTGCATCACGATTTTGACGCCGCAGCAAGTTGCCGCGATTGATCCACTCCACCTCGGAGTAAACCAGTCGCTCTTGGAGTTGGTTAACCAGCGCTACCCGCTTCCGAACGACCTCTCGGCTGGAAACGGTGTCAACACAGCAGGCTTTCGCTTTAACGCGCCTTCACACCGTGCAGACAACACCTACACGGGGCGCGTTGACTTTAATATCTCGAACGCGCAGCGCCTGTTTGTTCGCGCGAACAAAATCAGCGCTTCACAAACCGACACTGTTAACTCGGTCGCCGCGCAGTTCCCGGGTGATCCGGAAACAGCGCTCATTACGACCGGAGACTGGGCGGTCGCTGTCGGTCACAACTGGACACTCACTCCCAATTTTGTGAACGCAGCAACAGTCGGTATCACTAAATCCGTTTTAGGATTTCCAAATCTGTTCCATCCGTCGCTGCCGCAGTCGTACGGGTTCACCCCATTGTCGGCTCCGTTTGCCGACTTCCGCACTCAAGCTCGCGAAGTTCCAGTCTGGACTTATCGTGATGACGTGACCTGGACCAGAGGTAGCCATGGTCTTGCCTTTGGCGGTTCACTCAAGACCATCAATCAGAAGACAAACCTGACGAGCGATTACAACTTCCCGACGGTGGGACTCGGTGGGGTGTTCCCGTCCAGCCTTGGAGCGGCGGTCAATTCGCTGCGCCCGGGCAACATCCTCAACAGCAGTACAGCACGCAATGCCTTTGACTCCTCGTTGACATTCCTGTTAGGCACCATTCCGACCGTAAGCACGAGATTCAATTACAACGCCGCCGGAACCGCCCTCCCGCTAGGCACCGGAAGGAATCGCGACTGGCGTTACGTTGAATATGAGTTTTATGCCCAGGATAACTGGAAGGCCCGCAACGATCTCACCCTCACGTATGGAGTTCGCTGGCACATCTATCCAGCGCCGTATGAAACAAAAGGAATCCAGTCCATTCAGGATCAGGATTTCGAAACCATATTCAATCAGCGCGTCAGCAACGGTCTCCAGGGAATCGCAACCGCGAGTTCTGAACCGTTTCTCACATACAACTTAGGTGGAAAGGCCAACAATGCGAGGCCGTTCTATGACACTGACTGGAACAACCTTGGACCACGTGTGGCCTTTGCCTGGAATCCCTCCGCAACGAGTGGGTTGTTTGGCAAGTTGTTGGGTGATCGAAAGACAGTAATCCGCGGCGGCGGGACCGTAACTTACGACCGGCCGGGTGGTGGAATTAGTTTCCTTCAGGATCAGAGCACCTATATTTTTGACACGTTCGTAACTAACGACTTCCCGGCTGCGAACGGCCTTGTTGCGCTACAGAACTTCCCACGTTTCCAGAGCATCAACGCGGTGCCTGTTCAAAACGTTCCTCCGGCGGTGACGGTGCCTTTCAGACCCAACGTCACGAACGGTATCGGGCTCGGAAGTGCCAATGGGCTTCAGAACTACGCGGTGGATCCCAACTTCAGAATACCGTACTCGATTCAGTACACCTTTGGCTTCCAGCGTGAATTGCCGGGCAACTACATTTTTGAAGCCTCATATGTCGGTCGCCAGGCGCGACAATTGTTCGTGCTGGCAGATGCAGGACAGATCGTAGATTTCAAAGATAATGCTTCGGGACAGTTTATGATCGCGGCATTAAACCAGCTTCAGGGTCAGCTCGAGGCTGGTGGCGCAATCACGCCGATTCCATGGTTCGAAAATCAAATGAACCCAGCGTCAATCGCAAGGTTCGGGGTACCCTGCTCAGGTCTCGGTTTGGGCCCAAGCTGCACTGACGTTGTGGCCGGTATCAACGGTTTCGAAGTGCTAATCGGCGACAGCGCAGACACGATCCAGAACCTGCGTAGATTTCGTCTGCTCGGTCCCAACGTTGGGCTCAGCTCGCAATGGGCCACGAATGCTTTTGTCACCAACAAAGGCTCGTCAAGTTATGACGGCATGTTGCTGAGTCTGCGGAAACGCTTCACGAAGGGTTTCCAGTTTGACGTGAACTATACGTGGTCGCACTCGATTGATAACCAGTCGACCGTGGCAAACACTGTCACCTCGGGTGGTCTCCTTTGCGACGCGAGCAACCTCCGCGCTTGCCGTGGTAACTCAGATTTCGACATTCGTCATCTCTTGAATGTCAATGGAATCTGGGAGCTGCCAATCGGTCGTGGACGCCTGATTGCCGGTAATGCACCGGGTTGGCTGAATACCATTATTGGTGGCTGGGAAGTCAGCGGTATTTTAACCGCCCGCAGTGGATTGCCCTTCCATTTGGCTACAGTTTCGTGGCCGCGCACTTTCATCTTCGACGCCGCCAACGGTGTTCCCGTGGTGGTCACCGGAGATAGGAATGCTCTGAAGGCCTCGATTCATGACACGCCGGATGGAATCCAGTTCTTTGCGGATCCGGAGGCAGCCCTGGCAGCTGTGAGCTATCCGCGCCACGGTGAAATAGGTAACCGCAACGTTCTTCGATCACAGCCGTACTGGAATGTTGATTCAGCAGTTCTGAAGAACTTCAGATTGCCGTGGTCGGAGACTCAGCGCATACAGCTCCGCTGGGAGTCGTACAACCTGTTCAATCACAATGTGTTCTCGCCGCCTTCAACAAATAATGACCCGAACATCAATGCCCTTAACATTGGCGCTTCGAATTTCGGAATCATTACGCAGGTTCAGAGTACAGCACGTGTGATGCAATTCGGAATACGTTGGGACTTCTGATTACTACTTTACTCGTCAATGAGTGTAGGGCTCCCGAAATCTGGGGGAGCCCTTCTTTGTTGATGATAGATTGTCACGATGAAACTCCAAATCAATGTTGGTCCAACTCTCCACCTGCTCGTGCTGCTAGGGCTGATGGCACTTGCGGCGGCGCCAACGATGAGCCAGAGCGGCTACACGTTGTGGGGTGATGTGAAGGTGGACGATAGCAAGGCCGCAACGCCTGGCCCTTCCACCGTCACAATCGTTCTGTACGATCAATCAACCAGGATTATTGGCCGGCAGACGATCGGCGCTCGCGGTCGTTATCGATTTACAAATTTACGTCCCGGAGAATATGACCTCGCTGTCGAGGCTGAGGGTGGCGAGATTACGCGTGTGCGCCTCTATTTAGTCGGAAGCAACAACTCGGATTTCCGTCAGGACTTTGAGTTCGAATGGAAAGACAAGCCCGCTGCACGGAATAACAATACCGGCATCGTTTCTGCTGCGGATTTTTATGAGCGTTCATCGATCAATAAATCGTTGTTCGAAAAAGCGCACGCGGCAGTTGAGAAGAAGGATTATGCAAACGCGGTCAAGTTGCTGAGCCAGGTTGTTGAAAATGACCAGAACGATTTTCAGGCCTGGAGTCTTTTGGGAACGCTTTACCTTACCGAGGAAAAACCTGAGCAAGCTGAAAAGGCCTATTTGAAAGCTATAGAGGTCAAGCCCACCTACGCTGTCCCGTTAGTCAATCTCGGTAAACTGCGGATGTCACAAAAGAGGTACGAAGAAGCGGTCGATCTATTAACGCGTGCTGTCGAGCTGCAACCGCAGTCGCCGGATGCAAATCTACTTTTGGGTGAGGCTTACCTGCATGTGAAAAAAGGATCCAAGGCGATTCCGTATTTGAATGAGGCGGCGAAGCTCGGCAGGATTGAAGCACATCTTGATCTGGCCTGGCTCTACAACGCAGCAGGACTGAAAGATAAGGCGGTTGTCGAATACGAAGAGCTTCTTAAGAAGAAGCCTGATTATCCGGATCGAAAGAAGCTGGAGCAGTACATCAGCGAAAACAAAAAACACTAGAGGTTACTATTGCAATGAATAATCACAGGTTGCTATCGATATGTTTCCTATTTCTCCTTTGCACGACTGCGATGGTTTTTCCCGTCAACTCGGCTCACTCGAGCGCAGCCGACAAACTAACAGCGCAGGAAGTAGTGAGTAAGCATCTCGCTTCAATCGGTTCCACCGAAGACATCGCCGGAGCGCGCACACGGGTCGCAACTGGCGCAACTCAGGCGCGGTTGCGTGTTACGAATAGCCTCGTGGAGTTGTCAGGACCTGCCCAAATCGCGTCCGACGGAGATAAGTTTTTGCTCGCGATGGTGTTTTCGGCGAACAATTATCCGCATGAAAAAGCTTCATTTGATGGCGAGAACTTAATCATCGGAGTCTTAACTCAAGGCGGGCGCTCGCCACTTGGAAATTTTCTGAGCTCGCAGCCTTCGTTGTTAAAGCACGGACTGATCGGTGGTGTGTTGTCGTCAGCGTGGCCGTTGTTCAATCTCGAACGAAGAGATGCGAAGCTCAGTTATGCGGGAATGGACAAGATCAACGGGAGGCCTGTTCACAAGTTGAAATACATTCCGCGCAACTCCGGCGACCTGAATATCAATTTGTACTTCGATACCACCACATTTCAGCACGTGCGTAGCCAGTACGACTATGTCGTCTCGGCGCGTCAAGGTGCTATCGCTGAGACTTCAATCAGCCAGCATGATAGCCGGTACAAACTCGTAGAGGACTTTTCCGATTTTCAGCCGACTGGCAAATTAATACTCCCGCACACCTACACCATTGACTTAACGGTGGAGCTTCCAAATCGAACGCAGTCACTGCAATGGACCATCAATCTCCAGCAGTTTGCATTCAACGAACCCATCGACCCGCGCGTCTTCAAGGGCGAATAAACATCAGCCACAAAAAGGCACAAGAGGCACAAAGAAATCTTTTGTGCTTTTTGGTGCCTTTTGCGGCTTAGTTTTCAGCTCTGGCGGAGTGGGGGCATCGGGATTGGAATGCCGTACGTAGTTGCGCCGACTCCTACGCCGCCTTCGCATGAGTTCGGCGGTGTTGTGCAAACGCGTCGCGACGACGGACATTCCGCTGCCCAGAACATGTAACCCAACATCCCGTTCGTTGTGCCTGCTCCGTGCGGAGACACTGTCTGCACGTACACACCGGTCGAGTTGATCAGCGAGGTGCTAAAAGTGACGCACTCAGGACACGCACGCGTGCCAGTAACGATGTACAGCGCACCGGTAAACTTCGCTGGCGCAAGCGGCAGGATCGGAGGAGCATACTGCGGCTTACCGTCTACGTGCTCCTGCCAATCGGCCTGAGCCGCGGAGGCGTTAGTCGGCTGCTTGTTGGGCACCATCGCGTTGGCGTAATCCAACACGGGCGTCGTCGTGTTCAGCCAATCCGCAGTCGCCTTGCGACACAAAGCGATCAACCAGCGGTCGCCTGAGGCGAGGTCTATCGTTAAGCGCGACGCCTGATTGTTTCCTGAAGCATCGTATGGCAGAACCGACCGGTAAGCGTTGATGAATGCTTGTAGGGCAGTGAGATTCGGATTTGTGTTTTCTTCGTAGTCGATCTCAATGCCCACACCCATGCGTTGGGCCACGTCGGCTGCGTTCAACCCAAGCTGGACAGGATTCGTTGCGAGCGCTTGATTCCATGCGTCGACGTAAGTGATACCACCGATAGACAACTGGACTCGGATCCCACGTGTTTTGAAGTAATCAACAACCGCCTGCGTCATTCCGATCGGAACACCTTGCGAGGTACCGGCGTCGTTGGTCTTGTTCAGCAGTTTCAGTGGTTGGACAAAGCTCAGAACCACAAGGTTCACAGACGGCGATCCATCCCCTCGATCTATCAACCAGCGATTCTTGGTGTCGAAGTCGGTCATGTTGCGAACGCTGGCCCAGGAACAAAAATCACTTCCACAGTGCCACGCCCCATAAACCGATATGTTAGTACTCTGAACTGCCTTCGGCTTTGCAGACAGGCCACCGAACAGTGCAGCCACTATGAGAAGACTCAGCACTAATATTTGTTTTCGCATTTCAGTGTTCCTCCGTCGGTGTGAGATCTGATGAAGTTGAGGGGGAATAAAAATAAGGCCACGGACGAAATCCGTGGCCCTAGCTTTTACTACTATTTCACTTACATATCAAACCGATCAAACGCCTCTACCTTGGACCAGAGGTGTCTGACTTCAGCTCTGAAGCACGTCGCTTTTCAATCGAAGCGCGTAATTCTTCTGGTGTAGCAGGGCGACCGTGTACCCCATAGATCTTGTCGACCTGCAATCCCAGCTGTTGCAGCTTCTCGTTAAAACTGATCGTTACGTCCTGAGCAATCGGGATCGATCCATTCGCGGCAGGGTTTAGCATGTCCGCCTGAAAGAGAATTTTCTCTTTGGGCAAATACGCCACGAGCATCTCATTGGCATGCGGATTTGGACCGATGTCGTACAACTCAACGACGTGTTTGTCGTCCTGAAAAACTCGCTTCTTGTTTTCAACCACCTCGATCTTCAACTTGTTTTGAAGCGACAACTGCGGCAACAGCGTTGACTGAAGCGTCGCGGCCTTTTCAAGAAAACTCTTGTTTCCGGGCGTGGTCACAATCGTTGCCCCTTCGGCGACGTACTCGCGAAAACCGCCCGCATGGTCCGAATGGTGATGCGTTAAGACGAGATACTTGATCGGTTTACCCGGCACAGTTTCTTTGATTTTCGTTAATGCCTGCGCTGAATTGTTGCCATAGATAATGTTTTCCGGAGCTTCCAGCACCAGAATGTAGTCGTTGAAAGCCACGAACATAACGTTGTGTGTGCCTCCCGCTAGTCCGTTCAGCATGTAAACATCTTCGGCGACTTTACTCACTGCCGGTGGCGGCGGAGTTGCGGGCGGCGCGTCGAGTTTCTCAAAACCTTCAGGCCCTACAAACACACTCTCTGCCGGGTTCGTGTTGATCTGAACGTCGGTATATTCGGTCTCCTGAATAACTCCTCCGGAGTTGTACAGCACACGCGCACCCGGCAGCTTCAACTTTCCAACTGCACGATAGTTTGAATAAGTTTGCGCGATTTCCGAGTCGCCTGCGAATGGATCGGCGTAAAGGTAACTGTACTTGGTTAGAAGATTGGTTTGGGCGTCAAACGAAAGTGCCAACTGTTGATTGTCGGGACGAATGACGCTGATTACTTTTTGCTTCCTGCCGCCGATCTCCTCTTCACCGAGCCAGCGAAGAGTTGCCGCGCGGTCCAATGCTTCGAGCAAAATGAACGGAGGCAAGCGACGCATTTGTGGGCGGAAGTTGTTCACAGCAGGATTGACGATGGGCGTAGCCGTTTTGGACCACATGTCAAACGCCTGGCCTTCTTTACCTTTGATGATCGTCTTGTTCCAGTTGTTGAAACCGGTATTGGCCGTCTTCAAATCATCATAGACAAATCCACGCTCAGTATCGACAATAAGCGTTTCTTCCGAAGTGCCGACTGCGTACGGCGGCTCAACAGCCGGGCTTTGATAACGCGCGTAGAGTTTGCCTTTTTCCTTAAGAGTGAAATCTTTGACAGCACGTAGTGCTTCGAGTCCACCGTGGGCTGCAATCGCATCATCGAGTACGCGACGCGCTTGTTGGTACGATCGCTGTGAAGCATCGAGTTGTTGTGCGGTGGCGGCAGCCGATGCTTGCAGCACGATCAATGTGGCAACGACAAACAGTTTCAGTTTCATCGAGGTGCTCCTCTCATCCAAAATCTGGCAGGTATTCCGATAATTTCGGAACAAAGGTGTGTGCTGGATCGTCTGGGAAGACTGCTTGTCTAATACTTAAAAAGTGGTGGAAATGTTCTGTGAGATTGTGAGTGCAAAAATTTGGAAATGGTCCAAGATCGTAGTGAGTATTTCTAAACTGACTTAAAGCGTCTCCACTTCGTGTCTACATCTTCGTAAAAGCGTCTGGCGTTTATCATGTAGAAAAGAAAGCGTTCTTTCTTAAAACGATCAGTGACATAAATGTACATCACGCTTTTCAGCATAAATGCTAGTTGCAGGATCCAAAGATCCACGTGTGGAGGAAGTCCGGCGCGACCGGGAAAGGTCCAGTTTAATAATGGATAAAAAGGCTGAATCACCGCATAGAAGTAAAGGACGATAGGAATGATCGGAAGCAGGCCACTCGTACTCAAGAGCCTGCTGTCCAGCCGACTAATGAATAAGGCCATGGCGATACCGCCGCCAACACCACTGAGCACATCTGCTCCAAACAATACAGCTCCGGCATAATCAGCATGTCCCCGACTCTCAAATAGCACGACCAGAATCGCTTCGAGAAGACCGAATGCTCCGACGACGATCAATCCACGTTTGAATGGCAGATCCTCGACTTCGCGTCCAGCTACCGCAACTACGGTCGGCCTGTTTAGCACTACATAACACAACACCAGCGCAAGGATGCTCGCGTTGTTGAGAGAAGTGTTAATTACCTGAAGCGCTTGCCACTCTCTGGAAGGATTAATTCCTGCCGCCGGCGCAAACCTTAGTGAAAGCAGTAAAGCGAAATACAGACTGCACCATGAGGCCAACAGTAGCCTCCAGGATCGTCGGAATTGTTGCGCGGCAATAAAGGCCCTCTGGTGCTCCGTATCCACGCGCTTGAAATCACGACTATCAGAAAGGTAGAAGTCATATCCAAGCCCGACAAGAATCATCAATGCCTGGATAAAACCGAGTTGTTTAGTAACATTGGCCCAACTGTCTGATGCGAAAGCCAAACCAAACGGGAGAAGCAACACCGCGGCGCTGACTAACAGCGCAACAACCACGAACGGATCTCGTCGTGTATCTGATGGTGTCTCCGTCCAGATATCCTGGTCGACACTTTGATCAACTATCACCGCATTCAGTTCACTTGCAGTTATGTCCGGCGCTGCATTCGGGTGCTCCGAAACTTCACCAGTGAAACAGTAGCCCTTCAATCTTTCGGTCTTTATTAAGCTGGCGTCATTGAGAGTACGTCTCAGCTCATGGACTGCTCCGTGAACCATGTTCTCAGTAGCGTCGGGAGACTGGGAGGCGTTGTCCAAAAGTTGTTTGGTTGTGACGTAGCGGCCGTGATTCTCGACTAACACGCGAAGGATTGTTAATGCGACCGTGGTAAGAGCTACAGGATGGCCTCCCGAGGATAGCGTCGTGTTTCCATTTTCTGAGACTGTGAGCTCAAAGCGACCGAAGACATAGGAATGGCCAACGGTGCGAGTACTTTCAACTGTCTCTATTTGGTTTGTAGACATTTAGTCCGACTTGGGCACAGTCAGTACCACCTGCGATAGCGGGTGGGTCAACCTCCGCATTCAAAATCAATAGCAGTATCGCATGGTAATCATGGACCCACCCGCTATCGCAGGTGGTACTGACTGTGTCCAAGATCACTCACGAAACCTGTCAAGAGTTTATATCCGTTGCTTCGAAGGCTCGTCAGAAATCTAAAGAACCTTTCAATTTACAACAAAGACCAGCCTGCCTAAGGTCCGACTGCGCGGAGACAGATATGATAAACGAAAACGCACAGAACGACTTTGCCGGCCGGATTGAAACGAACGTCGCCGCACGACCGGTCGGATTGCGGCGGTCGGTAGGCTTCTACGGCCTGATGTTCGTTTCCCTGGGCTCGATCATCGGATCGGGCTGGCTGTTGGGGGCGCTCAACGCCGCGAAAGTGGCCGGCCCGGCATCGATCTTGTCGTGGGTCCTCGCGGCCGGCATGTTGACGCTGCTCGCGCTCACGTATGCCGAATTGGGCGCGACGTATCCCGTGGCCGGTGGTGCGGCGAGGTTCCCTTACTACTCCCATGGTCCCATCGCGGGATTCACCGCCGGATGGGCGGCGTGGTTGCAAGCGGTTTTCGTCGCGCCGATCGAAGTCCTTGCAGTAATTACTTATGTTAACAGCATTGGCTGGGTCAACAATCACTTCAACATGGTTAACAAGATCGGAAACAACGCCGGTCTCCTCAATGAAGTTGGCCTCGTCGTGGCAATCATATTGATGTTGCTGTTCACAACAGTAAATCTCGCCGGCGCCAAGTTTTTATCCGACAGCAATGTGATCGTAGTGATTTGGAAAACCGCCGTGCCCATTCTCGCCATCGGCGTTGTTGCTGCGCTACGGTTCAATGGAGAAAATTTTCATGCCGGTGGCGGGTTTATGCCGTTCGGCTTTCACGGCGTGTTCGCTGCACTGACTGGAGGGGTTGTCTTTGCCTTGCAGGGGTTTGAACAAGCGGTCCAGCTTGCCGGAGAAGCACGTAATCCGAAACGCGACGTGTCGCGGGCGATTCTTTCAGCCATGGCGATTGGCGCCGTGTTGTATTCACTCCTGCAAATCGTGATGATAGGTGCTCTCGAGCCGAGGAACATCGCCACGAGTTGGACCAGGCCGCTCGGTACGGATCCGTCCGACTACGGTGCCTGGTACACCATCGCTCTTGCGGTTGGAGCAGGTTGGCTCGCAAAGCTTCTGATCGTTGATGCCATCATTTCACCAGCGGGTACGGGCGTCGTCTATGTCGCCACCAGTTCACGGCTCTCTTATGCCCTCGGTGAGGAACGCGAGATGCCGCCCGCATTGGTCACTACAAATCGTAACGGCGTGCCTGTCGTATCAATTATTCTGTCGGCTGTCGTTGGTTTACTTGCCTTTGGACCATTCAAAAGTTGGGGCGCTCTGGTCACTGTGATCACAGCGACTACTGCGATCATGTATGCCTTCGCACCTGTGTCGCTCGCGGCACTCCACAGGATCGATGGTTCACGAACCAGGTATTACCGTGTGCCTATGCCAAGACTTTTACTGCCCGCCGCGTTCTGTTCAGCCAACCTTGTCATTTATTGGGGAGGGTTCGACACGACCTGGAAACTTGTAAGCGCCATCGGCGTTGGTCTTGCCTTGTTCACAGTTGGAGCGTGGCGTGGAAATACTGGTGCACAGCGCAGGATTCGAAACGCGTTCTGGATCGGCCCGTGGCTTGGAGGCCATGTGCTCATCGGAATGTTTGGACGCTATGGCAACGGCGCCAAAGATCTTTTGCCGGCCTGGGTAGACATCGCCGTGGTAATCATCTTCGCTCTGGTGATTTTCTACTGGGCGGTGAGCCTCGCATTAACGAAAGAGGAAACCGCGGCCGCAGTCGGGAAAGACACGCAGCAGCTCAGCTCTTAGTCGAGTCTAGGCAAAGTCATTTGAATCAGACCGGTTGTGAGGAGAAAGCATAACTGAACGCTCTACTTCTGCTATCTGGTCGTCACTCTCTAAATCCGCAATCAGATCCGAGTCAATTACTCCTATGACCTTGTTTCCGATTACGCGCTCCACGTCCATCCCCAGTTCCTGCAGATGAGAGACATCAGGCCGTGCTGCCCTGGTGACGGCAAAGATTTTGACCTTGCGCGGCGTACTATGGAGACGCTGTAGAAGTTCTTCTAGTTCGGTCATTTAGGCTCCACCTCGAGCAACCTTCGGATGTTTATTTTGCCATAACCCCACTTCGGGTTCCAGCCAAACGAGGTAAAGCTATCTTGCCGGCAAGACTTTATCAGTCGTCGTTTGGCTTCAGCCCAATCAATTGCGGGAGCTTTTTCCAATAGAAGAGCAATAGCGCCGGTGACGTAGGGAGCCGCCATGCTCGTGCCCTGCGAGGCGGCATACTGACAATTCTTCATTCGCATTCGGGTCGGAACCGCGGAAAGCGGCGCGTGGCTTGATAGCGGCGCAATGAGATATTGTCCGGGAGCCGCAATCTCAGGCTTCGTATCTCCATCACGAGTGGGGCCAGGACTGCTGAAATACGAGATATCCTCAAGAGTGATGGTGTTGTATGCAACCTTGAGATTTTGAGGATCCGCAGAGAGCCAGTTTCTGCGGGTTGCGTAAGAAGCAACAGTGATCGCTGAGTAAGCGGTGCCGGGCATCCCGACTAGATGCGACTGTGTATTACCGCTTGTAAACGCACCCATTTTCGTGTCAACGATCCAGGCATGCACCGCCCCCACTTGGACATCCACTCCCTGCACAATCACACTCCACCCAGTCAGGAGTTCAGGCTTTGCAAGTGTAATAATGCGAAATGAGGTCTGGTGGTCTCCACTATAAGCAGCGATTCGATGACTCGCCACTACTTTGAAAACAGTTTTGGTGAATTCCTGGTCATTCTGCTGCGGCGCTGTGAAGAGATCTCCGTTTGGCGATCGGAGAGAAACGTCAATCTTGTCTTCGTGCTGATTCCAAATCAGCACTTCGAGATCGCCGAAAGTTTGTTCGTTGATGAGTTGGAGTGTTAATTCAAAGTCGGCGACCCATCGATTACTCTTCCCAACTGTCAAAACTGTAGAGGCATGTATTCGCGAAGTTCCAGCGTTACCTGCCGACGTAACTACAATTCTCCCCGAGCCAGATAAGTCATCGATGGTCCGCTCCATAACGTTACTACCGTCGTGTGCGCCACGATGGGCTCCCAGGCTGAGATTTACAACGCATGGCTGTCCTCGTTCGTCGGCGAAACGGAAAATGTCCTGGATTGCCGCGGCGACATCCGCACTTTCAAGAGTGGTCTTTACAACTGCCAGGTCTGCTGCAGGCGCGACGCCCGCGTAAGGGGTTCCAATGTCACCGTTGCCTGCCGCAATTCCGGCCACGTGTGTGCCATGACCGCGATCGTCGTGAGGCGTAACAGTCCCCTTGTTTATATCATCGGCTAGATACGTCTGTTTCGTTATCTGGTCGTGGTAGTAGAGAATGCGTGTGGCGCCGTTTACGATGAATGCCGGGTGATCTGTGTCAATGCCCGAATCTACAATGCCAACCAAAACGCCGTTGCCTGTTTGAGGGACCGTGCGTGTAGCGCTTTGATAGAGGTTAGACGAAACGTGAGCAAGATCGCAGTGTAGTTCAAGTTTAACGCTGGCTTCGATATACCTTACATTTTCCAGCACGGCCAATCTCGTCACGTTGTTGGGTGCGACGCTGACCTTCAGTGTCGAATGACTCAGCGGTCTTGCCTCGGCATCGTTCCATTCGTCAATCTCTTTAGCTAATGCTTCGGCATCATCAGCACTTACCAGCACGTTAATACGGTTATCTTCAAAAAGGCGCTGCTCTGCGGTATCAGACATGTCAGCCATCAGACATTGAACTTCGACGGCCTCGCCCATGAGCGAATCGGGTGTGAACCCTGCGGACAAATCTCTCGCTCGCCAGTCCGTGACGATCTCGCGAATAGTCTTATCAGTGCGTGGTAGGAGCTGCGTCAATAAAGGATCTATTTTTGCTATGACGGATTTACTTCTTTTCATGTGGCGGACTCCTTTGAGGAACGGATCAACCACCAACGGCAAGAAACTAATCTCCAGGTAGAGATGTCTACGCTTCCGTTGGGATCGGCGATGTCAATTGCATACAGTTACTTTCATGACTTGATTCCTTCTCGTATTGATGCTGGTCAACTCTTAGTCGTCCACTCAGGGTAATTCGGATAAGTCATATCCTGGTTTCTTGTACAGCGTATTCGAGTTCTTAATGATTTCGGGTTTGTAGACTCTCTCGGCCCGCCGACTACTCCTCGCCGGTGCAACTTCATTGGAAAGGAACGCCGGTGATCTCTTCGCACGAATTTAGAAACCTCTCCTGCAGCTGCACATCGTCGGCTTCCGGGTTGTAGCGAGCCTCCTTTTCGTGATGAAAGTAACGACCGCTGACCTTCGCGCGTCTGTCACCGCTGACTGCAAGCCACGCCTGCGTCTCAAATCCTTTTGTCAGATCATAGGGTGCGCCTGGCCCGCCCATCTTTGTAGGAACCCACCCCGGATCGACTGCATTCGCATAAACCTCTGGCCACTTCCGTGCTACCGCCATGCAAAGCATCAACACATGCAACTTGGAATCAGAGTAGGTGATGCGGCTCTCCTTGGTATGCAAGCTCTGTAGCTTTGCGCTTCCATCGAGATGCAGGCCAGAACTCAGGTAGATCAATCGCTGCGGTCTTTCTATAAGACACGTAAGAATGTAAGGCGCCAACGTGTTGACGTTAAGAATCTCTTCTGCCGATGCTCGGTAGACGCCGGCGTTATGAATCACTGCGTCGAAGTTTCCCAAAGCATTCACTTTAGCAGCCAGCTGTTTTGTCTCCACGATGTTGCTGAGGTCTGCTGTTAGCACAGTCTCTGCACCGGGCACTTTGTCCAAAGCCTCTCGCGCGCGCTTTTCGTGGCGTGCATGAAGTACAACCTCGTGCCCTTGGGCGATTAGTGCACTTGCTGCCAACTGCCCAAGGCCATCTGCCGAACCGGTGATGAAGATTCTTGCCATATGCGACGAGTGTGATCCTCCAACGTGCCCGCGGTTGTAATCGGGTGTAACAACCGCGTCGCAGGGGTTCTTGCTCCACCTGTGGGGATATTGCTCAAAACGGGGGGGCCTGTCAGGGAATCTCACGTTGCCGCTGGATGGTTACAGAAGAGTGTGCGATTCCTGCTAATTCTGAGGTTTTTCCGAATTCGCTGGAACAATCAACGTTGGCGGGTGGTGGTCGCTCGGAGTCATCCAGTTTCGCGCCGGAAGATCTGTGCAAAATGGCTGGGATTTGTATAACCGACATCGAGAGCGACCTCTATTACACTCTTCTTTGTTTCACGCAACAGTTGTCGCGCTCGATTGATTCGCAAATTAATCTGGCGTCTGTTGACGCTTCATTTCAATTGATGCGTGTCTGTGATATAAGCCGCTCGTTCTCGCGTTCAAAACCTTCACTTAGAAGACCCCCGCGATGAAACGAACCCTGATACTAATTCCGCTTTTGCTAAGTCTGTCTTTGATTGGAGCCCTTCGACGAATTGCTTTCCAGCTAAAACGCAAAACTAACTCGGTCAACCGCTTTCTAAGTTTGTTATTAGCTTTAGGGTTAACGACCTCATTCATGCCGTTCACTGTCTTCAAGAACATTGCTGTACCACCAACAGTATTTCAATATCCCCTCTTTGCGGAGGCTGCGGAAAAGTTCGGCGTAATGTCTCTAAACGGCTTAAATAAATCTCGCTACACAATAACTGAACTTCACTCAACCTCCAGTGATAAAAGTAATTGGCCGCGTGGTATTAACGAGAATGGTCAGGTTGTAGGGTATGCAGAATTTGATACCCCAACTAACACTATCGAACATCGAGCAGTTCGTTGGCAGAACGGCCAGCCAATCGACTTACAACTGCCGCCGCCCAGTGAAGCGAACGCGATAAACAAGGATGGCAAAATAGTTGGCCATGCACACTTTGGGAATTCGGACCAGGCATTTCGACAGGACCGCGGCACAGTCTACGATCTAGGTACTTTTTATCGTGACGGCTGGGGTTACAGTGACGCGCGGGCCATCAACAGCTCAGGGTCCACAGTAGGCCTCGCCCTGACGACAGTGCCAGCTGTGCAAGCGGCGCTCTGGAATCCAACAATCACAAATCTTGGTTCCAAACTGGGCACGAACGTTAGCGAGAGTCACGCCACATCAATCAACGAAAAAGGGCAGATCGTTGGGGACTTTCAGAAAAACGGTACGGGACTTCGTCACGCATTTTTGTTAAAGGACCTCAACACTTTGACAGATCTTGGCGCGTTGGATAGTAGCTATAACAGTTATGCCGAAGACATAAACGATAATGCCCAGGTAGTTGGATATTTATACAACTCTGACGCGTTCCTCTATGACGCCACGAGGGGAATGCAGCATCTGGAGAAGCTGTTCCCCGACACAATTGAAAGTAAGGCTCATGCCATCAACATGTCGGGCCAGATCGTAGGAATGTCTGGCAAACACGCTTGTCTTTGGGAAAACGGAAAGATCGTTGATCTTAATAATGAGATTCCACTTAATTCAGGATGGGTATTGTCTGAGGCTTTTGACATCAATGATGCGGGGCAGATAATCGGAGATGGCGTGGTCAACGGTCGATTGCATGGCTTTCTTCTTACTCCGGATGTGCCAACCCTACTGACAGTCAATAAAGTCATTCGACCAAGTGGTGATACAGGTCGTTTTGATTTGCAAATTGATGGAGTAACCCGAGCAGCCAACATAAGCAACGGTGGCTCCACCGGGCCCTGGCAGGTTACGGCGGGTCGCCACGTAGTTGGTGAGACGGCCGCCCCGGGAACGGACCCAAAGGATTACTTTACGTCCATTGATTGCGGGGCCGGTCCCGTGAGCGCTTCGCGCATCAGCGTCACTGTTACCCAAGGGAGAGGGGTAACTTGCACAATAACAAACCTCGGGCGCCCTCAATTAACAGTCAACAAATTGCTTGTCCCCTCAGATGACCCGGGATTGTTCAATCTGCAAATCGACGGTAGCACCAAGGCCGCAAACATCGGGAACGGCGGCACGACTGGTCGGCAAGGCGTGAACCGCAATGGCTACCATACGGTAGGGGAAACAGCAGGAACAAATACAAACTTGAAGGATTACGCCATCACAATTTCCTGTCAAGGTGCGCGAGACAACAGTAATGGGACAGCGTCGCTCTTGTTGGCGGCAGGTGATGACAAGATCTGTACCATTGTCAACGTAGGGCCGACCGCAACCTGCGTGGATATTTGCACGGCACAAGGAGGACAGCGGGCAGCATGCGTCACAAAATGCGAACAACCGCAGGAGCAAGACTGCTGGGGTGAGTATCAGGAGTGCCTTGGCGAAACGGATCGTCGCGGACGCCATTTACACACAAAACTGTTCTGCTTTCACAGCTATAAGCTATGCAGAGGCTAAACACGCTAAGCTGTTCGGGTGCAATTTGACTTGATGCTGCCAACGCCCAGGCAATTCCCCTTCTCCGACCCTAAGTGGATACTCGCGTCTGCCTTCGGATGAGGCAATGGAGACCTTTTTCGGCTGGCACACGATAGGCACACAAAAACGGGCGACTCACTTTTGGGCCGCCCGTAACTGTTTGAATCTATTTGGCTGGGAGGCAGGGACTCGAACCCCGATAGCCAGATCCAGAGTCTGGAGTCCTACCATTGGACGACCTCCCAGCACGAGGAACTTGAAAATTTACGTGCCCGTCCTGCCCTTGTCAACCAAGGCCTACCAATTAGAAAAATTAATGCTTGAACTCTAGTGCATCAAGATGCACAATGGGCCACGTAGTATCGTCTTGTAGCGGCACACACCTACTTAAAACAAAGACAATCGCCTTTACACCTCAGTTCCGGAATGTGACGGAGAGTCGATGATTGAACACGAAGATCAGATTGCACAATATCGCCTAAAACTCGAAGAGACTGCCGCGCTCGTAGCCCGTATTCGTCACGAGATTAACAACCCACTAACCGGCGTGTTGGGCCAGGCACAGCTCCTGTTGCGAGAAGATTTGAGTGAGCGGTCACGAAAGCGAGTGCAAACGATCGAGGATCTGGCGTTGCGGTTGCGCGATATTGTGGCCCAATTGCGTGAAGTGCAGACACCCGGCGACAGTGAGACTAGGCCGTGAGTCGTTTCGCTGACTCTTTGATCATCAACCGCCTGCTGCTGATCGTCGCCATGTGAAACGGCACCACGCATCCGCAGCGATCGCAATCGGCGTTGTCGCCCATCATACACTTGCCTTTCTGCTCCCCGGTTGGACCAAATGCAAAAGCCTTCAAACGAAACTCACAGTTGTCCGTCACTTTTTTAGCCTTGCCGGATTTCATCAACTCGAGCGTGGAATCGAACATGTTGATGTAACCCGGATACTTTTTCTTCAAAGCAAGAATCTGATCGATTAGACGATCGCGCGTCGGCCAATCCAGCCACAGTGCTTCATCGAGTCCGGTGACGGGCGTGAAGAAGTCGAAGATGATGCCGCCGCGAGCTATTGGTCCCCACTCCTTTACGAGATCTTCCACGCAGTCTTTGGTGATACTCGTCAGCACGCAGGAGATCTGGATATTCAGCTCCGGATGATTGAGGACGTTCTGCTTGATCTTTTGATAGATGCCGGGCGCGCGCATTCGCGCGAACGCCTCTTCAGTGCCGTCGATCGAGATGACCCACGTGCAGTTGGGCCAATTCGGCAACTCCATCGTGCCGTTGGTGACGATGGTGTTATGTTTGAAATACTTCCTGCCAACATCGATGAGCTGTTTTCGCACCATCGGTTCGCCGCCAACCCACGTACAAAGCATCATCGGATGGCCGGCGGCCTTCATCGCTTCCAGCTTCTCAAGCCACTTCTCGATCGACAGTTCTTTTTCGTTATCGTGATCTTCAGCGAAGAAGTAGCAGTGTTCACAACGCAGATTGCAGCGATTGGTAACGTCGATCGAGCCGACTGCAAATTTAGGCAGGCCAAAGACGAAGAGTTTCGTCGCGTCACGGAGTTTCCCGAGGTTTCGCCGCACATTCATAGAGCGGCCATTATGCGCGAAAATCGCT
>DASUYO010000208.1:0-14767 GCA_036377375.1 Pyrinomonadaceae bacterium
GGCACTGCAAATGTTCCGCGACCTGTTTGCGACTGAAGCGCTGCGACCCGGTGAACAAATCTCAGTGGGAACTCTAACGGTGCTCTTCACCGACCTGCGTCATTCAACACAACTCTATCGAGAGATCGGCGACGCGACTGCCTTCGGTCGCGTGATGAATCACTTCGACGTAGTGAGAAAAGCAGTTATCGAGCACGATGGCGCGATTGTTAAGACGATCGGGGATGCGGTGATGGCCGTCTTCCGATCGGCTGCTGATGGTCTAATCGCGATGTTGGACGTACAGCGCGAGCTCGCCGCGCCGAGCGACGGTAGTCTGCCCTTGCAACTGAAAGCCGGACTGAACACTGGACCATGTATCGCCGTAACTCTTAACGATCGACTCGACTATTTCGGCTCGACAGTGAATATGGCTGCGCGTCTGGAAGGTCTGTCGTCGGGAGAGGACGTGATAATCTCACGCTCGGTTTACGAAGACGCGCGAGTGCGTGAGCTGATCGAGTCGGATGGTTTCTCGGTGGTGCCGTTTGATATGGCGTTAAAAGGATTTGAGAACGAACGTTTCGCGTTGTGGAGGGTGAGTAGGCGCTGATGCCCGCCCTTCTGGCCGCTCAGGAAGTATCAAAAATCTATCAGATGGGCAGTAACAGCGTTGCGGCCCTCGACAACGTCTCGCTGGACATTAACGAAGGCGAGTTTGTAGCTATTCAAGGCACCTCCGGCTCCGGCAAATCGACTCTACTCAACATGCTTGGCGGACTCGATCACCCGACGAAGGGTGAAGTGTTTTTTGCGTCGAGACCGTTAGGTCCGTTTAGCAAGAAAGAGATGGCGCGTTACCGGCGGTACTCAGTCGGGATGATCTTTCAAAACTTCAATCTCATTCCGACGATGACAGCTCGCGAGAATGTTTCGCTGGCGCTCGCGTTTGGAGGTTTGCGTGGACAACAGCGACGCGCGCGTTCGCGCGAGTTGCTGGCGCGCGTCGGTCTTGCTGATCGGGAGGAACATAGACCGTCAGAACTTTCCGGCGGTGAGCAACAGCGTGTAGCGATTGCTCGAGCGCTGGCGAACAATCCGAAAGTATTGCTGGCTGATGAGCCCACGGGAAATCTCGACTCGATCCGCGCGCACGAGCTGCTGGCACTGTTGCGCGACATGGTGAATAAGGATTCGCTGACGGTTCTGATGGTGACGCACGATCACGAGCTGGCGAACAGCTTTGCGGATCGAATCGTGTTCATGAAGGATGGAAGAATTGTATTAGCCGCAGATTCACGCAGATGAACGCTGACTTCTCCGGAGGATCTTATGTCACAGCCTGCTAGTCAAATGACACTCGAGGCGCTTCGCTCGGTGCCGCTCTTCGCTTCTCTCGACGACGAAGCAGCTCGCGCTCTGCGTAGCCTGCTCTCAGACAAGACCGTGCCGCAGAACACGCGACTCTTCCGGCAGGGCGACAAGGGCGACGCCATGTACCTGATCGAAAGCGGACGCGTGCGAATCAGTATTCGCGACGACGATAAGCAGGAACTAACTCTCGCCGAGCTTGCGCAGGGTGACTTCTTCGGCGAGATGTCGATTATCGATGGTCGACAGAGATCCGCTGACGCTGAAGTAATAGAAGACGCACAGCTCGCCATCCTCTCTCGCGACGCGTTTCTGTCTTTTGTGCGAACGAACCCGGATGTAGCACTCAAGATGCTGAGCGCGTTGACTGACAGGCTGCGGCGAACAGACGAGCTGCTCCGTTCGCGTGTCACGCGTAACGTGAACGAAGAGGAAGAGGCACGCCTGACTCTCGCCGATCGAGCAGCGGACTTGATCGCGGAGTTTGGTGGAAGCTGGAAGTTCATCGGCGTCTCAATCGGCGTGATAATCTTTTGGATAATCTTCAACTCTTTCATTCTGATTCGTGGATTCGATCCGGCGCCTTATCAAATGTTGAATCTTGTGTTGGCGGTGATCGCCGGCATGCAGGCCCCGATCATCATGATGTCGCAGAACCGGCAGGGCGAGAAGGATCGCTTGCGCGCAGATCTCGACTACCAGGTGAACCTGAAAAACGAGCTCTCGCTGGCAGAGGTGTTACGTCGTTTGGATGTGCTCGAGAGCGAGCGACTGCCGAAATTGATCGACGATTTAAGCCGACGAGATTGAGTTTAGAAATGATAAGACATAGTGGAAGTAATTTAGTTCAGAGTTCAACCTTTAGGTTGCCTGTTTGCCATCACGACAGCAAGCTAAAGCTTGAACTCTAAACTATTCCTGAAACCAATGATCAAAGCCATCTTCTTCGATTTCAACGGCGTCATCATCGATGATGAGACCATTCAGATGAAGGCCTATCAGGAAGTGCTGCATGGCCACGAGATCGCTCTGACTGAGGAACTGTATTTCGGCGCGTTGGGCATGGACGACAAGACCTTCGTCAAGTCGATGTTTGAGAACGCTCGCAAGCCTTTGCCGGATGCTGTGCTGGAGAATGTGCTCAACACCAAGACCGATCTGCACAGGCAGATGATTGAAGACGAGTTACCTCTATTTCCCGGCGTGCTCACGTTTCTCAAAGCAGCGTCCCGTGACTTCTCGCTCGGACTCGTGAGCATGGCTTGCAAGGCCGAGGTGAGTTACGTGTTTCAGCGCGCGAACCTGACACCACTGTTTTCCGTTGTCGTGACTGCGGAGGATGCGTCGGTGTGCAAGCCCGCTGCTGATTGTTATCTGGCCGGCTTGGACAAGTTGAACGAGCAGCGACAACACGAGCGAAAACTTTTGTTACTCGCCACTGAATGTTTGGCGGTTGAAGATTCTCCTCCGGGCATCCAATCAGCACGCGCGGCAGGCATGCGGACGTTGGGTGTGACGAATACTGTCTCTGAGGCAGCGTTGCGTGAAGCCGGGGCGGAGATTGTGACAAAGAGCCTTGCGGATTGGACTGTCGACGCAGTGAAGCTTTTGTATTAGCCAGGATCAGGATGAACCTTCTCGACATACTCCATTTAGCTCTCCGCAATCTCCGCCAGGCAAAGCTGCGCGCGATTCTGACGACGATGGGCGTCGTCGTCGGCGTTGCAGTGATCGTCACGATGGTGTCGTTTGGACTCGGCCTTCAGAGCAACATGCTGGCGCGTTTCAAAGCGCTCGATTTCTTCAACGAGGTACAGGTGTTCGGCCAGGGCCTCGGCACTCTCGCCGGGCTCGGTCGTCCCGCCCGCGGGGAGGACGGTGACAGGCGCCGCGAGCGTGCCGATAAAACTCCAACGCGTATTCTCGACGACGCGGGTATCAAAGAGATCGCAGCCATCAAAGGTGTAGCGTATGTTGAGCCGAGTGTGAGCTTCGACGTGTTCGTGCGGTCGAACGGCAAGTTGCTCAGCCAGTACGTTGCCGGCGCTAACATCCCGAACGCCGCAACTCGCTTCCAGCATTTCGCTGCCGGAAAGATGATCTCCTCGCCGGTTGCTGATGAGGTCGTCCTCTCGGAACGTTTCGTGCGCGACTATGGTTACAAGACCCCTGCCGACGCCGTCGGCAAGACGATTGAGCTGCTTGCACCACCGTCGTCTGAGAAGAGTAGTAGTGAAGAGGAGGAGCGTCCAAACTTTTTTGGCATCCCGTTGGACGACCCCGGACTTGACGAATCGAATCCCGATGTCGAAACCAAAACATTTCGCATCGTGGGCGTACTCAGCCAGATCAAGGAGGGCATCGGACAAGGTGGCGCACGTGGCTTGATGCCTAATGCAGGTGTCTATCTGCCGTTGCAAATGGCGCATGAGTGGGCCACTCGGCACCGTAGTCCGATGGGCCAGGTTGCGTTAGCTCTGGCGCGTCGCGGCGGAAATCTCGCGGAAGGTCAGACGGAAGGTTACGACTTAGCCATCGTACGCGTGACGGATCCGGTGCACTTGACCGAAGTACGACAGAAGATCACGGATCTGGGTTTCGGGAGTTTCTCGATTGTTGATGAGATCGAGCAGATCCGTACTGTGTTTTTGATCATCGATTCCGTCCTGGGCGTGCTTGGCGGGATCTCACTGCTGGTCGCTTCGTTTGGTATTGCGAATACGATGATCATGTCGATACTGGAACGTACGCGCGAGATCGGGATCATGAAAGCGATCGGCGCCGAGGATCGTGAGATCAGGTTGATCTTCTTCGTCGAGGCGGCGGTGATCGGTGTTGTAGGTGGAGTGATTGGTGTGCTGCTGGCGTGGGCGATTGACGGCATCGCGAACCGGCTGGCTTATCGATTCCTGCTCAAGCCGCAGGGCGCGTCGTTCATCGATTTCTTTAATTTGCCAATTTATCTGACACTCGGCGCGATCTTGTTTGCACTTATCGTTTCAATTCTGGCGGCGTTGTATCCAGCCTCACGCGCCGCACGCATCGATCCCGTCCGCGCATTGAGACACGATTAGCCACGGATTACACGGATTGTTTACGGATTAACTGGAGAGCGGCTTGCCGCAGCGGTTGCAGAAGCGTGCGGCGCTGTCTTTTTGGGCTGCGCCGCAGGATGGACAAGTTCTTCCCACTTTCAAATTCGCACCACACGCGGAGCAGAAATCCGATCCCGCGATGTTCGCGGCGCCACACGTTCCGCAGCGTCCCGGCAGTGGCGGCACGTAGCCACCCGCTTTGCGCGCGATGTGATCTTCGATTATCTTCCAACTGTCTTCCGTAACTCTGTATTGCCAGTAAGCGCCGAGTGCCGCCAGTGCGAGCAGCGGTGGAAAAAGCGCAGCGCCGACCGCGGCGACGGCCGCTTTGTCGAACCACTTCTGCATGCCAATCTCCACGCGCGTGCCGCCCGGCTCTGGCGTGATTTTGATCGTGAGGGCTGAGGAGAGTCCCGTCAGATCTCTTAACGTACTGGACTTTCGCGCCTGAAGAATGCTGGTGTTAGCAACCTGAAACGCCTGCACTTCATAATCGCTGTCAAAAAGATTTCGCAGTTGCGCACTAAGTTGAGCAACGTCGGCTTCTACACCCGGATAGTATCTACTGTCCATCTACAAACGCCTCCAAGCTATGTCGCTATGAAAACTATACTGATTCTCCTGTTACTTGTCTCGATTACGTTGGCAGCGCCAATTACGTTCGCACAGACTGCAATCGATGGCTTCAGCTCGCAAAGTGCCGCAGCAGAGCGTCGCTGGGAAGAACAATTTCGCGCAGTGCCGAATCCTAAATCGGCACGCGAGCACTTGCGCCGGCTCACACTCGAGCCGCACATCGCCGGTTCTAAAGAAGACTACGCCACTGCAGTCTATGTTCGCGATCAATTACGCAGCTACGGACTGAATGCCGAGCTGAAGGAATACCAAGTCTGGATGAATTACCCAAACACTCCGACGGTGCTCGAGCTCATCACTACGCGTCGTCAGCAATTGAATACGCGTGAAGCAATCATCTCGAGCGATCCGACTTCGTCAAATCCAAAGATCACGCCACTCTTCAATGGTTATAGTGCGACCGGCGACGTGACCGCGCCAGTCGTCTACGCAAACTATGGCTTGCCGCCTGATTACGAAGAGCTGAAGAAAGCAGGAGTCGACGTCAAAGGCAAGATTGTCATCGTGCGCTATGGCAACTCGTTTCGTGGTGTGAAAGCGAAGGTCGCGGAAGATTACGGCGCGATCGGCTGCATCATCTACTCGGATCCCGCAGACGATGGCTACATGCAAGGCGACGTGTTTCCGAAAGGACCATGGCGTCCCGTCGCATCAGGTCAGCGCGGCTCAGTGCAGTTTCTGTTTGACTATCCCGGTGATCCATTAACACCAGGCAAACCTGCGATTGCCGGTACGCCGCGTTTGAAACCGGAAGAGGCGACAGACCTCACGCGTATTCCCGTGCAACCGATCGCTTATGACGTTGCCAAAACAATTCTGTCGCAACTCAAAGGACCAGTCAGGCCGCGTGGATTTCAGGGAGGCTTGCCGTTCGCATATCACGTCGGCGGTACGAACGATGTGAAGGTCCATTTAAAGACTGACATGGATTACAAGACGCGAACCATCTGGGATGTCGTCACACGCATCGATGGAAACGAGGAGAAGGATCGCTGGGTAATTCTCGGCAACCACCGCGATGCGTGGGTGTTTGGTGCAGTGGATCCAAACAGCGGCTCGTCGGCGATGCTGGAAGTTGGCCGTGGGGTTGGTGAGTTGTTGAAACAAGGTTGGAAGCCGCGTCGCACAATCATTCTTTGCAGTTGGGATGCGGAAGAGTATGGGCTCGTCGGCTCGACTGAATGGGCCGAAGAGATGGCTGACGAGCTGACAGAGAAGGCAGTTGCTTACTTGAATCTTGACGCGGCGGTTTCGGGTTCACAGTTCGCGGCATCGTCTGTGCCGTCTCTGTGGAAGTTGATACGTGCCGCAACGCGCGACATCAAAGATCCGAAGACAGGCAAGAGCGTCTATCAACAGTGGCAGGATCATGCGCGTGAGGACCGTCCCGAAACTGAGCGGAACACAGGTGAAGCGCGTATTGGAGCACTCGGTTCCGGATCAGACTACACGCCATTTCTTCAGCATCTCGGAGTTGCCTCGACGGATATGGGATTCAACGGCGATTACGGCGTTTACCATTCCGCCTATGACTCTTTTTACTGGATGGACCACTTTGGCGATCCGGGATTCCAGTATCACGTAGCAGCCGCGCAGCTGTGGGGCACGCTCGCGATGCGGCTGGCGGATGCTGATGGGCTTCCATTTGACTACACCGATTATGCAACGCAGATCCGCGAGTTCTTTAATGAAGCGATGAAGCTCGCGCGTGTCCGCAATCTCGCCGGGTCATTGGATGAAAAATCGATGAACGCCGCAATTGAAGATTTTGCGAGGGAAGCTGAACGAGTGGAGAAGAATCGGCAGGACGCTGTTCGAGATTCCGACCGCGCGCGGCTCGTGAAGATCAACAATGCGCTCATCCAGGCGGAACGGCAGTTTATCGATTCGCGAGGACTGCGCGGCCGCGCTTGGTACAAGCATGAGATCTACGCGCCAGGTTTTTACACGGGATATGCCGCGCAGCCGCTAACGGATTTTCGGCAGGCAATTGACGATCGAAATTCGGTGAACGCGAAGGAAGGATTGGAGCGGATCGTTGAGGCAATCAAGCGCGTTACGAAGACATTAAAAGCCGCAGATTAACGCAGATGTACGCAGATCTGCGTTTATTTGCGTAAATCTGCGGCTTACTTCTTCTCGTTCTTCTTTGCTTTTTTCTCGACTTCCGGAGGTAACTTATTCGCCGCTTCGAGGATTGATTGGGCGTTCTCATTTAGCGTCTCGAAGCTCGCAATCTCCGCATCGGTCTTCGCCTCAGTACCGAGCGGTTTCAACTGCGTCATCATCGCATTCACCGCCAGGGCCAGCTTGCGCAGCGACTTCGGAATCAGCGGGTTGCGTTCGTCGCGGGCGCTGACGTCGTCGATATTTGTAATCGCCTCGTCGAGAATGCGCGCGATGTCCGATACGAGTTCAGCGCGCGATCCGGTCGGCAACTCTCCCCACAGCTCCGAATCCTTCTTTAACTGTTTCGCATTCGCATTAGCCGAGCCATTAATGACCATCAGCCGGCGTTCCGCAGCCTTGATGAACACGTCAATGCGCTTGTCGAGAATCTGCGCTTCCTTCACCAGGTCGACTTCTTTTTCCGTGAGATGGTCTCGCTGTGGAGTCGCGGCTTGAGAGACAAAAGCACCACACAACGCAATCGTCAGAATCAGCAGGGTTCGGGTAATCATGGCTGTTCAATCTTCGGGGTCGGAGTTGGGATCTCTTTGGGTTTGTCGTTGTTTTTATCAGGGTTCTTCTGCGGGTCGCGCACGACTGTGTGCCCGTAAAACGAATTGAGCGCTTCGGTTCTTCCGTCGCGCGCGAAGTCTTCGACTTTTTTAATCCAGACAGCAAATTCGAGTGGCGTGACGCGTCGCATCGCGGTCAAACGTGGACCATCAGCACGCAGTGCCAGCTCAAGACGTTTATAAAGATCGCGCGTCTTGTTGCTGTCGCGCCTGAACGTGCTCAGAAACTGCAAAGCGCTCTCGATGAGCGCGTGATACATGCCGACTTCCGCTGATGCTGCTTCAAAGTTTTCGCGTGCAGTGTGTTGTTCGGCACGCGTCAGATGTGCGTCGGCGAACTCAATCGTGAGCTTCAGTCGTCTTCCTGAGTCTCTCGTTGCCTCGATCTCCTCGCGTTCCTCTTTGACGATCATCTTGAACGGTGGTGGCGCGGTAAGCGGCGTCGGTTGCGGTTGTGCCGGCTGCGGATCCTGCGCGTAAACAGCAGATGAGCAGACGAGCAACAGCAGTAAAAGAGGTGCTGAAAAAATAATCCGGTGCTGTAGTTCGCAAGTCATGCCGTGAACGCTTCAGGGCTTTTTCTTGCCCTCTTTAAGTTGAATCTGTCTTTTTAGTGTTGGCAGTCGCAGTTTGACTTTATCGATCTCGAGCTGATTTGTTTTGGCGTCAGCGGCCGAGAGAAACTTCTCGTATGATGCAAGTGCTTCCGGGTATTCTCCAAGATAATCGTGTGAGGTGGCAATAAAATAATGGGCCACCGCGATCTCCGGCCTCGCCGTTAAGATCCACTCATACTCAGGGATCGCTTCCTGATAGCGCTTCGCTTCGTACAACGCCGTTGCGAGATTCGCATGCGCAGCGTAGTTGTCGGGACTTGCTTTCACCACCTGCCGCAGAATGTTTGCTGCTTCCGCGAAGCGACGTGCCTGGACCAGGGCTGCCGCGTAACCGAGCGCATATTCCGGAGCGTTCGGTTGTGTCTCAGATGCGCGGCGGTAGAAGTCGAGTGAGCGCGCAGGATCGTCTGTGCGATACGACGCTCCCAGTCGTCCGAGCAGCATCGCGTTGCGCGGATTCTTCTCGAGAAGTTTTTCGAGTGCTTTGCGAGCCGTGACAGGATCAGTGCTGTTCGCTGCTTCGATCTCTTCGGGGGTTCCAACAACACCCGCAGTGCCATTGCCGGTTGATTGTTGAACTTCAATCCCTGCCGACTTCGCTACTGCCGCTGCTTCCTCCGTTTTGCCTGCCTGCTGGAGAACATAAGCGAGCCGCGACATAACAGCCTTGTCCGACGATTTCAACTTCGCGGCCGCTTTCAGATCGACAATTGCGGGCTCGAAGTTTTTCTCGTCCGCGAAAAGGTCTGCACGCTCGATGAGTGCCGCGATGTTTTCAGGCTCATTCGCGAGCACGTGATCGAGTGCGGTCTTAGCCGCAGCTTTGTCGCCGTTTGCTTTCTCTGCGAGGGCAAGACTAATCCAGGCTGATGCGGAGGCTTCAGGGTTCGCTGTCGCTTGTTTGGCGAGATCGAGCGCAGACTTTGTATCACCCGCGCGGAGCCGAAGCTCAGACAGCATTCGCAGTGCGACATTATCTTTGTTGTCTATGTTGAGGGCTTGCCGGAATGATTCCTCGGCTTCTTTGTCACGAGTTTGTCGCATCAACACCACGCCCAGCGCGGAGTAGGGGAGCGACCAATTCTTCTTGTATGAGATCGCGCGGCGAAATGCTTTCTCTGCTTCCGGCAGGTGGCCGAGAGACGCGAGCGCATTGCCAAGCTGAAATTCCGCTTCCGGAAACTCAGGCCGCACCTTCAGCGCCTGCTCGTAAAACGCGATTGCTTTCTCCAGCTCGCCATGTGCATGCGCGCTCTGTCCGCGTTCGAACAAACGCACAGGATCGGCAGCGTCGTCGCCAAACGTTTCCACTGTTTGCGCAGAAACAGTTGCACAGATTGAGAGTAGCGCAAGGCAGGCAGCGACCAGCAGAACTCTCTTCCAGAATGAAGCGCCCAGTTTAGACATTGAAGAAACGATCCGGGGAGGTTTTGATGTTAGCACTCCTCACATATCTTCGCCACGGATTGACACGGATCTACACGGATAAGCTAACATGCGGTATTCCAAATGAACATAATTACCAAGGAAGAAAGGCTGCGAGAGATCTTTCGCGAGCTCGACTCAGTAATCGTCGCTTACTCAGGCGGCGTTGACAGCAGTTACGTTGCCTACGTCGCGAACGCAGAACTAGGACCACGCGCAGTTTGCATCACGGGCCAGTCAGCGAGTTTGCCTGGTTATCAACGCGCAGAGATCGATCGCGTTGTCGAGAAGTTTGGTTTTCAACATGAAGTGATCCAGACGGAAGAGTTGGACAATCCGGATTATCGCGCGAACAATCCGAATCGTTGTTTCTTCTGTAAGGACGAGCTGTACAGCAAGCTCGAATCAATCGCGCGCACGCGTGGCATTAAGAGCATAGTCGATGGTTCCACCGTCGATGATCTTGGTGATTTCCGTCCGGGAAGGCAGGCTGCCGCGCAGCATGCAGTGCGCAGTCCGCTGATTGAAGTTGGTCTAAGTAAGAGTGAAGTGCGCGAGTTGAGCCGGAGAGCAACACTGCCGACCTGGGACAAACCGGCGAGTCCATGTCTATCTTCACGAATTGCGTATGGAACGGTGGTAACTATCGAGCGATTGAGCAAAGTGGATCGCGGTGAAGAGATCTTACGAGAGTTCGGGTTTCGAGAGTTCAGAGTGCGTCATCACGATCAGCTCGTTCGGCTGGAGATTTCGCCGGCGGAGATGGACCGCGTTCTACGGAAAGAGTTGATTGAGGAGCTTGCGACGCGCTTTCGTGAGTTGGGATTTAAATATGTCACACTCGATCTCGAGGGGTTTCGTAGCGGATCGATGAATGAGGTTTTACAGAACCGAGCGCGGTAGCGCCGGGTAATCGCCAATAGACCGACCCGGCGCTACCGCGCTCGGTTCTGTAGGCAATCTCTGAATGGAGAACTTTCCATGGTTAGCATGTATAGCTCGACGTACGTCGATGATATCCGAGAGATCAAAGAAGAGAATCCGTTTGAATCGATGATGTCGCGATTCGATCGCGCCGCACAGTTGCTGGACCTCGATCCGGACCTCTATGCCGTCTTGAGAGTTCCCAATCGGGAGTTGAAGGTCTACATACCGACCAAGATGGATTCAGGCCGTATTCAGGTCTTTGAAGGTTTTCGCGTTCAGCACAACTTCGCTCGTGGTCCAGCCAAGGGCGGCATTCGCTATGCACCCGACGTCAATATCGACGAAGTGCGCGCGCTCGCCGCCTGGATGACGTGGAAGTGCGCAGTGGTCAATGTTCCATTCGGCGGAGCCAAGGGCGGGATCATCTGCGACCCGCAACAGATGTCGGTAGGAGAGCTGGAACGAATGACGCGGCGCTATGCGGCCGAGCTGCTCGACTTCATTGGACCAGAGAAGGACGTGCCTGCTCCCGATATGAATACCAACGAGCAGACCATGGCCTGGATTATGGACACCTACTCCATGCACGCGCGTCACACAGTCACGGCGGTGGTTACTGGTAAGCCGATCGACCTGGGTGGTTCATCGGGGAGGCGCGAAGCCACCGGTCGCGGCATACTTTTTGTTGTCAACGAAGCCATCAAGCGGTTCAAGATGACTCCGGCTGGGACGCGTGTTGTCGTTCAAGGCTCGGGAAACGTTGGCGGAATCGGTGCGCAACTGCTTCATGAAACCGGCTACAAAGTTGTAGCGATATCGGACATACATGGAGGGATTTACAATCCCAACGGTATTAACATTCCCAACGCTCTGGCCTACCTAAGGACCACACGGTCCTTCGAGGGCTACGAGGGAGTGGAGTTTGTGGACAACCACGAGTTGCTGGAGCTTGAGTGTGATGTGCTGGTCCCAGCGGCAACTGAGAACCAGATCACGTCTCAGAACGCCGACAGTCTTAAATGCAAGGTGCTGGCTGAAGGAGCGAATGGACCGACTACAGCGGCAGCAGACCAGATCCTGCACGAGAAAGGAATCTTTGTAATTCCCGACATTTTGGCGAATGCAGGCGGTGTGACGGTTTCATATTTTGAGTGGGTTCAGGACCGGATGGGGTATTTCTGGCGTGAGGATGTCGTCAACGAAAGACTTCAGGACAAGATGGTCGCCAGCTTCAACGATCTGTGCCGTTACGCCGACGCACACCACGTCGATACGAGGACTGCGGCGTACATGTTGGCGATAGACCGCGTGGCCTATGACACACGCATGAGAGGCATCTACGCGTGACCGAAAAAACATAATCACATAAGCGCTAAGTAGTGAAAAAGGCTTGATTTCCATTTTAAGGTAGAGTATGGTCTGGCATTGGTTTACGGCTCGGACCAGCGTTAAGATTTCTCAATAATTACGCAATGGTTTAAGGGACGAAATCATTGACAAGTGGATGTTCATTTCGATAAGAAATGAACTCAGTTCAGTAACTACTCGGGAATAGTAATTGGTGGAAGCGGAGTACTGCGGGCAAGTTGAAGTATTCTGTTAAAGCCGCGGTCCGAGTGGTGCCATTGGACCTTTTTGGTCCAAGTGGTTCAACCGAATTGATGCTGTAGTTGGGGGCCTCCGGCGGGAGAAGGGCGTTGGTACTTGTTCCGGTGCGGCGGCACTATTACGAATTTCTTATTACTCATTTCGCAGGAGGAATGCGATGAGACTCGCACATAGGGCGCTTATAGCTGCGCTCGTTTCGTTGGTGCTGTGTGCCGCAGTATCAGCACAGACTTTGAGGTCGCCGAACGACCCACGCAATCAGTCTCCATCAGTAGGTACCGGTGGTCCAGAAGGTGGTCCAACCGGTCTTTTTACTATTTACGACGGTTCAACGATACGCCGAGGGGAGTTCACGTTCAGTATTGCGTACAGCAATTTCGATCGTGATCCGGGTAACGTTGATATCGTTGACGTGCCGTTAAGCTTCAACGTCGGCATCAACGACCACATCGAAGTCTGGTTCAAGACAAATGGGTATCGCGGAATCAAGGTTAATAATCCGCAGAATCTTTCCAGCTTCTATCTTCCGAACTCGCAACTGTTCTGTGGCGCGACGCTGTGCAGCGGCGCAGCAATCATTCTGGCGCCGTCTGGTCCAAACGTAGGAACTCTGGCGAACACAGCACTGTTTCGTCCATTGAACAATCAGCCGTTCGTTCAGTTCCCGTTCGTCGGTGGTTCAGCAGGAACTTTCCGACAGGGAGCAGGTCAGGGACAGTTTGGTTTTCCGGGCTTCAACGCGCAGCTCGGACCGCCAGTGGCCCAACCCAACAGCGGCAACTTTGGTCCAGCTGACAACTTTCCCGGAATCGGTTCGCCAGTGGGCGGCATCCTGCCGGGTGTAGTGCTGGCAACCACAACGTTGCCTGCCACCGCATTGAATCTGCCTATCACCGTACCGCTGACGTTTACGATTGCCCCGGCTTACCTGCCGGATGCACCGTTCGTGAATCGTCTGTACGGTGAGAGCAATTTCAGCAGCCTGGTGTTTGGTGCGAAGATTCGCTTTACGGGACCGAATAACCCACTTGGCGTCGGCCTCATCCCGTTCTATCGATGGTGGCTCGACAAAGCTGATGATTTCTCAGGCTTCAACCAGATGCAGCGCGGTGCCGGCCCAGGCGGCGACGTCGGCGATTTCGGCTTGATCGGATTCGTTGATGGCCGTCTCAGCAAGCACGTGAACGTATCAGCCAACGGTGGCTATATCCTGAACAGCAATCCGAAGGGCTTGGGTGACTTTGTGTTGTTGGATCGTCCCGACGAGTTTCTCGCCGGTATCGGATTCGACTTCCCGGTCAACGAGCACTTCCAGCCGATTGCTGAAGTCCGGTCGACGACATACGTTGGCGGCCACACGCCGAATGCATTCGGCAACAATCCGGTTGATGTGCTTGGTGGTGTGAAGATTTATCCGCGTCGCTGGTTCGGAATCGGATTGGCTTACCGCCGCCACATGAATCAACAGGACCAGGATCATTTCAACCCGGCCGACTTCAATATTCCGATTCAACAGGTCACGAACGTAAATGTGATTGGAAGAGGCCTGGTAGTTGTTCCGGGGACATCAAGACCCGTAACTTCGCAGGGATTTCCGCTTGGGTTCGTATTTTCAGACGAGCCGAACGGCTTCATCGGTCAGTTCTGGGTTGGACGTCGTAATGCACGAATTCCGCCGCCACCTCCGAATACAGCGCCGACGGTTAGCTCCGTGACGCCGTCGATAAGCACGGTTCATGGAGCATGTCCGCCGCCAGCCACTTCACCGAACTGTCCGACTGCTACCTCAATCACGCTGGTTGCTAATGCGAGCGATCCGGATAACGACCAGTTGCTGTATACGTGGTCGGTAACGGGTGGCCGTCTGAGCGGCGAAGGTCGCCAGGTGACTTGGGATCTGACTGGTGTCGCGAATGGCACTTACACCGCGACCGTCGAGGTGAATGACGGCAATCAACACACGGCTACAGGTTCGACGACTGTGACAGTCGCAGATTGTCCGGACTGCGTGAAGCCGCCACCGCCATGCCCGACTGTTTCAGTGAGCTGCCCGAGCGATATCGAAGCGGGTCAGCCGATTACCTTTACCGCAAGCCTTGCCGGCGAAACCGGAGGCGCGACGCCGACATATAACTGGTCAGTATCTGCCGGCACGATCAGCAGCGGTCAGGGAACATCGACCATTACTGTCGACACTGCTGGTATCGGCGGTCAAAGCGTAACCGCTACGGTCAATATTGGTGGTTTGGATCCGAGCTGCAACGCGACAGCGTCTTGCACGACTGCTGTGAAGCCGCCGCCGCAGCCGCCGCGTAAGTTTGACGAGTATGGCAACATCCGCTTCAACGATGAGAAGGCCCGACTCGAC
>DASUYO010000209.1:0-10295 GCA_036377375.1 Pyrinomonadaceae bacterium
CGGCGGTGCATGGGTTTTCAAAGGAACTCGTATTCCTGTCAAAGCTCTTTTCGAGAACTTGGAATCCGGAGCCACGATTGAGCAGTTTCTCGCGTGGTTTCCGGGCGTTACGTTAGATCAGGCTGTTGCTGTCCTCAGTCAACGCCATTGAAAGAATTACAGCGGGGAGGCTGTGCCTCAAAAGTCGGAACAAAGCGCCAAAGGCGCGGAATATGAAAGCCAGGGGCAAGCGCGAAGCGCGTCGCCCCTGGGTGACGACCCGTATCGGGTCAAGGCCTGAAGGGCCGACATAGTATCTACGCCCTTCCAGGGCTTAAGATCATTTTCATTCCATAACCAGGGGCGACGCGCTTCGCGCTTGCCCCTGGCTTTCATATTCCGCGCCCTTGGCGCTACGTTCGTACACTTGCGACTTTTGAGACAAAGGTACCGGGCGACTATAAGGAAATCAGTTTCAGGTAAGGGGTATTTCGATGAGCTGTTCTGGCATTAATGGAATGTGATTGAAGGTCACGCCAGTTGCATCCTCGATCGCGTTAAGTATCGCGGGGGCGGCGCCGTCCATTGGTAGCTCGCCAATTCCTTTCGCGCCGCCTGGTCCATAGGCGTACGGGTTCTCTTCAAAATAAACGCGAATTGGCGGAATGTCCGCGGGCGTCGGGATGATGTAGTTGGTCATCTGATTGTTCGCCATTCGGCCCTTCTGCCAGACGACGTTTTCAAACAACGTGAATCCAATCGCCTGCGCCACACCGCCTTCGATCTGCCCCGCCGCGAGCACCGGATTCAACACTCGCCCAACCTCCTGAAGCGCGACAAAATCCTCGACACGCGCTTCGTACGTCAGCTCATCAAACGACACTTCAGCGACATAGACGGCCCACGCGTAAGCACCGTACGCATCGCCCTGATACTTCTCATCGTCCCAGTGAACGTTCGGCGGCGGTTGATAAGTTGACGAAGTCTTCAACGAGCCAAACTTCGCTATGTAGTCGGCACACGCCTTCTTGAACTCTGACTCACCATAGTCGAATGGCAATAGACCACTGCCGGCGAGTGTTTGCTTCAAACCCAACACCGCCGACTCGACGAGCTTCCCAACCACCATCGAAGTGCGTGAAGCAACAGTGGGCCCACTGTTCGGCACGCGTCCGGTATCAGGCTGCACGATCTCAATCGAATCGAAATCGAGGCCCAGCGCTTCAGACGCAATCTGCGTAAAGATCGTGTTGGTACCCTGGCCGATCTCTGTGCTGGCGGCGAGTATTCGCACTTTGCCTTCAGCAGTCGCTTCGGCGGAGACGACTGACTGAAGGTAAACCTCACCCGAACCGGTGAACCCTGCGCCATGCATGAAAGTCGCGAAACCGATCCCACGCTTCTTCGAAAAGCGTCCATTGCTTGCACTGTTCTCACGTGCGAACTGTTCACGCTTCGAATGGTAGTCACTGAGCTGCAATGCACGCGTCAGCAAGTGATCAAGATCGACAGGCTCGCGAATCATCTGGCTCGTCGCCGTCGTTTCGCCTTCATGAATAAAGTTGCGACGGCGAAACTCTTCAGGGGTGAGCCCAACTGCCTGCGCGACTTTATTCATGTGACGCTCGAGCGCAAAGATGCTCTGCGGCGCACCGAAACCTCGAAACGCTCCGTGCGGCGGAACATTGGTGGCAACAGCGCGGCTGTGAATCCTGACGTTAGGACAAAAATATGGACCAGCGGCATGAATCGTTCCGCGCGAAAGCACAACCGGCGATAGCGTGCAATAAGCACCGCCATCAATAGCGAAATCGATCTCCATTGCCAGCAGCTTGCCGTCTTTCGTGATTGCCGTTTTGTGACGCGTGCGTGAAGGATGACGCTTCGTCGTTGCGACCATGTCTTCGGCCCGGTCATAAATGATCTTGACGGGCTTGCCCGATTTCCACGCGAGCAGCGCTGCATGTCCCGCAATCAGCGACGGATATTCTTCTTTGCCGCCAAAGCCACCGCCGGTTTCCGTTTGAATGATGCGTATCTTTCCTTCGGGAAGGCCAAACAACTTCATGAGCGCTTTGTGAACGTAGTAAGGACACTGCATCGAGCCCCAAACCGTCACACCGTCAGCGGAGTTTGCGATTGCGATAGCGCCGTTGTTTTCGATGTAAAGCTGTTCCTGTGCACCTGTTTCGTATTCGCCTTCGATGATGAAGTCGGCGTTGGACCACGCGTCATCGACATTACCTTTATCAACCAGAAACTTTTTGAAAACATTATCTTCACCCCAGATGATCTCTTTTATCGCGAGTGCGTCGTCGAGCGAGAAGACTGCCGGCTGCTCTTCGATCTCAATGCGAACGTTTCGACGCGCTTCTTCGAGCAGGTATTTATCCGGGTGCGCGAGAAGAAGAATCGGTTCTTCGGGATGATTGACGAAGCTTTCGGCGAGATATGGTTGATCGTTGAGAATCAGTGCAACGTAGTTTGCGCCGGGAATATCTTTGGCAATGACGATAGTGAACTCGTCCCACGGAATGTCGCCTTCGAAAGAGATGTTTGTGATCCTTCCACGCGCAACAGGACTGCGAACCGTCGCGCCGTGAAGCATGTCAGGAAACGACAGATCATCGACGTAGAGCGCCTGGCCGGTGACTTTCCTCCGACCTTCCTTGCGAGGTACGGGTTTGCCGATGGGAGTTGACACGGATTTACACGGATCTTTTCACGGATTTGGTTTTGTGATTACTAAGGGATTAGCTTCCAACTCTCGTCGGTAAAATACTCGAGGCCGCTGAACGGTGCGCGTCTCACCCTCACTAAACGAAATTTCCAGTCCGAGCCCACGGCCCTGGGCCATCTTTTCTTCCTGCATCTGCGGCACGCGCTCAGTCGCGAAGTCGAGCCACTCACGCGCAATCACGACGCCATCTTTCGGCGACGTATCCGCAACCGGTGTTTTCAGTCCCTCCTCGACGAGCGCATACGTCAAGTATCCATGACCAAGCTGCGCAGCTTCCAGCGCCGCCTGGAAACTCTGCGCCGCAGTCAGTATGTACATGCCTTTCTCATACGCGAGCTGGGCCAGTCCTTTTGAATTCATTGGACCGCGACGCTTCTCTTCAGCTTCAAGAGCCTGGCCGGAATTGCACGCGTCGATAATCAGTAATAAGTGTCCGGCATCCACGCTCTCGACGGCCGCTTCAAGCTCAACGTCGGAAATACTGTGCGTCAGCATCGTGCTTAAACCCTGCTCAGTCAACTTCGTGCGCTCACCTTTGTATCCGAGATCGTGCGGTATCAGGTAGAAGCGTTGCGCCTGAGCTGTGCCGTGCCCGGCGAAATAGATGACGACTGTGTCCTCAGGCTCCGCGCGTTTCAATGAATCCAGCGGCCCTGCTTTCAAACTCGGTGGACCAGTCTCACCTGCCAATCGCTTGATAGCTGCAAGAATGTTTGCTTTCGTCGCGTCCTGATCGAGCAACTGGATCACTTCGACGCGTTCGAAGCCGCCGAGCTGCGTCTGACGGCGCCGCATCTCTTCAGCAAAACTGCGCGCGTCAGCACTCGCATATTTTAAATTGTATTGAGTGTTTTCATACTCATTGACGCCAACGGCGATTATGTACGCAGTGCCTTTGCGCTTGAGCGTATCAGCGCCGGTAAACACCAGTGGCGCATCTTTGCTCTTGACGTTATCGCGATTGAACGCATAAGCGACCAAACGGTTTGGACCAGCCGTCACCGTAATCTCCTCTTCCAATGAGACCGTCGGCTGGCCTTTCAGCACATCACCGTGCCACACCTTCACCAGCGATCCATTGCGAAAGAGTCGAAGGTCCTGGGCACCCGTGCCTTTTGGATTATCTTTGTCCGCGGGAGCATCAGAGACGTCAATCTTCACTTTGATCGTGCGCGTTGCGACAGCTGATTCAGGAGTTTGTCCGGGCAGTGACAGCTTCACAATCGGCTGACGTCGATCCTTCTTCGAAACGTCCTGGGCCACCTTCGGACGCTTTCCAGCAAAGATGTCGGCGAGCAGTCCCGGATAATAGAACTCGTTGAAGAACCACTCGATGGGAGCGACGTTGAATGTCTCCTGGTTATAACGCCAGAGGATCTGATTCCATGAAACAGGCGTGCCGTCGAACAGACCTTGCGGCGTGACTACCATCCACTCACCGCCATCGTCCAGCGAGATCAACGTCAACAAGTGTTCGCCGGTTTTAGTGTCCCAAAGAAACGTGCTGCCATCGTCGCTTGCAGAAGCAAGGAGTCGCCCGTCAGGACTGAAATCGATCGATTCGATACCGGAAGTGTGACCCGTCAGTGTGCGCAGTTCGCTCTGTGTTGCAACGTCCCAAATCTTGATCGCGTTGTCAGTTCCACCCGAAGCGAGCAGTTTGCCGTCACGACTGAAGGCCACTTTGCTGACGCCGCGACCGTGTCCTTTGATTGCCGCAATCTGGCTGCCCGTTGATACATCCCACAGCTGCACCTGGCCCACCGCTTCGACTTTCAGATCCTTCATCATGTCGGCTGGGTCAGGTTGTTTTGAACCCTTCTTCTGACGCGGATTCATCGCTCCGCTCATCATCGCGGCGATGTCAATGTTAGCCTTCGACTCGACACCTCCGGTCGCCAGTATGCGTCCATCGCGTGTAAACGCGAGCGAGGTCACAGAACGGCCCATCGTGCCGGCAGCGAGTGTTCCCAGCGTGTTCGTCATCATCGCTGCGATATCAGCCATGTTTGGCATCTGCGGCATCTGACCGGGTTTGATCGTCGGAGGCTTGAACGCGCTCATTGGCGACGACGATAGATCGCGGACCTTACTGCCTGACTGCGTATCCCAAAGTGTAATCTGGCCCATCCCGATGGTTGCGATGAGTCGCCCGTCGGCGCTGAACTCAGCATCCATCGGAATCTCGCTCGGCACGAACGAATGCAATTCGCGCCCTGTCTTGACGTCCCAGATCTTGACCTGGCTGCCGCGTGTAAAAGACGTGGTTGGTGATGGACGCAGGTCTTGCACTGCGCCATAAACAACCGCCAGCATCGTGCCGTCTGCGCTGAAACGAAGTCGCTGGACCACTCCGGTTTCGCCTGAAGGCGTAAGTGTCTGTAACTGTCGCCCGCCAGGACTCTCGACGATCGTAAGCACGTTTGTATTCGGCTTCATGACGGCGACTATCCGGCCGTCAGGACTCGGAATTCCGTATGTTCGGTCTTGCGAATCGGGAGTGATGCGAAGGCCGCGACCGGTACGCAGATCCCAACGTGTGCGCCCGCCCGAAGTCAGTTCTGTACCGTCGGCGCTGAACGAGACGTTGTACGCCATGTTGGTCCGCCCGTTGAGAGTGGAGAGTCGCTTACCAGTCTCCGCTTCCCAAACGATCAGGTTTGTGTCGAAGCCGCCGGTGGCGATCCGCTTACCGTCTTCACTGAAGCTGATGAACGCATCGCTTTCCGGAAAAGCGCCGCTATTCGGCACTCTCAATGCGGGCAATTCGCGCAGCGTCGCCACGTCCCAAAGCTTGACTGTGTAGTTGTCGGAGAGAGCGAGCAGTCGTCCGTCGCGACTGAACTTCACGGGATTATATTCTTTGCTTGTTGGTCCAAGCTCGTGGTCTTTTTTCGCCGTGAGGTCCCAGAGTTTGAGACGTTTGTTGTGAATGCCTGCGGCAAGCAGATGACCTTCGGAATTGAATGAAAGTTGTAGGCTGTCGATCTGATTTTCAGGCAGCTTAATGCGTCGCACTTCACGACCACTGCCGAGATCGAGAACTCTGACTTCTGAGTCTGCGTCTTCGCTCGCGAGAAATAGTTGAGTGCCGTCGGGGGAAAGGGTCATGCCGCCATCGGAGCCATTGATGCCGCCTCCGTTCGGCATGCCCAATGCGATCGATCGCAGCTCACCTCCAGTCGAGAGATCCCAAACACGTGCAGCATCACTAACGGTCACCAGCCGGTTGTCTGAAGCGAACGCGATGAAGTAGACGCCGATCGAGGCCATCAAAGAACCCTGTGAGCCGCCGCCGAGTTTTTTCAGCTCCCGTCCGCTCATGACGTCCCAGACAGTGACTGAGTTATCACTGCCGGAAGCAGCGACAAGACGACTGTCTCGACTGAATGCGATGGCTGGTGCGAGTGCGACTGTGGTTTGTCCACTGGTTGAAAGATCGCGCAGCTTGCGATTAGTCGCAGTTTCCCAAAGCTTGATGGTGTTGCTGCGGAATGTGCCCGTGGCGAGTAGTCGTCCGTCAGGACTGAAGAGCAATCGCGTAGCGCCGAAAAAGTTGTTGTAGCCGGTCTGGAGAACTAATTCCGGTTTAGCTTCCCGCGAGCGTTGATCGGTCGTGCCGGTGGTTGTTTGTCCACCGCTTTGAACGCCGAGCCCACGTTTGTCTGGCGGAGTCGGGGTCGGCGTCTGCGCCGACGTCACAGTTGCGAAGAGCACAAGGAAAAAAAAGCCGACGGGCGGCCACGGAGGGCCGCCCCTACAATAACTTCTCCGGCGTAACTGTAGGGGCGGCCCTCCGTGGCCGCCCGCCTTTCGGTGGAGTCTATTACTCATACAAACCCCGTGCGAATTCCGAATGCTCTAGCAACAGCAACCCAATCGCGATCAGCGCGAGCACAAACATTACCGGATGAATCTCTTTTCGACGACCAACGACGAGATAAAGGCCAACATGCGAAATGAAGCCCCAGAGTATTCCCTGGGTGATCGAGAAGGTCAGGGGGATGAGGATTATAGTCAAAAATGCAGGCAGACCCTCTTCAATTTTCTTAAAATCAATCTGGTTAACGCTCTTGAACATCGAGGCACCAACCAGAACCAGCACCGGCGCCGTGGCGTAGACGGGAACCATCCCTGCGAGTGGCGCAAGAAAGATGCACGGCAGAAAACAAAGCGCGGTGAAAACCGAAGTCATTCCAGTGCGGCCGCCGCTGTTGATACCCGCAATACTCTCTATGTAAGCGGTGCCTGACGATGTGCCTGCGAGGCCGGCGCCCAGTGTTGCAAATGAGTCGACTATCAAACCCTCGCGAAGATTGCGCGGATTTCCATCTTCATCGAGCAGGTCGGCTGCGTGTGCGACGCCGATAAAAGTCGAAATAGAGTCGAAGAGATCTGTGAAGAGAATGCCGACGATCGCGGGCGACAGTGAAAGTTTCAAGGCACCGAGAATATCCAACTTCAAAAATACGGTGTGAAAGTCAGGCGCGCTGAAGAGACGATCAGGAGCTTTCACTTGTCCCGCGGCCCACGCGATCAGTGTCACTACGAAAATCCCGGCAAGAAACGCCAACGCACTGCGACGAATCATGAGAATTACCGTCACGATTAAGCCGAGGATCGCCAGCAGCGCCTGAGTGCCGAGCGTTCCGAGTTTTACGAACGTGACTGGATCCGAAGTGATCAGTCCGGCGTTTTTCAGGCCGATGAATGTGAGAAAAATGCCGATGCCTGCGGCAGTGCCGATCCTCAGCTCCGAAGGAATCGCTTTCGCGATCGTTTCACGAATCGGCGTGACTGAGATCACCAGGAACAGCACGCCGGCCCAGAAGATGATTCCGAGTGCGGTCTGCCACCAGACTTTCTGCGTGAGGATGATCGTGAAGGTGAAGAACGCGTTGATGCCCATGCCGGGAGCCACCGCAAACGGAAGCTTGGCGTACAGGCCCATCAGCAGCGTCATGATGAAACAGATGAGCACCGTCGCGGTCAGCACGCCGCTGAAAGCCATGCCTGTTCCGGGTGTTGAGAGAATCGTAGGGTTCACCACAACGATGTAGGCCATTGTGAAGAAGGTGGTGATCCCGGCGATTGCTTCTGTGCGCAGATTCATGGGGACCGGATTATAGATTAGCCACAAAACAAAACAGAACCGAGCGCGGTAGCGCCGGGTCAACTTCCAAATGAGGATGCGTCAATGAAGTTGACCCGGCGCTACCGCGCTCGGTTCTGTTCGGGCCATTATTCTGCTGCGATCACAACGGTGCGCTTTTTATTCGCCTTCGCCAACGCATTCTTTTTGGAGCGCTCGGGCTTTCCAAAGAAATAACGATCGCCGTAGCGTTCGAATACGAGCTTCGCATGTTCGGTTGCTGTGACGGGCACGCTGGCTGTCAACATGATGGCACGCGAGCGTCCGTCCGTGCTTCGCACCTGAAGGATCTTTAGATCAGAAGAGGAATTGAGCACGGTAATCGTGTATCGGCCGGCCGGCAGCGTCGTCTTGCCGACGTTGAATGCGAACGGAATCGTCGCGATTACACGTTGCGCGTTTCTGCTTTGCGCCTGTGCGCCAACCACGAGAACGCCTGCGAGAAGAACGATCGCTAAGGGGATGTTGAAGTATCTTTTCATGATGAACCTCCGTATTTGAGTAGCGTTTTTGCCCTCCACTTACTCACGCGGACGTTTGGGCCGTATTCCCTCACGAGGGCTAAAAATGTATTCTCTCGGAGCGAACGCAACCCAGACCTATGCAGTCCTCTGAAGGCATAACGCAACTCCTGATTGACTGGGGCAAGGGCGATCAGGCAGCGCTCGAGAAGCTGATGCCGCTGGTCTATAGCGAGCTGCGACGCCTGGCGAGCAACTATCTGCGACGTGAACGCGGCGAACACACGCTTCAACCCACGGCACTTGTCAACGAGGCTTATCTGAAGCTGGTTAACCAAAGAAATGCGAAATGGCAGAATCGCGCCCATTTTTTCGGAATTTCCGCACAGCTCATGCGCCGGATACTGGTGGACCATGCGCGCCAGCATCAGGCCGTGAAGCGCGGCGGCTCCGAGCAGCAGAGGATTTCAATCACCAGCGCCGAAAAACTCGCGAAGGAATCGGAACTTGATTTGCTGGCTCTGAACGAAGCCCTCGACGAGCTCGCACGCATGGACCCGCAGCAGAGTCGCATTGTCGAGCTGAAGTTTTTTGGCGGCCTCTCGATTGAAGAAATTGCGGAAGTGCTCGGGATTGGGCATGCCACGGTCGAGCGCGACTGGAAAATGGCCCGCGCCTGGCTGCGACGGCAGTTGGTGTGAGGGACTCCGCGCGATTCGTGCGCGTCTATATTAGGAGCCGCAGATAAACGCAGATCTGCGCAGATCTGCGTTAATCTGCGGCTAAAAAGAATATGACGCCGGAACGATGGCAACAAGTCAAAGAGATCTTCAACTCGGCGATCAATTATCGCCCTGAAGAGCGCGGTCTATTCATCTCGCAAGCATGTTCTGGCGACGAGGAGCTGCGCAGTGAAGTTGAATCTCTAATCGCTTCGCATGAAGAAAGCGGCAGCTTTATCGACAAGCCTGCGTTTGAAGCGGCCGCGTCGTTACTGGCGAGTGAGAAGGGCGAGCTCAAGTCGGGCCAAACCATCGGCTCGTACCAGGTAATGGCGTTTATAAGTCGCGGCGGTATGGGCGAGGTTTATCTTGCAGAAGACAAGCGGCTCGGTCGCAAAGTCGCTTTGAAACTGCTGCCCGCCTCGTTCACGACTGACGACGACCGACTGCGGCGCTTCGAACAGGAAGCTCGTGCCGCGTCTGCTTTAAACCATCCAAACATCATCACGATCTACGAGATTCAGCAGGCGGCCGGCTCGCACATTATCTCGACTGAGTACGTCGAAGGCGAAACATTGCGACATCGACTGAGCCGCTCGCCGCTCACGCTTTCAGAAACGCTCAACATTGCCATCCAGGTCGCCGACGCGCTTTCGGCTGCGCACAAAGCCGGAATCATTCATCGCGACATTAAGCCTGAAAACATCATGCTGCGGCCCGATGGCTACGTAAAGGTTCTGGACTTCGGTCTCGCAAAGCTCAGCGAACAAGCATCCCCCGCAGTCGCGGCGGAAGCACCGACCATCCAGGTACGTACCGGCTCGGGCATTGTGATCGGCACCGCCGGTTATATGTCACCCGAGCAGGCGCGTGGTCTGAGTGTGGACCATCGATCCGACATCTTCAGTCTTGGCGCCGTTATTTACGAAATGCTGGCGCGACGCAAACCCTTTGAAGGCGACACGCCGAGCGACACGCTTGCAGCGATTCTCAAAACCGAGCCACTGCCACTTGCGCGTGTTGCTTCGGAAGTGCCTTCAGAGCTGGTGCGGATTGTCAACAAGTCGCTGCGAAAAGATCGTGAAGAGCGTTACCAGGTGGTCAAAGATCTCTGGCTCGATTTGAAAGCGCTCAGACAAGAGCTCGAGTTTCAGGACAAATTGGATCGTTCGGTCGCTTCTGAAGGTGACGGAACTGCCGTGATGGTTCCGGGTGAGCCGACAACAGCGGTGTCCGGAGCG
>DASUYO010000210.1:0-3248 GCA_036377375.1 Pyrinomonadaceae bacterium
GCTGATCTGCGTCCAGAGTTTAAATTGAAGCTGCGCCTGCGCGACCAGCATTTCAAGTCCGCCGAGAGTTTCGCAACCCGCATCCTTAGCTTCACGCATCAGCCGCGTCTCAGCCGGATTGTAAACAAGATCATAGATGCAATGGGCGCCGTTTAGTTGTTCCTGTGTTAACACAGATTCATTAATATGTGCGCCAGACCCGACTGGCGTTGCATTGATCACTAAGTCATACCCCGCAAAAGAAGCGGCTGACAGCGACTCGCAACGAACATTGAACAACTCCGCCAGCGGTTGCGCTTTCGTTATGTCGCGTGCGAAGAGTGTCACAATCGCGTTCTGACGACGCAACGCCCAGAGCGCCGCCCGTGCAGCACCGCCTGCGCCAATCACTGCGACTCGTCGATCAGCCAACGACTCAAAACGATGAAGCAACGGATCGATCAAGCCCGCGGCATCAGTGTTGTAACCGAGCAGCCGTTCATTCTCGACGACCACTGTATTCACTGCGCCAATCTCTTTCGCATCCGGATCGATCCAATCGAGGAGATCCATCACTGTCTGTTTGTGTGGCGCAGTAATACTCAGTCCTCGCAGATTCCAGCTTAACTCTCGCGTGCGCGGATGGACCATGCGCTTGAAAAACTGCTTGACGTCTTTGACTTCAAACGGAAGGTAAACTCCATTGATTCCTTCCGAGACAAATGCAGAATTGTGAATCTGCGGCGAGAGTGAGTGCATCACAGGAAGACCGACGAGGCCACAAATCATTGTCTCGTTATCGATCTCGTCGATGTGGTAAAGCGAGCGAAGGCTGCGCGCGTTGACCTGACCAGGCGCAGTGGCGCTTTCGTCATCTAATGCACCGTAGGTCAGAAATGATCCGCGTGACGGGCCGAGTATTCGTGTACTAATTCCCGCATTGCCCATCGCGATGGCGATGATTTCCCTGCCCTCTTTGCGCGCGCGATCGAACAGTTGGAACACAGGAATGCAATCAACGATGTCTTTAGCCTGAACGGCGATCTTCAAGACTGCCGCAGGCGTGGCGGCAAGTCGTTCGTAGATCTGATCGAGATCGGCAGGTACGCCTGAGAAGTCGTGATGAGAAACGATGACGCGCGACCAATCGAGCGAGAGATCGTTGACGAGATCGCGTTCGACGTCCCACCAGATCGTCTCAGCGCGTGGAGCGATCGATGACCAAAAAGTCTTTCGTTCTTCGCGTGTTAAGTTGCGATGTCCACCCTGTTCCGACGGACGAAAAGTCAGGATCAATGGACGAGGAAGATTGTTGAGATCTCTCGGAACATCTTCGAGGCAATCAAGCCGCACTTCTATTAGGTCGGCGCACTCTGCCGCGCGCTCGTAAACGCTTCGCAGGGCGTCGACGTGTTTTTCGCAGACGGGAACGCAAACGCGGATTTTCACGGATAGAGAACGGATTTACTGATGCTCTTTTGTGTTAAGGTGCCGCGTCGTACCTTCGGTCACGCTCGGCGCAGGCGGCATCAAAACCTGAGTATTCGTGCCTTCCGGGAATGTTCTCTGAACCGGCGGCGCAGCAAGAGGTGCGTGCTTCTCTCTTTCTTTTAAACGGATGTACTGCGCGATTCCCTGTCCCATCAGCGAGAATGCCGGTATCAACATCCAGAACCACCAACCGGCTCCAATAGATCTCGAAAGCGCAATCGCGATGACAAAAAACGCGATGCCGATGAAGATATTTTTGAACGCGTGGTCCAGCGACAATTCCCTGGCTGCCTTGCGCCGCCGTCCCCGCCTGTCTTCAACCTCTGCCGGCGGCGGTGGCACGATCTCTCCCGTCAGGGCTTGAGGAACCAGGCTGATATTTGCTCCGCACCCGCGACAGAAACTCGCGCCGTCAACATTGTTTGTAGCGCACTTAGGACAGAACATCTATTTCTCGCCTCTCTCGTTTTGCGTTCGCTGCCGTCTCGCCTCGTATAACAGCACTCCGGCGGCAACCGACACATTCAACGATTCCAATTTACCTGCGACCGGGATACGAACGAGCGTGTCACAGTGTTCTCGAACCAATCGGTGAAGCCCGTGTCCCTCGCTTCCAAGAAAGATCGCAGCAGGCAGTTTCCAATCCCACTCGTCATACGACTGTTTTGCTTCTGCGGCAGCTCCAACAACCCAGATGTTACGTTCTTTCAACTGGTCTATCAATCTAACGAGATTCGTAACTCGCGCTACGGGAACATACTCCAGCGCGCCTGCTGCGACTTTTGCGACGACACTGGTCAAGCCGACTGCGCGTCTTTCAGAAATAAAAACTCCATGAGCACCTGCACACTCTGCCGTTCGCAGTATCGAGCCCATATTACGCGGATCTTCTACACCGTCTAATCCGAGTACTAATGGCGGATCAGCACTTCCGATCCTGCTCTCGAGCTGGTCCAGTAACTCATCTGCGTCGGTGTAACGTGCAGCCGCGACGCGCGCCACCACGCCCTGATGTCTCACATCGCCAAGCGTGCGATCGAGATCGAGTCGCGGCACACGATGAACAGGCACGCCTTTTTCTCGCGCCAGATCCAACAAAGGTTTCAATCGCTCGGGCCGCGCACTTTCGAGGATGGTGATGGTCTCGATCTGACGCTTGCCCGCCCGCAACACCTCCAGCACTGCGTTTGGACCATAGATCACATCTTTGTTTGATCTGTTCGACGTCATTGTTTGTTGCGACGGGCGGCCACGGAGGACCGCCCCTACAGTTGTTACTCACCGGCTCTGAGATCCTGACAACCAACTGTAGGGGCGGCCCTCCGTGGCCGCCCGTCGTGCAATCAGGCGCCCTGATTCGAACATAAGTAATATCTCAGTCGCGAGTAGCGTGTGAACTGGGTTTCATTGCTCTTCGTTGTAGCCGTTTCCACACTGAGTTTCCCCGGTCTTTCGCGTCGCCAGCCACTCGACTGCATTTCCTGCTGGGTGCCCCATGCAAGTTCGAGAAGGTTGCGCACGCGACGGTACGAATCGTCAACCTGTGCGTTCACTGCTTTCTCAACGATCAACTTTTGCAGCCTGCCGATGTTCTCGTTTGCAATGAGGGTCTTTTCACTCGCGAGACAAGAGAAATCGAAACCAGTAGCACTGACGCGCCACGTTGCTGAGTCATTCACAGTGTAGAGATCAATAATCGCTTCATCTCGAAAAAACTCGCTCGTATCCAAAATCTCCTTCTCAGGCTTACGGCTCATACGCTCTTTGATCTCCAGCCG
>DASUYO010000211.1:0-8833 GCA_036377375.1 Pyrinomonadaceae bacterium
GCCAATCACTTGCGCGACCTCAAGGATGATTTGTGCTCTTTTCTCAGGCATGTTGTTGAGCCTCCCGAATCACGTGGAAACCTATATCACTCTTTGTAGATCGTGGAGTTCGCGTCTACAACTGACGCTGAACGCCTTCAGGGGATCTCTCTCGTTGAGCTTCTTTTCACGAAGTTCATGGACGGAGATGTTTTCAGCTCCAAACTGGATGAGAATGAGGTCGAGGACTGCTTCTGCCTCCTCGATGACTCGATCAGAAGCAAACAATCGAATGCGGCTCGCGATTCCGTAAAGTGACACCGCCCCTTCAAGCTCCGATTCAAGGTTCGCGTCACCATCGTTAAGATTGTGCGTGGCCGACGTGACGTAAAGTTTGGAAGCGTGGTTGATGAAGTCGGAATAGGTAGTCTCCCGCTTGGTGATTTCACGTTGTAACAGATCTCGCTTATGTCGAGTTCGTTCACTTACCCATGTGCTTGCTAACGACGCAAGACCTCCGACTAAAGCACCCATGATGGCTGCCAACCCGTTTGATATTTCACCAGTCATAAGACTTCCTTCCTCGCTAGCGTGATATGTTGCCGGAGTTCGCCGCTACCCATCTGGGTGCAATCCTGTGCGAAGGCAGCCCGACGTGGATGTGCGGTCCTGTGGCTATACCCGGCACTGCAAAATGGAAAGCGGTGAATGGAATGCCGTTAGCGCGCAGATATTCCATCAAGGCTTGCCCTTCGTTGCTATCGGGATTAACTCCTACGTCCATTGCGTTGCGATGGTCGTAGCCCCAGCGATCGTGCAGCGCTGACTGCCCGAACGCACCGATCGGCAACGCGCGTCCGAATCTGCGATCGAAAAATTGCTTGATGCCGGCTGCGTCCGCGAGTGACCACGGGCCCGCACCGCCGTAGCGGATGTAGGCTGTTGCCCGGACCAACGTGTTTACAGCGCGCGGCGCCGAACTCGGCCTCAGCTTTCGCGTGGGCTCTTCCGCCTCAGCCTCAACCAATGCTTCCGCGATAGCCATGTCTGCGCTCTTCAATTGCGCCTGCGCCTCGGCAACTTTCTCTCGCGTTTGGGCCGCAGCGTCTTCTGCCGTGTCCACCTCGCGGCGCGTGACTAGTCCCTGCGCTAATAACTCTCTCATCGTCGTGAGCCGCTCTTCGGCCTGCTTGGAGTCGCGTTCATATAGTGTGAGCAGTTGTTCAAGCTTTGACTTGTACTCAGTGGCCGCCCGCTCGAGTTGTGCGTCTGGCTTCTGCTGCGCTTGCGAAGGCTCGACCCGTATCGACACCAGGGCGAGCCCCGCAAACGTCAGGAGCATGAACCGCAGACTTTGACTCTTAAGTCTTTTCATCTTCACCCTCACGCCGTTGCCTCTCCACCTGTGGTCGGCGGCGCTGCTGGTTCCGGCACGATCTCCTTATCCTCATGTGTGGCATCCCACTTAATCAGTTTCAGATCGAGAACGAAGATCGAATAGATCACCGGCACAAGCAGCAACGTGATGAAGGTAGCAACCATCATCCCTCCCATTTGCGCGTAACACATCGGCTCCCACAGCGGCCCGCCGTGCATCGCCAACGGGACGAGTGCAAACACCAGGGCGAGCACTGTGATCATCACCGGGCGCAACCGCATGATGCCGGCATCGAGCACTGCCTCCTTCAGCGGCTCGCCTTCCGCGTGCTTCTCTTCAATGAAGTCGAAGAGCACAATGATGTGACTGACAATCAACCCAACGAGGCTGATGACGCCCAGAAACGCCATGAAACCGAAAGGCGTGTCCATGATCCAGAGCGCCACCAGTGCGCCCGCGACCCCATAAGGCACCGCCGCGAATACGACAAAGGGTTTGATAGCATTCTTGAACTGGTAGACCAGGCTCAGATAGATCGCGACCATCGAGATAATCAGCACGACCGTCTGATTTTTGAAACCCTTGACCTGCTCCTCTTCGGACCCGCCGAAATCCATGCGGTAGCCTGAGGGAAGCTGAGCGGCAAAAGCTGTCAGCTGCGGGCGGGCGGCGCTCACGATCTCCGACGGCAGGTGACCGGGTTCGGCCATGCAGGACACTGTGATCGTGCGGAATTGATTGCGCCGGCGGACCTTCTCGGTCTGCATTCCGTACTCGATCGACGAGACCTGCCGGAGCGGAACCTTCTGTGACCCTTGCATGGAATAGACATACAGGTTCTGCACGTCGGCAAGTTGCGCCCGCTCGTCCATCCGCAGTCGCGCCACGATCGGGATCTGCTTATCGCCTTCGCGCAGCACCGTCACCTGGCTACCGTTGATCCCCGTAGCCGAGGAAGCGGCCACGTCGAGGTTGGTGATGCCTGCCACATTAGCGCGGTCGGAGTCGGTTTGAAGTTTGACTGTGAAGTTCTCCTCCCCCCAGTCGTCCCGCACCCGCTGAGCGTATGGAGTGGCTCGCAGGATATTTTTCACCTTTTCCGCTTCCTGGCGCAGCGCGTCCATGTCACTGCCCGAGATGCGGATTTCGACCGGCATCGTAATGGGCTTGCCCGTATCGAGCTGTCGCACGTCCACACGCGCGCCGGGGATCCTCTCGTCCAGTGCTCTTTGTATCGCGCCGATCAGGTGGTTCGTGTCATGCTTGTCGTTGACCTCGATGATCACCTGCGCGTAGTTGAGCTGCTGCATCTCGGGCGAAACCGAGAACCAGAACCGCGGGCCGCCGCCGCCGACGAAGGTGGTCAGGGATTTCAGGACTTCACGCGGCTTGCCATCTTTTTCAGCGTGTTCCTTACCGTATTCTTCCGCCACCTCGCGCACCACTTGCTCCGCGTGCCGCGCGGCTTCGTTGGTCGAGGATAAAGGCGCATCTTCCGGCAGCCACACGTCAAGGTATGAAAGGTAAGAAAGGTCTTTCGGGAAAAAGTCCGTCTTGAGCCGGCTTCCGACCAGGAAGGCACTCGCCAGGAGGATGAGCGAGCCAAGCAGTACCCTCCACCGGTGATTGATCGCCCATTCGCCGACTCTGTAATAGAAGGCCGGGAACCCGTGTTTGCGCCGTTCTGCCAGGGGCGCTTCGATTTTGGGCTTCAACAAAAAGTAGCCGAGGAAGGGGATGAAGATCATTGCCACGATCAACGCCCCCACCAGGGAGCAGGTCAGCACGATCGGTAGGCTGTATAAGAATTCGCCCGTGCCTCCGGGCAGGGTCAGAAACGGCAGGTAGGCGACGATGTTGGTGATGGTGGCGAAGATGATCGCCACGATCAGTTTCGTTGGCCCCACCCACGCGGCCGTGAGCGGCGGCAGACCCGCGCCCAGTTGGTTCTTAATCGCGTCGCCGGCGACCACCGGCACGTCCACCAGCAGGCCGAGGGCAATAATCAGCGTGGCGATGGAGACCTGCTGAAGATCTATCCCCAGCATGTGCGCCATCCCGAAGGTGATGAAGAGCGTGAGCGGGATCGCCAAGCCCATCAGCAGCGCCGAACGCCAGTCCCAGAAACCGATGAGTGAAACGATCACCACCAGGATGATCGCTTCGTAGAGACTGTTCATGAACAGGTCGACGTTCTCCGTCACCTGCCGAGGTTGATCGGAGGTGCGCGCCATGATCAAGTCGTCCGGCAACTGTTTCCGGAGCTCGGCCAGCTTCGCGTCGATATCCTTGCCGAATTGACCGATGTATCCGTTTGGGCGCATCTGGACGGCGACCGTGATGGCGCGGCCGCGCTGCCAATTGCCCTGTGTATCGCGCCAGTCGTAGAAGTTCAGATATCTCGGCGGGCTGTCATAGCCGCGCTCGACGTCGACCACGTCGCGCAGGTAAACCGGCGCACCCTGCTCCGTGCGGGCGATTGCGACGTCGCCTATGTCCTTTTCACTCTTAAACTCGCCGGAAGGGTCGATGGTAAAGTTCCGTCCCACCGCTTCCAGTTGACCGCCTGCCGGAGTGATGTTGCGCGCACTCAGAATTTTCGGTAGGTCTCCGGGCTGGAGCCCATACGAGGCGATGCGCTCCTGGGAATAAAGGAGAAAGATTTTCTCGGACAGAATGCCCGCGCGCGACACCTTCGTAGCTTGAGGGACGTTCTTGAGCCCCTTCTCGATGATATCCGTGAAATCATCCATCTGCCGGTAGCTGTATTTGTCGCCCGCAACCAGGCCCAGCCGTTCGCGCGTCTGCTGCGGATCACGGATCACCACAGGGGGCCAGCTATCAGGATGAAAATCCGACGCCTGCAACCGTTCGTTGATGAAGTGTCGCGTGTGGTCGAGCAGGATTTCATCGCTCGCGTCGGAGACACCGTCAACCCCGACGAAGCCCGGCTCATTGACGACGTGCAGGTCGCTAGCCACACCCTTCTCTTTGAGGTAATCGGCAAACAGATTGAGCGGGTCCTGCACGACGCGGGCGCTTACCGGATGAGTGAGCGTGCTGACAATCGTGAACCGCGTTCCGCCCCGCGTCGGAGCATACTGTGATCGGTTGCGCGCGATGGCCTCGCCGACCTCCTTAGCGCGCACGTCGATCTCGGCCTCACTCACCTTCGGGCTGGCAACGGTGAGCATGAGAGCGGATGTGTCGCCGAAGTCTTTGATGAATTGGATGGGTCCCGCCCCGTCCGGCAAATCTTTGATCGAGTCGAGTTTGAGCGCGATGTCGTCGAACTCCTTGCCGATCTGCGTTCCGGGAAAGTTCTCATCCAGGTCCACGTAGACGACCGAAACGTTGGTACGCGAGATCGAGCGGATCTTTTCCACGTTCGCGTTCTGCGCAATCTTCTCTTCTATCTTCCTGGTCACCAGTTGCTCGATCTTCTCGGCGTTCACTCCAGGCCACGACGTGATAGCGACCGCGGTTTTAACCGGGGTGTCCGGGTCTTTGCGCTGCGGCATGCTCTTATAGCTGTAGAAGCCCCAGACACAGACGCCAATCAGCATGACCCAGGTGATGTGCCGCTGCTGGACGAAAAAGCGAGAGATGTTGCGCTTGCTTAGGTCAATACCGTGAGCGCCGTGAGCGTGTGCAACATTGGTCTCGCTCTGGGCCACGCTTTTTGCCGGCGATTTACGGACCAACCGGCGGGCCTTCCTGCGCACTGCTCGTAATAAGACTTGAATTCTCTTCATGGAATCACCTTTACCTGATCACCATCGTTCACCATCGTGCCGCCCGTTATGATCACTCGATCACCAGGCTTCAGTCCTTCAGCTACCGCGACGGCGTTGCCGAATGATTCGCCCAGCTTCACGTCGCGAAGACGCGCGAGTTGCCCTCCACCTTCCTCAGTCACGACAATGACTGCATAACCGTTGGCGTTACTCTTCGATTTAATAACCGCATTCAACGGCACGACGGGCTGAGGGGACATCTGCTGCTTTGTTCCCACGCGCAGCGAAACGATCATGTTGGGCCGCAACAGATACTCAGGATTCGCGATCGTCACCTCGACATTGAATGCTCGGTTCTTGGAATCGGCAGCCGGAAACACTGATGTGATCTGTCCCTGAAATTCTTTTCCAGGCATCGATTCGCTTTCAACGCTCAGCGTGCTACCCAATTTCATTTCCGCCAGCGCGATGTCCGCAACGCCGAAGACTGCTTTGACTGACGATGTGTCGGCAACTACGAAGGCTTTATCACCTGCAGAAACCAGTGTTCCTTTCTCGATTGACTTTTCCAGCACTACCGCATTGAGCGGCGCCTTCAGTTCCGTGTCGTGTAGTGGGATCTGTGTCTCCTGCACGACCGCCTGCGCGCTTTGTGACTTCGCCTGGACAACGTTGATATTGGCTTTTGCAGAATCGGCTTTGGCCTGGATCACCTGAACCTGAGAGCGCGCAGCAGCGACCTTGGCGTTAGTCATGTCGTACTGAGCCCTGGCCGAGTCGTAATCAGCTTTGGTCATGCTGTGACTCGCAAACAGATTCTCCGCGCGGTCAAAATCGAGTTTAGCCTTCAGGTAATCAGCCTCTGCTTCCACTACTTTTGCCTTGCTTGAGGCGACGCCCGAAAGTGCTTCTTCATATTGTGCTTTGCTAACGTCAATGCCGGATCTCGCCTCGCTGGCCTGAGATTCTGCTTGTTTAAATTTGACCTGATAGTCGCTTTGTCGAACACGGGCCAACACTGCGCCGGTACTAATGCGGTCACCCTCCTGGATATCGCGCATCTTTCCGTCGACACCACGGACCTTGCGAAGCGCGTCAACATAACCGCCAACCTTGAAGGCCAACTGAACCTCCGTGCGGGGGATGATCGTCGCCGAATACCTCGCTTCGGTGCTCGCGCCGTTCAACTCAACCGCTGCAACTTTTACAGGCACCACTCGTTTTTCCGCCTGCTTATGTCCGCAGCCTGCGACGATAGTCGTTAGAAAAAGGCTACCGGTCACTGCAACTGCGTTAATCGCTCTCCACTTCATTTGTCACACCTCCGATTGATTTCGTATCAGCCTTGGTCCATCGCCCTTACTTACTAGCTTTCGGCGGATAATTCTTAAAAAGCTTCGTCATCACTTTTTGCAGGTTCTTGTAATTCTTATCCGGGTCTGTCTTGAGGTTGATGGTCTTGATGGCGTCGCCGCGCCAGACGAGTTGCTTTTTGCCGACGTCGTACAGGTCCATCAACAGTATCCCGACCGGAATGGTAGACGTCTGGCCCTGCACGTTACGGCCGCCGCCCCATGGGTCCCATCCCCAAGCGGAGCCCGCGCCACCCGTCTCCCATAGGCTCACGCTCTTTTCGAGGTTGAGCACGAACTGGTAACCGATATAAAGGTCAGCGTTGGCATCGACCTTGGTGAGACCTTTTTGTGCGAGCTGCTCTTCGGCTGCACGTTTGATGGCCTGGTCTATCAACTGATCCGGCACGGCGCCGCCAGGAATTTCGACCCATTGGTAGGTTTTGTACGCCGCGAAATTCGCGCTTCGATCATAGTTGTAATGAACATCCTGGCCGTAGGCGCACGCCGCCGTTAACAGGAAAGCTGCCAGGAATGTCAGTTGGTTCGTCACTCTCATCGTCGTATCTTTCTTCTTCCTTTATTTGTCCAATCCAATTGATTTCTCGTATTCAGCCTTGGCCGTCCAGAAAGCCAGCAGCGCTTTCTGATATTCGTAGTCGGCATCGGCGAGCGTTGCCTGCGTTTGCAACACGTCCGAAAACAGCGTCGCTACCACCTTGTACTTGTTAATGGAAACGCGCATGTTTTCGCGCGCCGTCTCCTGCCTGAGCTGCGCGACGCGCAACGTCTGCGCTGCTTGTTGAAGATCGCGCATCTTTGCCCCGACCTCGACCATGACGCTGTTCTCCGCATCGCGCAGGCTATTGTTTGCCTGCTCGATCGTTTTCTGTTTGTCGTCGAGCTGATGTTTCTTTCTGCCCCAGTCGAACACCTCCCAGTTCACCGATACACCAGCAGCAGCAAAGTTCTTCGGGACGTATTTGTCGAAATTGCGCGGCGAGGCATAAGTGAAGGCCATACTTATGTCGGGGATGTATTCAGATTTCTTTATGCGCTTGTCCAGCTCTGCCTGTTGCACTCGTAAACGCGCTTCTCTGATCTCCGGGCGCTGGTCCAGCGCACGCGTGCGCGCTGCCACCAGATCCGTTTCGAACAACGATGGTGCTGGAATTGCGCTGACTCTGAATTCAGTCCTGATGTCCCGCCCTAACAACTGATTGAGCTGCTCCTTCAATGTCGTCACTTGATTGCCGACTGTCAGCTCTTCCGTTTCGGTCTTTGCCAGTCTTGTTTTCACTTCAAGATCGTCCGCTTTGAGTGCCACTTGTTGGGCCACGTAATCGCCCGTCACGCGTTCCAGTTCGCGATAGGAGGCGAGCGCCTGACGAATGCTTTGCAGCGCGCTCTCCGATTGCACGATCGCGTAGTAGGTGCGCTTTACGTTATTGACGACAGACTGCTCCTGTCCCCGGAGTTGTTCACGGGCGACATCAGTCAACAAAGCAGCTTGCCTGATGTTGAGTCGAATGCGGTGCAGTTGTGAAAGTGGTTGCGTTACTTGACCGAAGAGAATGGCCGTCGGCCGGCTCGGAGTCGACATCTTGACGTCGCGATCGGGGATTGGGCCGACGTTGGCATAGTTGCCCAGGACGCCTTTGGTAAAAGTGAAATCCGGGCTGATGAGCTGTTGTCCGGCGAGCGCATTGAATTCGAACTTTGGCAGCCGATACGTTCGCGCCGCGGCGACGTCGTCTTCAGCTTTGCCAATGCTGAGGCGTGCGTTCATCACTCCACGGTTGTCACTCAACGCGAGCGCGATTGCTTCGTCGAGCGTCAATACTTCACTGGAAGCGGCTGTTGCGCTCTGTTGCGCAGAGACACCGAATGGACTTGCCAGTAGAATGATGATCGCCAGTAGACAAAGATTCCGATTTTTCATTGCGTGTCCCTTACAGTTGACGCCTGCTTCGGCGAGCTGTACTCCTTTTCAATGTCAATTGCCGTTAGAGCCCGAGTCGCTAATCTGTCGAAGCCCGATTACTTCCCTGCTGTGCTTCAATGTCAGCAACGATGGAATTAATGAGGACGCCCGAAGACAACAGCCTGGCGCCCTTTTGTCTGATCCTCGTCAGTAGTGCTCGACCCTCAGAGTCAATGAAAGTGACGTGCACCAGGTCCACCACCATGGACTTGCGCGGATGAGCAGCCACTACGGTTTCCCAGCACTTCTCCAACTCTTTCACCCACGGGCCGACCAGCTTTCCTTCAGCGACGATGCTTGTGACCGGCACCTCATCGTGGATGTAAATTCTCAGCATCATTAGTTCTCCTTCGGCTGTTACCGCTCGCTGGGTTCATCAAACAAGGAACCGTCAACTGCGATT
>DASUYO010000212.1:0-3436 GCA_036377375.1 Pyrinomonadaceae bacterium
CGCTTCACCATGCCTTGCAGCGATGGGAAAATTTTCTTGTAAGCGAGATCGCCTGTTGCGCCGAAGAAGACTAGCGCGTCCGATTGCATGTCGCTCATCATTACCTCCCTCGGTCTATGCCTTTTCGGCCGCCTTCTCCAGATGTCCACCAAATTGATATCGCATTGCAGATAAAAGCTTGTCCGCAAAATCTGCTTCGCCTCGAGAGGCAAATCTTTCGAACAGAGACGAGGTCAGAACCGGCACCGGCACCCCTTCATCAATCGCGGCCTTGATGGTCCAGCGTCCCTCGCCCGAGTCGGACACGCGACCGGCGAATTTTGAAACAGACGGATCTTCGTGTAGCGCGGTTGCAGTGAGATCCAACAGCCAGGATGCGATCACGCTGCCACGTCGCCAAACCTCGGTGATTTCGGATAAATCCAGGTCGTAACGATAATGCTCCGGATCACGTAACGGCGTAGTCTCGGCGTCAATTCGTTGTTTCTGCTTGCCGATATTGGCGGAACGCAGGATGCTCAGCCCTTCGGCGTAGGCAGCCATGATTCCGTACTCAACCCCATTGTGGACCATCTTCACAAAGTGTCCTGCGCCGTTCGGCCCACAGTGCAAGTAGCCGGATTCTGAAGTTCCCTCAGACTTCCCGCGACCGGGCGTCCGTGGGATATCACCCACACCTGGCGCAAGTGTTGAGAAGATCGGATCGAGATGTTTGATTGCATCTGTCTCGCCGCCAATCATCATGCAGTAGCCACGCTCGAGGCCCCAGACACCACCACTCGTGCCCACATCGACATAGTGAATACCTTTCGGCGCAAGTTCCTTTGCGCGGCGAATGTCATCAATGTAATAGGAATTGCCGCCGTCGATTAGTATGTCTTCTTTGTCGAGCAGTGGCATGAGCTCGACAATGGTGTCGTCGACAACAGCAGCTGGAACCATCAGCCAGATCGCCCGCGGCGTATCCAGTTTCTTGACAAAGTCTGTCAGCGACGAGGATCCGACCGCTTTCTCTTTGACAAGGTTGCTGATAGCATCCTGCGACCGATCAAACACCACGCAGTTGTGTCCATTCTTGATTAGGCGCCGCACCATATTGGCGCCCATCCTGCCGAGCCCTATCATTCCTAGTTGCATAAAGTACTCCTTCTAAAAGTCGATCTTTTGAGATCACGCGACACTCAGCGTCGGCGCGCCTTGATTAGTTGCATCCAAAGTTTGTTCGACAGTCGGTTCGCCACCATAGATCGCTCTACGCAACCGATGCATAGCGCTGCATACGCTAATCTCTGCGCCAAAAATCGAAGATCCCGCCACCAGCACGTTCGCTCCCGCGGCCACCGTTAGTGGCGCGGTTGCTTCATCGATTCCTCCGTCCACTTCCAATTCACATTTGGGTTTAACCTCTTCAATCATGCGTCCCACACGTCGTATTTTCGGCAGCGTTGAATGAATAAAATGCTGGTGCCCGAAACCCGGATTGACCGTCATTACCAAAACCTGGTCCACATCCGGCAGAATTTCTTCGAGCACGATTGCGGGTGTCGCCGGATTTATTGCTACACCCGCGCGCTTCCCCAGCGCTTTGATTCTTTGCACTGTGCGATGCAGATTGTTATTGCCTTCCCAATGAACTAGAAAAGAATCGGATCCCGCGTCAACAAACTCGTCGAGAAAGAGGTCCGGGTCAGTGATCATCATGTGTATCTCAAGGTGCAGATCTGTAACGCGACGGAGAGACTGGACAATAGGTGCACCCATCGAAATGTTGGGTACGAAATGTCCATCCATGATATCGACGTGAATTCGATCAGCGCCGGCGCGCTCCGCATCCGCTACCTGCTCACCTAAATGAGCGAAGTCAGCCGAGAGGATTGAAGGGGCCAGCTTGACACTACCCTTGTCCATATCTGGTGTCCCTCTCTGTGATAATTTTCGGAGCGAGGGGTTGGGGCTGACGGGTCATCCCATTCTGGTCCAATTGTTCCATCATGGTCTGCTTGGTAGTGGACGCATCGTAGATACTCTGAATGGATTTCTCCAAAACTGAGTTGAATTCAGCATCAGATTGCTGGGCGGACAGCCCCTCTAATAGCGCTCGCGAAAAGCTCGCCAACATCCCATGATCTCTGCGAAGCAGGTCGTCGGCGCTTTCCTGCGAATAACCACCCGAGAGCGCTACCACCCTCACGACCCTGGGATGACTAATCAAATCTAAGTAGAAGTCGTCTTGCTCCGGCAGCGTGAGCTTCAGCATTACAGACTGACCCGCCGACAGCTCATTGAGCTTTTCGAGAATGGCCGTTTTGAGCAACTCTTCGGCCTTGCCTTTTTGCGGGCAGTGAATGTCAACTTCCGGCTCGACAATTGGTAAGAGATCAGCTGCCATGATCTGCCCTGCTACTTCGAACTGCTGGTTTACAATGCTCTTGATGCCGGCGGCGTTGGGTTGTTTGATGAGTGAGCGCATCTTGGTTCCGAAGACGCGCTTCGCTTTGGCTTTGGCGAGCAGGGCAGCAAGTGCAGGCATCGGCTTCATCAACTGGACGCCGTCCTTTTCAGCTTCAAGACCCTGGTCTATCTTCAGGAAAGGCACTACCTGTTTCACGTTCCAAAGGTAGTCCGCGGTGGGCTGCCCCTCAACGTCCCTGTCCATCGTGTTCTCGAACAGGATGGCTGCAATAATCCGCTCACCGGTAAAGCTGGGACTGGTGATGATGCGAGTGCGCATCTGGTGCACGAGCGCAAACATTTCATCCTGGTTAGACCACGCGCCTTCTTTGATTCCGTAAAGACGTAACGCACCGGGCGTGCTGCCGCCGCTCTGATCGAGCGCTGCAATGAAACCGGGATGCGTTCTCATCTTCCCAAATTGTTCTTTGTTAAGGTCGAGAGTTTTCATAACGCCTCTTTACTTGCTCGATAGCGACGAATCAGATTGTTTGTTGAACTGTCATGATCGAGTCTGGGATCTTCAGCGCTTTCAAGTTCCGGGATAATGCGTTTAGCGAGCACCTTACCGAGCTCCACGCCCCATTGATCAAACGAGTCGATGTTCCAAATGACGCCTTGCGTGAAAACAGAGTGTTCGTAAAGTGCGACGAGCTTGCCGAGTGTTTCCGGTGTGAGCCGATCCGCAACAATCGTGTTGGATGGCCTGTTGCCCTCAAAGACTCGATGAGGAACTAGCCAGTCGGGCGTGCCCTCTGCCTTTACCTGCGCGGGCGTCTTCCCGAATGCAAGTGCCTCGGCCTGAGCAAAGACATTTGCCATGAGCATGTCGTGATGTTCACCAAGCGGATTAAGTGATTTGGCGAAGGCAATGAAATCGCATGGGATGAGCCTGGTTCCCTGATGAATCAACTGATAGAACGAGTGTTGTCCGTTCGTTCCCGGCTCGCCCCAGTAGATAGGTCCGGTGTCGTTTGTAACTTCA
>DASUYO010000213.1:0-6606 GCA_036377375.1 Pyrinomonadaceae bacterium
CACTTTCCGTTTTGTCGGCAGCCGCACCAGCTCCTTGCCACTCTTCAGATCATAAATCGATACCGATTGATCGCGCTTGTTCGTGGCGATCAGGCGTGTGCCGTCGTGCGTAACATCGAGATTGTAAACACCTGCACGCGCCGGAATGCGACGCACGAGTTGCCAGCTATTCGCATTAATTTCCACAATCTCGCTCGAACCATTGCACGCGACATAAACCGACGATCCATCCACCGAAGGCTCAGCCCATGTCGGCGAGCACGAAATATCACCGGGCTTTGGCGACTCCGAGCCATGTCCGCCACTGCCATGCATGGAATGCATTGAAGTGCTGCTGCTCGTCTGCGGTGGTCCAGTAAGTCCCTTTTCATGATTCTTCGTGATCACGAAATATCGTGTTGCTTTCAGTGAGCGCGTGTCGATCTCGACGAGCATGTCGTCCATCATGCAGGCTGAATACTGTTTCAGTCCCGCTGCATTCAAACGTGAACCATGCGGCATGGTGCAGGTTTGGATGCGAGCGACTTCAGTCATCGTCTGCGTCGACACAACGGAGACGGACGACGGCACCATATCGCCATGCAGGTTGAAGTTCACAATAAAAAGAAAGGCGCCATCAGGCGTGACGTCCATCGTCGCAGGAAAGAGACCGAGTGTAGTTTTGCCGATGACGGTGTCGTCTTTCGTCGAGTATTTCCACACCGATCCGAATGGGCGGCCGTGTGCGATAGTGACGTAGTAAAACTGCCGATCGGGAGAAACAACGATGCCGTGTGGACCATCGATATCGATCGGCATATCTCCGGTCTCGATCTGATGATCTAAACGCAAACCATCAGGACCGAAGCGCACCAGCGCGATCTTGTCGGCGCCCTCTGACAAAACGTAAACGAGATAATCTTTGTCAGGTTTTGTTTGCGCCCGCAGTAAGAAAGGACAAAGCGCAATGAAAAACAATGCTGAAACAATTGTTTTGTGGATCTTCATCGGCGAGCCAAAAAGTAGCACATAACCTCATCAATCACCTCACCCCAACTCCCCTCCTCTTTCTGCCGAAATAATCGCATCGTCGGATACCAGGGGCTATCGGAACGGTGCTGTAGCCATCGCCAATCCGCATCGAAAGGCAGGAGAGTCCAGACTTTTTGGCCTAATGCGCCCGCGAGATGCGCGGTCATCGTGTCTGCTGAAATAACGAGGTCGAGCGCGCGTATAACTCGCGCATCGTCAAGCGGATTATCACCACCCGAGATCACGCCCAACGCCCCATCCCAGCCCGCACGAAAAGGCTCGCGTTGCAGAATGTGCCACTCAACGCCAGGCACGTCCGCAAATCGTTTGATTTCCGAAAAAGGAACTGAACGGCTTCTGTTCCAATCCCCAGATTCCCAGATCAAACCAACTCTCAATCGTCCGTTGCTCGGAAGTAATGCGGGTTCGACGAAAAGATAAGGGATCTCTGCGGGAATGTTTGCCATCGTCGTTCGAAACACATACGGCAACTCACCCAACTCGAGATCAACATCGTATTCAACTTCCGGTGCGCCATTGTGAAGAGGAAGCAGTTGATCGATCCCTCTCGCAGTTCGCAGCAAAGGGATCAAAGAAGGTTGCGTCCAGACAATCACTTCGGCCGCTACTTGTTTTAACGACGGCGCGTATCTGATGAATTGAATCGTATCGCCCAAGCCGTGATAACAACGCACCAACACACGCTTGCCTGCTACTGAGCTGCCATCCCAAATGCTTTGAAACCAACGCGGAAGATGTTCCTGATCCTGTACACCTCTTGTGCGAAGTATTGCATCGCTGATCTCCCATGCCGCAGCAAAGTCGCCACGACGCATCGCATCCATCCATGAAGTGTTCACATCACTCATAGACTTTCTTGAAATCAACTGTAGGGGCGGCCCTCCGTGGCCGCTCGTTTCTTGAAACACGCGTCATTGGTGAGACGGGCGGCCACCGAGGGCCGCCCCTACAGATGAATGCTACAACGTTCATGACTGTTATTCGTTTCGAATATCTTGTTTTCTTCGCAACGTACGCGAACGAACCGAAGGTACATAGTTGCAGGCGTACAGTACCGAATCCAAAAATCACGTCTGCTGTTTTGCCGGAGGAGTGGTGCGCGAAGGCAGCGAAAATCGCTGGCAGGAGAATCAGTTGTTAGCAGCGCTTCCTGAAAAGGAACGCTCTCGTCTCATACCGCAGTTGGAAATCCTCACGCTCTTCGCTAAAGAAACTGTCCAGGTAGCCGGAGAAGAATTGAACTATGTTTACTTTCCACTCGATTGCATCGTCGTCTTGATTAGCTCAGTTGAAGAGAAAGCTACAGTTGAAGTTGGATTGATCGGAAACGAAGGATTGGTGGGAACTCCGATTCTCATGGGCGGCAAACACTCCATCAGCCAGGCTCTCATCCTCACAGAAGGCAAAGCTTTGCGTCTTCCCGCAGCGATTCTCCGCAAAGAGGCAAGACGAAGCAGCCGCATGCGCGAGTTAATGCTGAATTATGCAAACGCCCTGCTGGCGCAGAGCGCGCAACTCGCCGCTTGTCATCGCTATCACACGCCCCAGGCGAGACTGGCGCGCCTGTTGTTGATGATTGATGATCGACTGCAAACGTCTGAGCTGCGCATCACGCAGGACATGCTCGCGCGTCTACTCGGAACTCGCCGAGCAACTGTTACTCAAGCCGCAAACCAATTGGAACATGATCAATTGATTCAATCAGTTCGGGGACGAATACGAGTTCTCGATCGCACCGGTCTCCAGGCGAAGGCTTGCAGCTGTTACGCGATCATCACTGCGCAACAAGACGACACCAAGGCTCGCGCCCAAACTTCCTAACAATTTCTTCACGGTATTTACAATTATAAGATTCCCGTACGCTTACGTACCGAAATCCCGATCAGTGACATGTACTTTCCCGACCTCGGACTCACCCACACGGCAGGGACTGAGCACTGAGCTCGAACAAGGGGTTGCAAGACATGACAAGGGGAAAAACGAACCCGGCATCCAATGGCAACGGCCATCACAAGAACGTACATCCACTGGCTCCCACACCCGTCAGCAAAAACGGTAAATCGAAGTCAATTCTAATCACTGGTGGCGCCGGTTTTGTTGGTTCTAATCTTGCGCATCGGCTGCTTTCTGCAGGACACCGCGTGCGTTTGCTCGACAACCTTTCGCGCGCGGGCGTTGAGCGCAATCTCCGCTGGCTAATCGAAACGCATGGCGACCTCGTCGATATCGAAGTTCCGGACGTTCGCAATCTTTCAATCGTCAAGCAAGCTGTAAAAGATGCCTCGCAGGTGTTTCACTTCGCCGCGCAGGTTGCAGTCACGTCGAGCCTAGTCGATCCCATAGAGGATTTTGAAGTCAACGCTCGCGGCACATTGAATCTTCTCGAGGCGGTCCGCGCCGCAGAAAATCCGCCGCCGCTCATCTTCACGTCCACAAACAAGGTTTACGGCAATCTCGCGGATCTTGAATTCGCTAAAGATGGCACGCGTTATGCGCCGGTCGATGCTTCGATCCGTGAGCGCGGAATCAACGAGGACAGGCCACTCGACTTCCACAGCCCTTACGGATGCTCAAAAGGTGCTGCGGACCAGTACGTGATCGATTATGCGCGCACGTATCGACTCCCGGCGCTCGTGTTTCGCATGAGCTGCATCTACGGGCCGCACCAGTATGGCAATGAAGATCAGGGTTGGGTTGCGCATTTTGTGATTCGTTCCATGTCGGGCAAGCCGATCACGATCTACGGCGACGGTATGCAGGTGCGTGACATTCTGTTCATCGACGACCTCGTAGATGCATTCCTCGTCGCTCAAAAGCATATACAAAAACTTGCAGGTAATGCCTTCAACATTGGTGGTGGACCAGCGAACACAATCAGCCTGCTGGAGTTGCTCGATCTGCTGGCAGAACTGCATGGCGGTGATGTTTCAGTTCGTTTTGAAGATTGGCGGGCGGCAGACCAGCGCTATTACGTCGCGAACACGAGTAAGTTCAGTGGGTTAACTGGGTGGTGCCCGCGAGTCGATGTGAAGCAGGGTGTCAGGCGTTTGTATGAATGGCTGCGAACGGGAGACGACCATTTTTCAACCGAGTCGGTTGGCGTTGAAGTCATGGACGCGGTGCAGACAACTGTAGGGGCGGCCCTCCATGGCCGCCCGTCGTGAGAATAAATGCGTGTTTCGAAAGACGGGCGGCCACAGAGGGCCGCCCCTACAGTTGAATTCTAGAGGGAACCAGATTGCAGTCAGTACAAACAACACGGGCCTTTTCAGCGATAGCATCTACGGTTACAGGCCGTGCGGCAGTCATTTCAAATCCACGCACGATCGAAGTACGCACAATGGATTTTCGCGAACCCGCTGGCGGCGAAGTTCGAGTGCGGATAGAAGGCTGCGGAGTGTGTGCCTCCAATCTCGCGCTGTGGCAGGGAAAGCCCTGGTTTGAATATCCGGTCGAGCACGGCGCTCCCGGTCATGAAGCTTGGGGAAGAATCGATGCTATTGGCGACGGTGTAACGCGTTTCGCGATCGACGATCGTGTGGCGATGTTGTCGTCGCATGCGTTTGCTGAATACGACTTCGCACTGACCTCCGAAATAATTCCCATTCCGGCTGCACTGAACGATGTGCCGGTTCCTGCTGAGCCGCTGGGTTGTGCAGTCAACATATTCAAGCGTGCGCTCATTCGGCCCGGTGAAACTGTTGCCATCGTCGGCATTGGTTTTTTGGGAACACTGCTTACCCAACTCGCCGCGAAAGCAGGAGTGCGCGTGCTGGCACTTTCGCGCAGAGACTCTTCGTTAAAGTTGGCTGAAGAGTCTGGCGCAGCAGCGACGATCAATATTAAGGAGCAATGGAAGGCAGTAGAAGGCGTCAAAGAATTAACGGCAGGACGCGGTTGCGAGTGTGTGATCGAAGCTGCCGGCACGCAGGTCTCCCTCGATCTCGCAAGCGAGCTCACGAGTGAACGCGGACGGCTCATCATCGCCGGCTATCACCAGGATGGACCCAGACAAGTAAACATGCAGCTCTGGAACTGGCGTGGGCTCGACGTTATCAATGCCCACGAACGAGATCCGCTCGTGTACGTTGAAGGCATGCGGGAGGCGATCGATGCATTGGAAACAGGAGTGATCGATCCGCAAACACTCTACACACACACGTTCAAACTCAAAGAGCTGTCGCGGGCGTTCGAGATGATCGACCGTTCTTCCGAAGGTTTCGTAAAGGCATTGATTATCTTATGAGCAGCCTGGCAAAGCAGATCAGTTTCGAATCAGCGCGACGCAGACCACGTTTGGGTTTTGTCGGGCTTGGCTGGATCGGGCGAAATCGTCTGGAGTCGATTGTGCAAGCGGACGTCGCGGAGATTGCCGCAGTTCACGACGTGCAAATGGCCGCGGCAGAAGAAGCACAAAGGTTGTCGCCCGATGCCGTTCTCTTCTCTTCTTTCGAAGAGTTGCTGCGGCACGATGTCGACGGAGTTGTGATTGCCACGCCGAATCGTCTTCACGCAGAACAATCCATCGCCGCACTCGAACAGGGAATTCCTGTCTTCTGCCAAAAACCTTTGGCGACCAATGCGTTTGATACGAGAAGAATCGTTGAAGCGGCTCGACGCGCAGATTGTTTGCTGGGAGTCGACCTGTCGTATCGCGCGATTCCGGCGATGCAGGCGGTGAGCGAATTTGTCGAGGGCGGCGAGCTCGGACACATCTTTGCTGTCGATGCGAAGTTTCACAACGGCTATGGACCAGACAAGCCATGGTTTCGCGACTTCTCGTTGGCGGGCGGTGGCTGCGTCCTGGATCTTGGATCGCATCTTCTCGATCTGGCGCTGAGGCCGCTCGGGTTTCCGCGAATCTCCCGAGTGCAGAGCTCGTTATTTGCAAATGGAAACTTGCTGCCGAAAGGGAGTCAGCAAGTTGAAGATTACGCAGTTGCAACTATCGAGACGGCGGAGGGCACGGTTATCAATCTCACGTGCTGTTGGAACCTCAACATCGGTCGCGATGCTGATATCGAGATCGCGTTCTACGGCACTCGTGGTGGTGCAAAGTTGAGAAATGTCGACGGATCTTTTTACGACTTTGTTGGGGAGCGGTTTACGGGGACGAAGACGGAGATGCTCAGCAGTCCGCGCGATGAGGGCTGGCAATGGGGCGGACTGGCGACGATCGAGTGGATCAAGAGAATCGCGGCTGACGAGGGTTTCGATTCGGATGCGGAACATTTTGTATTACTCGCTGAAATGATCGACAGGATTTATGGACATGATTCACAGGATTTCTCAGGATGACCAATCGAACCTCAACTCGGATTTTAATGACTGCGGACACAGTCGGTGGTGTCTGGACGTACGCGCTCGAGTTGACGCGCGCGCTCCAGCCTTACGACATTGAAGTGTTGCTGGCGATCATGGGTCTACCTCTCAGCCCCGCACAACGTGACGACGCACACAACATCGCCAATCTCAGTCTCTTCAAAAGCAACTACAAACTCGAGTGGATGCCCGACTGCTGGCCAGACGTGAAGCGAGCCGGTGACTGGTTGTTGCATCTCGAAAATCGGTTAC
>DASUYO010000214.1:0-2580 GCA_036377375.1 Pyrinomonadaceae bacterium
AACATTCAGGCTCATCAGGCACAACGCGGCGCACACTGCGAGCAGCATCAGCTTTTGCTTCTTCATGCAAGTCGTCTCCTTTTCAAGTAACGATCCATCAGATCAACGCTAACACGCGCACTCCACAATAAAGTTCCAAGCGAGTTGCCACAAAAAAGCACAAAAAGTGCAAGAGTCAAAATTTTTCATTTGTGCTTTTTGTGCCTTTTTGCGGCTAAAGAGGTACGCGCAGTTGGAACAACGCGCCACGACCATTGCGACTTACATCAAGCGATGCGGATCCGCCAACCTCCTGCACACGTTTGCGAACAATCGCCAGGCCCAGGCCCGTACCACGCTGTCTCGTTGTAAAGAAAGGCTCCCAGATTCGCTCACGCAGATCCGCCGGCACGCCTGCACCGCTATCCTGCACGTCAATAATCAACTCACCGTCAGATCGCTCGGCGCGCAACTCAACTCGTCCACCTTGCGGTGTCGCCTGTAGCGCATTCAGCAACAGGTTCGACAGCGCATCGCGCAACGCCGAAACAGATTTTCCCGTCAGCTCTGCATCAACTTTAACTTCGCAACCCAAAACAATTCCCTGTTCCTTCGCTGTGGCCCGGAAAAGATCGACCACCGATCGCACCAACTCGTCAACACTCAACGGCTGTCCCGTAGCGCTTTCTTTCCTCGCAAAACTCAACAATTGCGTCACACTCTGGCTCAGACGATCAGTCTCTCCCACAATCAACCCGAGGTCGCGCTCATACTCGTTGCGCAGGTTTTCATCTTCTCGCATTACCTGCGCAATCGATTTGATCGCTGACAGTGGATTTTTGATCTCGTGGGCCACTGTTGCCGCCATTCGTCCGAGCGACGCCAGACGCTCTCGTTCCGCCAGCTCGCGCTCCAGCCGCAGGTTCTCTTCAAACAACCTTGAATCATCGATTGCAATAGCAACTTGATCTGCCAACAGCCCGATTATCGAACGTGCATCAGGTGTCAAACTTGCCGACGCTGCATCGACCGCCAACAAACCTTCAACCTTGTCTTCACGACGCAATGGATAAGCAATCTTGAAGCCTTGATCCGTCAGTACAGGTTCGTCTTCGACTGGTTGCCATCCATCCTGTTTTGATTTTTCAAGCATCTGCGCCACCCAGGGTTCAGCTGCTGAATCACCAGCGACGATCGCGAGTCGCCGCAGACCGAGTACTTCGGTAGTCCGCTCTTCTACGAAGAGCAGCAGATCCGATAGATCTTTGTATTGACCGGCGTATGAACCGATGCGAGCTACGATTTCCTTGTAGAGAGCTGCTTCCCGCGAAAACAATTTATGGAAACGTTGGGCCAACCATCCTCGCAACGGTGCTGCGATCAGCGCGAGCGCCAGGATCAGCAGTGCTTCGACGAGTCCTGGTCTAATGCCGTATCGCTGTGTCATCCAGTCGCCGATCGTGCGAATGCCGAACAGGTAGACCGTCAACACCACCATGGCAAAGGTGAGTACGACGAGGCTCTCTTCGATGATGATTTCGAGATAACGGTAACGGTAAATGTAGTAAGCGAGCAGAACTGACGGCAGCAGTGACCCGAGGTTCGCGATGGTCTTCAGGTAAGCTCCGGCGGTCGTTCCCTCGCCTACGCCGGCCGCCAGCGCCGCAAATATCACAATACCGACACCGATAAACGACCACGCCAGCGTGCGCATGATTCGCCTCTCGCTGCGGTTCCTGCTCTTCCTTGCTATCAACAGCTCAGTCAGGGCAATCAGACCAAGGACGTAGGCGATCCAGAACGCGAATGGAATTACGAAGAACGACAGCTTCGTTAACATCGGCGCGTAGTCGCCCGTCCAAAGACGAGGCACTGCGATCAGAAGAAAGATAGTCGGTATGTAAGAGAGGTAGACGCGAATGTGTTCGCTTCGGGTCAATGACCGGCCCTGTGCATTGGCCCAGAGATGCAGGTGAACGTGAAGCAGGAACGAATAGGCGAAGGTGATGCTGACGACCGCGACAGTGTCGGCGACGCGAAGCAGCGTGGTCCAGGTGTCGGGACCGAGATCGAAGAGACCGTGAAGAGTGATTACGAGGTTACTGGTGTGCCAGCCGCCCATTGTGAGTGCGAGCGCGGCGAGTATCCGCTCAATACTGGTCAAGTTGCTGCGGTGGGTGACAAGTTGAAACAGCATCCACAGCGGCAGCAACGCGCCGATGCTATAGCCGATGACCTGTAGTATTTCGAGCGGATCGAGTGGGGACATGATTTTGTAGCCGCAGATTTTCGCCGATGAACGCAGATAAATCAGCGTTCATCGGCGAAAATCTGCGGCTAAAGTGATCGGCAACTAATTCGCCGCGGTGGTCTTGGCCGGCGACGTGAATGTGATCTCCACGCGGCGATTCTTCTTCTGTCCGGCAAGCGTCGTGTTTGGCGCCAACGGATTCGACGCGCCCATGCCGTTCGCCTGAATGCGCACCGGATCGACGCCCGCTGACTGGAATCGCTCTGACAGTACTCGAGCACGCTCCTGCGTCAACTGTTGCAGCGTGACCTCGTTGCCTTTGCTGTCAGTGTAAGCCTCAATCAGGATCT
>DASUYO010000215.1:0-7875 GCA_036377375.1 Pyrinomonadaceae bacterium
ATAATTAATTGTTTTTGCGACTTTTGTGCCTTTTTGTGGCTCTTTACAGAGTCTATTGTGCAGTAGTGTGGCAAGCTCGGTGGCGCCTGTGGCATTAGGATGAAAGCCGTCGCGGTAGAAGAGATCACCGCTATTCAGTTGTGAGCCCCAGTCGAAGAACTCGGCACCTTCGGCCTCAGATATTTCCCCGAGTCGCTCATTTACAATTTTGAAATACTCAGCCGAGCCCGGGAAGCACGCTTGGTCCACCGGAAGTAGACCAAGCACAAGCACGCGCGTTCCCAGCGCACGCAGTTGTTTTATTAACTCCGTCTGACAAGTGGCGAGGATTTCCAAATGCATCAAAGGCTCACCGGGACGTGAATTGAGAAGCTTGAGCCGCGCCTTCTGCTTCAGTGAATCAACCGACGTTTGCTTCGCCTTGCGCCACCACGTTGTGCTGAAGTAGCAACGCGGATCCATCGCAGCGTAATTACGCCAGGACTGAGGCACCCACCACGGCCAGTCACCATCCAGAACCATCGCCGGCCGAATGATGCTCTCCAGACTTCCTCTGAATACGATCACCACCTCAGAATGCAGCGCAGCAATCAGCGGCAACCAATCAAAATCGGAATCGATCATCTGTCCTTCACACGCGAGGTTCCAAAGCCACAGATCTGAACTGTCGTGTGCGGTGTCAACATTCATCAAGCCCGCAACATTGAAATCAATTTGTCGATTGAAGTCAGCGTCGAGGTGCCGCAAACGAAACTCGTGCACGTTTGCTGAACCAGACGAACGAAGCTGCTTCACGAGCTCCGTAACATGACTGATCCTTTTGGAGCCGACTCCCTCAGTTAAGCTATCGCCAAGAAACACCCAATGCCGGCCCATCAAGGAGCTCTACTTCAGCCGCGCGACTACCGTTTGATGATCCCGCCAGAACGGATACCACGATCTGTTTCGACCCAGAACGCGCCTCGCAGGCTCCAGCACGTGTACTCGCCACCACGCGACGGCTCCGGGACTGGAAGGATGCTCGCAACGCTGCCAATCGAGAATTTCAAATCCGTGCGACTGCAGGAGCTTACGCAACCCTACTCGTGAGAAAACCGAGATGTGTCCACACCAGCGCAGATAGGACCACTGCGGCCCGGCAATTTTCGCCGGATACGAACCAGCGTCACCCGTTAGCAGTAACACACAACCACCCGGCCGTAGATGTCGTTTGACTGAGTCGACAAAGTGGTGCGGATCGATTACGTGCTCAATTACGTCGAGTGCCGAAATCACGTCTGCCTGGTATTGCTTCGGTGAACTGTCGAGTGTCGCACAAGCAACATCGAGATTCTTTTCTTTCGCGAGACCCGCGCCTGACGTGCTCGGTTCCACTCCGTGCCTGGACCACTCGTCTGACAAAGTTGAAAGGAAAACGCCGTCGCCGCAACCGACGTCGAGAATCGCTCTGCCGGAAACGTATTGCTTTACTAGCTGCTCGAGTCTTTGATAGAACCGCAGATACCGCGGATCGTTTTCCGGCGAGTCAAAGTAAGCGTCGCTTACGCGCTCATAAGCTTCTGCAAGGATGCCGTCGTCTTGTCGTGCATCGTTGGCCCACAGGCAAGCGCATTGCGCACAGCGGCGAAGCTTTAATTCCGGCAACTGCCTGCGCAAGGTCGCGTCCAGAAACGGCTCATCCAAATCGCGCGTCGAGATCCGGACGAATGGTTCAGTTTCGTTGCCGCAAAGTCGGCATTTCATAACGACTCAGACAAACGCGGCCTGAAAACGTGTTGCGAGACGTTTGAGATCAAACTCTTCACGCAAAGCTCTTTTGGCGTTGAGAATGCTCTCGTTGCCATTCTGATCAGCCCGCGCCCACGAATCTACAAACTCATCCAGCGCCTTTGGATCGATCGTCGCGAGCCTTGGCGTGAGGTCGTAGCGTTCAGCTACGCGAAACACCGCTGACTCTTTCGGCGCGTGAAAGAACACACTTTTGCCCGAGGCCAGGTACTCAGGAAGTTTTGTTGGCAACGAGTAGAGCGTGATGCGCGAAGATCGTTTGCAAAACGCCAGCGGCAAGTAGAGCAGGTCCGCTGCCTTCATCGCGCTGAGACACTCGTCGTGAGATCGTCGGCTCAACAACTTCACCGCGCGCAATGCCGACAACGCGGAGCGATGCTGCTCAGCGACTTCACCCATCACCGTGAACTCAATCGATTCGTGGCGACGTTGATTGTGGCGTTCGATCGCTTCTGCAAATGCGATGACAGCGTCGAAGCGAAACACATTGACGTCGCCGGCGAGCATGATCTGTCTTCCGTTCGTCGTGACATGGGGTTCATCCGGCGGTGCTCCAGTCAAGACTCCGTTGTGAACGACAAGCCAACTCTTCCCAAACGTCTCCTCATAATGTGCCGCCATCTCACGCGACACTGCGAATCGCACGTTGGCGCGCTGGATCACTTCGGCGAGTAAGCGCTGTCGCCAGGTCGAGTAAGGAAGCTGGTGACACTCGTGATGCCCCTGCCAGTCGTCCATCACGTAAAGGACAAGGTTTAGTTTTGAATACTGCTTGTGCAGCGCCAGCGCTGCCGAAAGAATCCATGGGCTCACAGGGATCGCAAGTATGTTCTTGATTGAATTCTTTTCGATTACTGAGGCGAGAAGTCGAACAGCCTCTCGCGAGGCACGAAACTGTTGCACCTTCAGGAACGGGTAGTAGCCAAGCGAAATCTGATTCGGAAGCCAATGCGGGCATGACGGCGAAGGTAAATGCACTGAGTGCGCTTTCGCCTTGCCGTTCGAAGCTGAGAGGTGTCGTGGATGCGCGGTCCAGAGTCTGTCGTTAGGAAATCCATCAAATAGGTTGTAAAGCGTCTCGCCAAAACCACTGGCATAGCCGACCGGATAATCGGCTATGACGAGAGTAGACATGATAGAAATCCTCGCAACCGTCCTGACCACGCGCGCGGCAGATCCGAGCGAAACGCTCCGTGCCGCAAGCTCGCAACCTCACTCAAAAACTGCACCAGCGCCCACAGTCCGATGTGCGCCAGCGCGATGTAGCGTTTCTTCCGCATCGTGATCGTCAGGATGCCGAATCGCGATCGCATCGAAAGATACTGATGTTGGTCAATGGCTTCGCGGCCGCCGGCAGCCTGATGGTGTATGCATGTCGCGGAAGGAACGTAATACACCTTCCAACTGCGACTGAGACGATACCCGAGATCGAGATCCTCACCTGGAGAGCTGCCCGCAAAGAAAGACGCGAAACCGCCGACAGAGTCAAACGCTTCACGTCGCAATGCACTCGCTCCGCCGCCGATCCACTCGCACGATATCGGCTCTTCAGCCGTAGTTGGAAATCCGTTCGGGAGCGCCGCACCGATTAGGCGTCCGGGTGCAAACCCTTTTGCTCTGCCATGCAAAACTGTTCGATAGATTCGCCAGAACAACGTGGGCGTACTCATCGGTTGATTGATCAGCCTGCCCATCGTCGCGCCGACCTTCGGATCGGACCAAATGGGTTTGAAGAGCTCTTCGGCCCAACGAGAAGCAACCTCTACGTCATCATCGACGAGAAGCAGGTTGTCGTACTTTGCGTTTTGAATCGCGAAGTTGCGCTGTCGCGCGCAGTTTCTTTCCTGATGATGAAAGTAGCGAACGTCCAACCCTGCTTTGTTCCAGCATGGATCGTTCGTCACTGCCTGTGTTTCTGAATCTTCGCCGCAGTGAACCACAACTGCTTCCGAAACAGGAACTGTTTGTTTTGCGAGACTCTCGAGACACAGTCTCAGCAGTTCGGGCCTGCCGACTGTAGCGATGATGGCGGAGATCGGCTGTGAAGTCATTCGACCCGCTTCATCCAGAAACTCGAATAGGAAAGCGCCTTGGTCCACAGACGGGCTGCCTCGTTTGGATGGTCCAGATGGAGCCAATTATTTGCTAACTGCACGGAAAAGGTTTTGTTGAAGTTGAGAAACGCCTCAAGCAGATACTGCTCATTGAACGCCTGCCGTCGGTTGATCAGCCACTCCGCCGGATAATCGTATGGAAAGAAAATGTCGTGTACGTGTATCCAAACGCCGGGCTTTAAAGTTGGCAGTATTTCGAGAAACTCGTAACAGACATCGCTGCCAAATTTCACTATGTGACTCGAATCAATGAACAGGATGTCATTCGCGGTGAGGCTGGAGAAGAAATCGATGTCGATCTCCTCTACTCGTTTTGTCATCAATTCGATCCTGTCCTGGAGGCCGTTGAGTCGCTCGGGATAAGGTTCGATACAAGTAAGCTTTCCTGTTCCGTTACGCGCTAAAGCCTTGTCTGCGATGCGAGTTGAGTAGCCGCTGCCAATCTCGATGATCTGCTGTGGCTGCAAGTGACGAATAAGCGAGTAATAAACGGTAGCGTCGAAACCGGTGAAGTAACCGTTATCAAAATCGAATTCGAGCTCGCGCAACTCCTCGCTATATGGCGCTAACTCGCTCACGAGAGCCAGTTGTTCTTCCCATCTGAAATCTATCCCTGGATAAGTATGGCGGCGAGTCGTTTGCTCCGCAGTGATTGAGCGGAAATCAGGCAGGGGCTCGTAGTAATGGATCGGGCGAATGTGATATCCCCACGCGTCAGAGAGATCGGGATGGCTTTGGGCCAGGAATAAGAGATGTTGTGCGACCCTCGTGGGGACCGTTCTGAACAATGCGAGCGCTGTGCGATCCAGGAGAGACTTAACCACGGATTACACGGATCTTTAAGTCGATATGCACTGATAGAACATCGTTTGTGCGTGAGAGTGCGAGAAATATTTACGGCCGACTTCGAGGGCGCGTCTGCCGAGTGATACGCGAAGCTCGGCGTTGGTTGCGAGTCGCGCGATGGCATCGCTGAGCGCGGGTTCGGAGTCGACGATTTCGGCGACGTCTGGATTTTCACGCGCCCAAATCACAGCCGAGCAGTAGCTCGGACCGTGGATCAGAAGTGGCAAACCGATGGCTGTGTAATCTGCAAGCTTGCTGGGGAACGCCATTTCCATGTTGGTGCGGTCAGATGCAGCAAACGACATCGGCACGAAGAGCGCATCGGCTTCTTCGCGCAGGCGTTTCAGTAACTGAGATGAACTCAGCAGACCATACATCTCGGTATTTGGATCATTCAGTTTAATATCTGAAGTTAGTGGTCCAAAGATCAGCAATCTGCCGCCGATCAGCTTCAATGAGTTTTGCAGTGCGAGTAGTGCTTGAATGTAACCGTTGGAATTGATCGTGCCCGCAAACGCGATCGTGAAAGGTTTGTTAGCAAGGTGCGGTGGCGGTTCCTCGTATGCAGGACAATCAGCGGATCTGCTCGGGTACATCACGTGTGCCGGCACGCCATAGCGCTCTTCATAAAAACGAGCCATTGCCGGCGACACGCACATTCGAGACTTCGACTGCCGATAAACCTTCGCGAATTGTTCATCAAGCCACGGTCGAAAGCGCGGCGGCACGTCAGCTACGCGTGGCCAGTCGTCGTGGATAATCAAGTGCAAAGGCACGCCACGTTTGTCAGCCATCTCCGCTGCGGCAAGCCAGCCAAATCCATGTGCTGCCGTCAAGACGCTTTCTATCTTAAATCCATTGATTGATTGCACGATTTGCGGCGCCACGCGTTTCCCTGCATGCGTAAACCACGCGACAGCGTATGGATGAAATCGCGTGTTGAGCCAGCGCTGATTGCCGATCGGCCGAGAGATGTAATTGATATTCGCAAGCCGTCGGTTTGATTGCGATTCTGTCGCAGTCTCGATGATCGTCAACTTCTCTGCCGGATAGTCCGACAGCAATCGATACAAAAGCGCGGAACCGTGGTATGAAGCTTCCACAGGCACATCGCCAACATATAGGAGACTTGGAATCAACTGTAGGGGCGGCCCTCCGTGGCCGCCCGTCTCACAATCAGTGGCGTCAATTTCGCGGACGGGCGGCCACAGAGGGCCGCCCCTACAGTTGTTATCCGACTAGTCACAATCTGTAGACAGTTCTCATCCAGTCGGCCGTGAGTCGCATGCCGTCTTCAAGGCTGTAGGAGTTTTTATGGTCCAGGTCGCGAACTGATTTTGACGTATCGACGCGCTTCAACTTCGTCGTGAGGATCTCCGTCTCCTGATGATGCACGAGTCTTGTATCGGCGCCGGTGACTTTTAGCACGACGTCTGAAAGCTGCTCGATTGTGTGCAGGTCGGTGCCGCCAATGTTGTAAGTCTCACCGGCTCGGAAGTTGTTGGTGATGTTTGCGAGCGTGCGAACCGTGTCGGCGAGATAAGTCGAAGTGCGCGAATGGCCGCGAAAGACGGTCCAGGGCAGTCCGTGTAATGCACAGTACAGAAACCTGCAATTCACCGATCGATATGGACTGTAGTACTCGCCCGGCCCATACGTATTAAATAACCGCACGACTACAGTCTCAGTACCATACTGCAAGCCAGAGTTCCGGATCTGCATCTCGTTAACCCATTTCGTCATCGCGTAGTCGTTCAGTTGCTTGATCTCATACTGGTCCATCACGGTTTCGATCATCAGATCGGGCCAGTCACCATAAACTTCGGATGACGAAAAGTGAATGAGACGGAACTTCAAGCACTCCTGAAGCCTGATCATGTTCTTGGTGCCGATCGCGTTTGTACGCCAGAGCGTTTCGTAGAAGTCTTCGCCGTTCCAGCGTCCGAACTCCGCCGCGCAGTGGTAGACGTAATCGAATGGACCACACCGCTCGAAGACGCGTTCCAACTGTCGAAACTCGCCGACGTCGCAACGTGCATAGAGCGGCACTTCAACGTCGGTGCGCAGGCTGAAGCCAATCTCATCGGATTGATGATGCAAGTCGCAGGAGACCACGTGATGCCCGCGCTTGCGCAGCTCGGTGATTAAGCCGGCGCCCACGGTTCCCAAGCCGCCCGTTACAAGGATTCTTGACATTTATTTCAGTGCCCGGGCGCGTAAGCCGACATTGCCGAACCAGCGATCGAGTTTTCGTCCGCCATAAACATCAGTCTCAGCAACTTCAAATTCGAAAGTCTGCGGCACGAATTCGATGAGATGTTTCGACATGTCCTTCAAATGAATCTCTACCTGATATGAGCCCGGCAAGAGTGGCAGCGATTCGATCAGAAATCCGAGCTCAGCCGCTTCACCCGCACGTAGCGGCGCGGACGTGACGAAGTCTTTCAAATCGAGACCGGTCAGCCTTCGCGAATCCATTGTCAGTATCGAAACGTACATGCCCGGATCTGCAATGTCTGTCTTCGGCGAAAACTGAACTTTCAGCTCGACCGGATCGAATGTCTTGATCACTGGTCCGGACGTGGAATTTACCTGAACTGAAGTCACCGAGAACGTGTTTGTCTCAATCGCCTCGCCAACTTGTGATGAATTGAGCTGCGACAAGTATCGATCGATCGTTTCATCGATCTCTCCCTGGGCCACCACGCGTCCCTTCTCAATAATCAGCGCCTGCTTGCAGATGCTCCTCACGGCAGACATGTTATGGCTGACGAACAGAATCGTCCGACCATGCCTGCCGATCTCGCTCATCCGCGCGAAGCACTTCTTTTGAAACTGCGCGTCTCCAATGGCCAATACTTCATCGACGAGCAGCACTTCAGTTTCCATGTGTGCCGCAACGCCAAATGCGAGCCGCATGTACATACCGCTCGAGTAGTGCTTGACAGGTGTATCGAGAAACTTCTCGACTTCAGCGAAAGTGACGATCTCGTCGAATTTGCGTTCGATCTCCGACTTGCGCATGCCGAGTATCGCGCCGTTCAGAAAAATATTTTCGCGGCCCGTCAGCTCGGGATGGAAACCGGTGCCAACTTCCAGCAACGATCCCACGCGTCCGTACACCTCT
>DASUYO010000216.1:0-16801 GCA_036377375.1 Pyrinomonadaceae bacterium
GAAGTGGCTGCTGCCGAACGTGCTCGTCCTGCCAAGAACAAGGCTCCTTCTGTGGGTGCCCTCGCAGGCGTCGCGAAGGTTCAGCGAGACGCGGATAAACAGGAGAAGGACGACTCTGCGGACACACGTACTGTCGCGGGACGCAATTTTCGCAAAGAGAGTGACATCTGGATCGACACTGCTTACGACTCGTCACGAAGCACTATCAACATCGCCCGAGGCTCTGAACAATATCGCGCTTTGGTCGCCGACGAACCCACCATCAAGACCATCGCGGACCAACTCGACGGCGAGTTCATCGTTGTCTGGAAACGCCGCGCCTACCGCATTCGTTAGCCGAACAGAACCGAGCGCGGTAGCGCCGGGTCAATCTTATTCACGGGCGCCTTTGTAAGCGTTACCCGGCGCTACCGCGCTCGGTTCCGTTTTGTGCCTTTTTGTGGTGCAAGTGTTAAAGTTACCTTTACTGGAGGGTCTTATGTACTGCCCAAGCTGCGGTAACGAAATAACTGCCGAACTGAAGTACTGCAATCGTTGCGGTGCCAACCTGATGGTCCCGACGGTGACTGCACCAACAGTGATCGCGCCGGTGAGGTTGGCTATTCCGAGCATCGTGCTGGGATTAACGATCGTCGGTGGACTGGGCGTCACCTTCGGGGCCGCCACCGCATTCGCCGAGCGAAATTTACCGCCCGTAGCAATCGTCTGGATCGTCCTATTTAGTTGCATGACTATCCTCGGGTGCGTGGGACTATTCATTCGCTTGTTAACGAAGATGATGTCCATGCAGCGCGAGCTGCCGTCGCCGCCGCCGCAGCAGCAGCGACCCTCATTCACTAATCGCCAGAACGAGCAGCAACAACTGCCCCCACGACGTGTCGAGCCTGTGCCCAGCGTCACTGAAAACACGACCAGAACGTTCACACCGATTTATCGAGAGCCTGCCGATCGCGGATCACGCTGATTCAAAAATGAAGCTTCGAAACCAAGTTTGCCGAATTTTTCAAAGCATGATGATGGTTATACTGGCGGCAAACTTCAGCGTCGTTGTGTCTCAAACGAAGCCCGTCGCGAGAAGATCTGCACCGGTTCGTAATCGCGCGATTGCGAACATCGTGCGCGAGATCGATGCGCGTAACATCGAAGCGACGATCAGAAAACTCGTTTCGTTTGGTACGCGCAATACTTTATCGGAGCAGAACGATCCAAAACGCGGCATCGGCGCAGCGCGCGATTGGCTGTATGCGGAATTCTTGAAAGCCGCAGAAGCATCCAACGGCCGCATGACTGTTGAGAAGCAATCCTATGAACAGGCGAAGGCTGCACGCGTGCCGCAGCCGACGATCATCACGAACGTTGTCGCAACGCTGAAAGGCTCGCAACCAGAGGCGACTGATCGAATCTACGTCGTCAGTGGTCACTACGATTCGATGTGCAGCTCGCCCACCGATGCGAAATGCGACGCGCCAGGTGCGAACGATGACGCTTCCGGAACTGCCGCTGTGCTCGAGATGGCACGCGTGATGGCGAAATATGAGTTTGATGCCACGATCGTTTTCATGGCCGTAGCGGGTGAAGAGCAGAGCCTGCTCGGCTCGACGCATTTTGCCGAGGAAGCGAAACAGAAAAACTGGAATGTCGATGCGATGTTAACCAACGACATCGTCGGCAACACGCTCGGCGGCAATGGGGTGCGCAATCGCAACACCGTGCGCGTTTTCTCGGAAGGTGTGCCGTCAAATGAGACTGCGCAAGAGGCGACGACGCGGCGCAGTGTTGGCGGTGAGAACGATTCCGCTTCAAGGCAGTTGGCGCGGTTCATCAAAGAGACTGGTGAGAAATTTGTGCCGCAGATGAAAGTGATGATGATCTATCGGCGCGATCGTTATGGACGCGGGGGCGATCACATTCCGTTTCTCGAGCGTGGTTATCCGGCGGTGCGCTTCACGGAAGTGAACGAAGAGTTTCGGCACCAGCATCAAAATGTTCGCGTTGAGAATGGTGTTCAGTACGGCGACTTACCGCAGTTTGTTGATTTTGCGTACGTGGCGAATGTGGCGCGGGTCAATGCGGCTTCGCTGGCGGCGCTGGCGTGGGCGCCTTCGCGGCCAAAGGGTGTAACCATTCAGTCGCAGCGCTTGTCTAACGATACGGAGTTGCGTTGGGAGGCGAACAGGGAGCCGGACCTGGCGGCCTATGAGATTGTGTGGCGGGACACGACCGCGTCCGTGTGGACGAATTCGAAAGCTGTTGGGAATGTGACCAGTTTCACGATGAAGGGCATGTCGAAGGACAATTACTTCTTTGGTGTGAGGGCGATTGATAAGGATGGGAATCGGAGCCCGGTATCCTACCCGCGCCCACAGGCCAGGACAGGATCTTAGCCACGGATTTCACGGATTTTTCAACCAACCGCGCCTCCCCCGCGTCTAACCCGGTATGAAGAAATTTGTTGCTGTCATTTTAGCTCTCGCAATCAGTACGGCGCAGTCATTCGCTGCCGGCGACAAGCGTCCAAAGTCCAAAGCGCTGACCGAGGACCAGCGCATCATCCACGTGCTCAACCGCCTCGGCTTCGGCCCCCGTCCGGGCGACATCGAACGGGTCAAGGCGATGGGCGTCGAGAATTACATTAACCAGCAGCTCAACCCCGGGAAGATCGCCGATACAGTCGCCGAGAATAAAATCCGTGATCTGTCTGTCCTGAATATGACCACGGCCGAGCTCTATGAAAAGTATCCGCAACCGGGACAACTGCTGCGGCAGCTTCAGGCGCGAGGCATGTTGCCGGCCGACCTCGCTGAGGCACGCGAGAATCGCGTGAAAGGCGGCGCGAATTCCGCGCCCGCGGAAATGCCAAAGAACGATGCGATGCCTGCTCCGAGCCCGCAAAACCCGCCGCCCGGCAATCCGCTCGAAAACGAGAAGTATCGAAAAGTGCTCCAGGAGTATTACCGCGAAAACGGATTACAACAGCCGCAACGCATTATCGGCGAGCTGCAAGCATCGAGAATTCTTCGTGCGGTTTACAGCGAGCGACAGCTTCAGGAAGTGTTGGTCGATTTTTGGACCAACCACTTCAACGTCTTCGCCGGCAAGGGCGCCGATCGCTGGCTGCTGCCGGCCTACGATCGCGACACTATTCGTCCGTATGCGATGTCGAAGTTTTCGACGTTGTTGCAGGCGACTGCACAGAGCCCGGCGATGCTGTTTTATCTCGACAACTTCCAGAGCGTGAGTCCGGACGCAAACCGTGGCGGCAGACTGCAAATGCTGCGACCGCAGGCTCAGCAACAGCGTCGTGGGATTAATGAAAACTATGCGCGCGAATTGATGGAGCTGCACACACTCGGAGTCGATGGCGGTTACACGCAGAAAGACGTGCAGGAAGTCGCGCGCTGCTTCACCGGTTGGACCATCTTCCAGCCGCGCGGAGGTGGCGCTGCTGTCAACGCCATGATGGGTGAAGCGGGACGGCGCAATCCCGGCACCTTCTTCTTCAACGCACGCGTACACGATGACGGCGAGAAGATTGTGTTGGGCCATAAGATTCCGTCAGGCGGTGGGATTAAAGACGGGCTGATGGTGCTCGATATCCTGGCCCATCACCCGTCGACTGCGAAGTTTATTGCGACCAAACTCGTGCGCCATTTTGTTTCCGACAATCCGCCGCCGGCTTTAGTTGATCGTGTCGCGGCAGCATTCACAAAGAGTGACGGCGACATTCGCGAGACGCTCAAAGCGATTTTCTTCTCGAATGAGTTCAACTCGACTGAAGCTTACCGTGCGAAGATCAAGCGTCCGTTTGAGCTTGTCATCAGCGCGATCAGAACACTGGGTGCTGATACAAACGGCGGTCCGGGTACACATCAGTGGATCGCGCGCATGGGCGAGCCGCTTTACGGGTTTCAAACGCCGAACGGTTACTCGGATGCAGCAGAGAGTTGGGTCAACACAGGCGGCTTGCTCGAGCGGATGAACTTCGGACTGGCACTGGCGGGAAATCGTATACCGGGGACGAAAGTCAACCTGTCGAAGAATGGGAATCAAGCGACAGTGATGAACGAGTACTTGAAGACCATGCTCGCAGGTGAGATCTCGGCGGCCACTAAAGAAACGATGCTGAAGCAGTTGGAACCGTCAGATCCGGTGACGAAGGTTGTTGGATTAATTCTCGGAACACCGGAGTTTCAGAGGCAGTAAATAAGGATTGAATTATGAACCGCAGATTTTTTCTAAAGTCAGGCAGCATCGCGCTGGCAAGCGTTGGCATGTCGCTTTCCGCGCCGAGTTTTCTTGAGCGCATAGTTCTGGCTAACCAAACGAAAGCCGGCAAGCGAAAAACTCTGATCGCGATTTTCCAGCGCGGCGCAGTTGACGGCCTCAGCATGGTCGTGCCGTTTGGCGAATCCAGTTATTACTCCGCGCGCCCATCGATCGCTATACCGAAACCCGCGCAAGGCAATGCCGACGCAGCAATCGATCTCGACGGCTTCTTCGGGCTCCATCCCTCGATGAGCTGGTTCAAACCGCTGTGGGATTCGAAGCGTCTCGCGATCGTTCACGCGTCGGGATCGCCCGACAACACGCGTTCACATTTCGACGCGCAGGACTACATGGAGTCGGCGACGCCCGGCGTGAAGTCCACCAGCGACGGCTGGCTCAATCGCTATCTTCAGAGCAAGGAAGATCCCGAGCGATCTCTCTTCCGGGCCGTGTCGTTTACAAAGACGATGCCGCGCGTATTGCAGGGGCGCGCGCCGGCAATCGCGATATCGAGTCTGTCAGACTTCGCGATTCGTGGCGGCACGTTGTCCGCAGATTTGCAGGGTGGTTTTGAAGCGATCTACGCACGCGAAAACGATGCCCTCGCAGGCATGGGCCGCGAGACCTTTGAAGCCGTCAACTATTTGAAGAAAGTCAACCCGGCTCAATACCAGCCGGAGAACGGCGCGCAGTATCCGCGCAATCCATTCGGGAATTCGTTGTTGCAGATCGCGCAACTCATCAAGGCAGGGGTTGGTTTGGAAGTCGCTTTTACTGACATCGGCGGCTGGGACACACACGTGAACCAGGGTAACGCGCGCGGCCAACTCGGAAATCTGTTGCAGCAGTTCAGTGCGGGGATCGCAGCGCTTTATCAGGACCTGGGCCAACGCATGGACGATGTGATCGTGTTGACGATGTCAGAATTTGGCAGGACGGTGCGTGAGAACGGGAACCGCGGTACAGATCACGGTCATGCGAATGCGATGGTCGTGATGGGGAACAGTGTGCGCGGTGGGAAAGTTTACGGACAGTGGCCCGGACTCAAAAGTGATCAGCTTTACGAAGGCCGCGACCTTGCTTTGACTACGGACTTTCGTGACGTGTTCGGGGAGATCGCCACACGCCACCTCGGCAGTAGTGACACACAGTCTGTCTTCCCCGGCTACTTATTGAACCACTCACGATTCAAAAACTTTCTTTCTTAGCCACAAAAAGGCACAAACGGCACAAAAACAGAAGAACATTTCTTTTTGTGACTTTTGTGCTTTTTTGCGGCTACCATCGCAGTCTGCCAAACCGATTGATAAGGTAAAGCATAAATACGGCGATCACTGACACCACTACAGCCAACGTGAACGCTTCGTTGTCACGTCCCGCCTGCACCGCATCATAGATCGCCACTGAAGCTGTCTGCGTCTTCCCGGGAATATTTCCGGCGATCATTATCGTCACCCCAAAGTCACCAAGCGCGCGTGCAAACGCGAGTGCAGTTGCTGCCAACACACCCTTCGCAGCCAGCGGCAAAGTCACACGAAAAAAGATCAGTCGATTGTTCAATCCCAACGTCCGCGCCGCTGCCTCGAGGTCGGTGTTCACTCCTTCAAACGCTGCACGCAAACTCTTCGTCACCAAAGGCAGCGCGTGAATCGATGCGGCGATGATCGCCGCCGTCACTGTGAACGTCAGGCGAATGCCCAGCGTGCGATAAAGAAAACCTCCGAACGTCGAGCGAGTGCCGAGTAACACGAGCAGGTAATAACCGAGAACTGTCGGCGGCAGAACGAGAGGCAACGTTACCAACGCATCGATGAGGTTGCGTCCTGGAAAGCGCTTGCGTGCCAACAACCATGCGAGCGCTGATCCGGCAATCAAAGCGATCAGCGTAGCTGCCGTGGCTACGGCGAAGGAGAGTCGAATAGGGAACCAGTCAATCACGGGAGTCTGCGCAGCATGATACAGGAAAGTCTGTATAATCGCGTCGCTCGTATGACACTGCTCAAGCCAAAGGTTTTGCGATTCGAGTCGGTGCCTTCAACAAACACCGAGCTGGCGCGACTGGCTTCCGAAGGCAGCGACGAAGGTCTTTCAGTCGTGGCGGATGAACAGACTGCGGGCCGCGGCCGTCTACAACGTGCCTGGTCGTCTCCAAAAGGTGCCGGACTCTACTTCAGCATTCTTTTGCGCCCGACCATATCTTCCAGTTACTGGCCTTTGATCACAATGATGACGGCGCTCGCCGTTGGCGACGTCTTGCACGACGCTTGCGGACTCAAGACCGACATAAAGTGGCCCAACGATCTGCTTTCGAGTGAGCGAAAAATCTGCGGCATACTTGCCGAAGCAATCGACACTCCTCGTGGCCGTGCTGTGATTGTTGGAATCGGGATCAACCTGACTCAGAATGCGTATCCAGCGGAGCTCGCTAACGTCGCGACGTCAGTAGCTGAAGAGACTGGGCGCCAGCCTGAGCGTGAGATGATACTTGCCGTGCTATTACAGTCGTTGGCGCGATGGTATGCGTTGCTCGATGAGCCAGCGAAGATCGTTGATGCATGGTCCAACAGATCTTCTTACGCTGCGGGAAGGTTGGTTCACGTCAGCAATGGTGATGAAATGTGGCACGGTACGACGTGTGGAGTTGAGGCTGACGGAGCCTTACGACTACGCACCGCGAGTGGTGAAATTAAACTGGTGAGAGCCGGAGACGTTTACAGCGTTAGACCGTTTTAGCAATATGCCGAGCCGCATCGTCTTACATACATTCGGATCATTCGGTGACGTTCACCCTTACATGGCGATCGCACTCGAATTGAAGCGCCGTGGTCATTTGCCCGTCATCGCCACGATGGAGGGTTATCGCGAAAAGATCAAAGACGCAGGTTTGGAGTTTGCACCTGTGCGACCGCACATCGCCGAGCCGAAGGAACAAGGCCGCGAGCTCGTCGAGAAAATCATGCAACCTATGACTGGGCCGAGGTTCCTCACTGAAGAACTCATCTTTCCTGCCGTGCGCGACAGCTACGCGGATTTAAAGCCTGTGGTTGCAGGCGCGCATCTTCTCATAACTCATCCGGCAGGTCCTGCTGGTCCATTGCTTGCTCGAAAGTTAGGGATAACGTGGATCTCAACCGTGCTCGCACCCTTTTCTTTTTACTCACCGTACGATCCACCCGTGCCGCCGTTCTGGCAGTGGACCAGGAAGCTCAGCGTGCTTGGTCCGGAGGTGATGGGATTTTTCCTCAATTTGATGAAGAGCACTTACAAAGCAGAGCAGGTTGCAAAATTTCGGGATGAGCTCGGACTTGAAGACACCGGTAATCCGATGTTCGAAGGCCAGCACTCGCCGACTCTCGTACTCGCCTTGTTCTCAGAGCTGTTTGGCCAGCGGCAACCTGACTGGCCTACTCAAACCCGGATCACCGGCTTCTGTTTTTATGACGGCAATCAGGAGACGCCGATCCCGTTGGAGCTGATTCGCTTTCTTGAAAACGGTCCGGCGCCAATCGTGTTTACCCTCGGCTCGTCTGCTGTTTGGGTGGCGCGTGATTTCTTTGAGGAAAGCATTCGGACCGCGAAACGTCTCGGCCGTCGCGCGATATTGCTCATCGGAGATGAACGAAACCTGCCGCGCTCTCTTCCTGAAGGAATAATTGCGCTGGACTACGTGCCTTACCAGTCGATACTGCCGCGAGCGTGTGCCGTAGTCCATCATGGCGGAGTTGGCACCACCTCGCAGGGATTGTTGGCGGGAGTGCCGACACTGATTGTTCCGTTCGCCTTCGATCAATCAGACAACGCGGAGCATGCTCGCAAGCTGGGCACCAGCCGCACGCTTTATCGCAATAAATACCTCGAACCGCGAGTCGCCGGCGAGCTTTATGAGCTGCTTCATAATCCGTATTACGCGCGCCGCGCGATGGAAGTAAGCAGAAAACTTAAGCAGGAGGATGGTCCAAGTCGCGCTGCGGATCTCATCGAGCAGGTTCTGACTGGAACGCTCAACGGCAAAGAGGAGCTGGCCTATGCTTCTGGTCATTGATGCTGGCAACACAAACGTCACGTTGGGTGTCTTTCGTGGTGAGGAGCTGGTCGCACAGTCGCGATTTATTACTGACCGCGAGAAAAGTAGCGACGAATACGGAGTAGAGGTACGGAATGTATTTGACGGCGCTGGTATTGACCTTGAAAGCATCGAAGGTATTGCGATCGCGTCAGTTGTTCCGCAGTTGGACCAGGCAATCAGGCGAATGGCGGAGATCTACTTTGAGTTGACGCCATTGTTTGTCGATCACACCACCGATACCGGATTGAATATTCTTTACGACTCGCCTTCCGACGTCGGTGCTGACAGGATTGTTGATGCAGTCGCAGCGGTCACGAAGTACGGAGCGCCTTGTATCGTTGTTGATTTTGGAACAGCGACCACATTCAACGTCGTCAATGCCAGGCGCGAGTATCTCGGCGGAGCGATTGCACCGGGAATCATGATCTGTGCTGAAGCTCTGTTTTCGCGTGCAGCAAAACTGCCGCGCGTCGAGATCAAGCGTCCGGAAAAAGTAATCGGCTCGTCGACGATCGACGCGATGCAGTCGGGCTTTTATCACGGATACGCAGGTCTGGTTGATGGTGTGCTCGAGAAGATGATCGCGGAGTTGGGTGTTAAGCCCCGCGTGATTGCGACCGGTGGTCTCGCGCCAATGATCGGAAACGGATCGGCGTTGATTGAAGTGGTTGACCAGACACTCACGCTCGAAGGGTTGCGGCTGGTGTACGAGAGGTCGCGAGATCGAATTTGAATTACTTCAACTACTTCACCGAGATCGAAGACACATTCGTCAGGCGACGGGGTAAGCATCTGTTTCTGAGTCCAATGGATTGGGCGTTAATGGAGACGTGGAAACAACAGGGCATCCCGTTGCACATCGTGCTTCGCGGTGTTGAGAAGTCGTTCGATTCGTATGAAGCTCGGCCGCGCAAGCGCACTGTGAAGACGCTTCTTTATTGTCAGGAAGAGGTTGAAGCGCAGTATGCCGAATGGGTTGAAGCTCGCGTGGGCTCGTCGTCTGAGAATCCGGAGCCGGACTCGGAAAAGACTCCGTTCTCATTTGCTGCGATCAGCGAACACTTGCAGCGCAGTCGTAAGAGTTTGTCTGAACTCGCCGGGTCGAGAAAACGTGAAGACGATCTTTCCGAGGCACTCACGCGAGCGGCGGCGTTGCTCGGCGATATAAAAAAAGATTTCGCGAGCAGCACAACTCTCGACACGCGCAAGCTCGAAGATTCCCTGACCGGACTGGAGCGATTGCTAAACGACTCGATGCTGTCCGTTGTCGATTCCACTGTTCTCGATGAACTGAAGAGGAGTGTTAAGGACCAGCTCAAACCTTATCGTGCGCAAATGGAAGCGTCTGTTTACAAGCAGACTTTCGATAACCTTCTGCTGAAGCGTTTGCGTGAGCAGTTCGCCGTACCGCGGCTTAGTCTCTTTTATGTTTAGCCGCAAAAAGGCACAAAAGTCACAAAAAAGAAATTTAGCTTAATCGAAAAAACATTTTGTGCTTTTTGTGCCTTTTTGTGGCTAAAAATTTTGAGATCGAGATCGAGCGGATTCTGCCGGGTGGTATGGGGTTGGCCCATGCGGAGGGGAAGACTGTCTTCGTTTCGCTTGCTGCACCCGGTGATCGTGTTCGTGTGCGAATCGATCGTGAGCAGGGCAATGTGTTGTTCGCTTCGATCGAAGAGATCGTCGTGCCTTCGCCTGTAAGGATTGAACCGCCTTGTCCGTATTTCGGCCGATGTGGCGGTTGTGACTTTCAGCAATTGACTTATGAAGCTCAACTCGCAGCCAAGGCTGAGATGATTCGCGATTGTCTTCATCGTATCGCGCGGCTCGAAAATGTTCCGGAAATTGTCGTAAATCCGTCGCCAAATGAGTGGCGCTATCGAATGCGTGCAACGTGGCAGATCGATCAGGAGCGGCGCCAGATTGGTTACTATGAACGCGGATCGAGACGCGTCTGCGACGTTGCTGACTGTGCCGTGTTGCAGCCTGAATTGCAGGCAAAGCTGGAACAGGTTCGAGCGACCGAGTGGGATCGGTTCCCGCCCGACTTGAAGCATTTGGACGTCGTTGCCGGTGAGGATGGAATCTCGTTTGCCCCGGCGTTTGCGGAGTTTGAAACACGCGAAGTGAGCTTGAACGTTAGGGGCGAGGTTTATCAGTACAACGCGGAGGCGTTCTTTCAGATCAATCCCTCGTTACTAGGTTCGCTGATCGAGTTTGTATTGACGGATGCGGCCGGCGAGAGCGCTCTGGATCTTTATAGCGGCGTGGGTCTGTTTACGCTTCCGCTTGCTCGACATTTCAAGAACGTGTTTGCCGTCGAGTCAAATCCGGCAGGCGCTCAATTTGCACGGCGAAACCTCCAACGCGCGGGACTGGCAAATGCGCAGGTGATCACTGCGACAGTTACGGACTGGTTTCGGACTGCTTCAGCCACTCCGGTTGATTTCATCCTGCTCGATCCACCGCGTGCGGGTGCTGAGTCAGCGGTGATCAAGGGCATCCTCGATCTTCATCCGCCGCAAGTCTCGTACGTGTCGTGCGATCCCGCGACGCTCGCACGCGACTTGAAGAAGCTGATGAGCGCGGGATATTTGATTGACTCAATTGCCGGTTTCGATCTGTTTCCACAGACTCACCACGTGGAAACCGTCGTGCGCCTGCGGCAATAATCCTGTAATCTTGTAAAACCGCAACCTAAAGGTTGAACTCTGAACTATTCGTGAAGCCGGTTGATTTCGAATTGCAGAACCATAGTGGAGTTCAAGCTTAGTTCAGAGTTGAAGCTTTAGCTTGTGACCTCAAAACAAATGCGTCCTCACCGGAATTTGTTCAGCCAATATCCTCTTCTGCAACTCGCCATAGCATTCTCTGCCGGCATTTGTGCAGCAAACCTTCTTTCGATATCTCTGAAGTTCTCATTCCTTGCGGGCGTAGCGTGTTCAGTCGTGACGTTGATATTAGTCGCGAGGAAGCATGTGCCTTTAGCTGGTTTGACGTTCCTGTTAGCGACCTTCTTCACGGGTGTCATACTGGCTGGCCTGGAGCGACATACTAATGAGTCGCATGTTGTCAGGAGACTCGTCGAGCAATCCGAAGGCGAAGCTTTCACGCTGGAGGGTTGGTTGGATGGCCCACCTGAATTCGCTCGCGACCGACTTTACCTGTCGCTGCACGTTGAACGAATGGCAGAAGAACCTGCGAGCGGTCGCGTGTCATTGCTGGCGCCGCTTCGAGACGCGGCAACAGCCGACGAGTTTCGTGCGTTGCAGCTTCACTATGGCGCGCGAATTCGAGTGACGAGCGCGTTGGAGCGCACTGGCGATTATCGAAATCCCGGCGTATCTACGCTCGCGGAATTCCTCGATCGCAACGGTTATGATGCGACCGGCGTCGTGAAGAGTCCAGCTTCAATCACGCGTCTCGACAACAGAAAAATATTCCCGCCTCTAGCCTGGCTTTACGACTGGCGAGCACGGCTCCAGCAACAGATCGACCTGCGATTCGCAGCCGAAACCGCGGGCGTGCTGGATGCAGCATTGCTCGGCAACCGCTACAACCTCTCTCAAAGTGCATCCGAACGATTTCGCGAAGGCGGAACTTTCCACGTCCTGGTCATCAGCGGTCTGCATATCAGCTTTATCGGCGGCCTCGTATTCCTCGTCGTGCGACGTTTGACAAGACGCAGGTTCGCGCAGCTCGTGTTTCCTGCAACTGTAGTTTGGGCTTACTCGATCGCAGTGGGCGCGGATGCATCAGTGGTTCGCGCGTCACTGATGTTTACGTTTGCAGGGCTGGCGCCGATCCTGTTTCGGCAGTCGACATCGCTGAACGCACTGGGCGGCGCCGCGCTGCTCCTGTTGATTTATAGTCCGAAAGAAATCTTCGATCCCTCGTTCCAACTGACTTTCTTGTCTGTTCTGGCAATCGTGGTGATCGCGTGGCCGTTGCTGTTGCGGATGTCGGAGATTGGTGCGTGGTATCCCAGGCGGTCGACTCCGTACCCGCCGGCGTGCTCGCGTCTATTCAAGAGTTTCTGCGAGATTTTGTTTTGGAGTGAAAAGAAGTGGGAACACGAGCGCGCACTCTCGTCACATAATTATCGACTCTTTAAGAGCACAACGGCGCTCTGGCTGGAGCGTTATTACTTGCAGTCTTATTTGCGTTACGTGTTTGGCGCGGTCGTCGTATCTGTGAGCGTGCAAATAGTGTTGCTGCCGTTGATGATCATCTACTTTCACCGGCTCTCGCTCGCCTCGCTGCTGCTCAACATCGTGGTGAGTGTCTTACTCGCCGTGTTGATTGCGATTGCGCTGCTGGCGTTGCTCGTTTCTTCACTCAGCCCAGGACTCGCGGCGCCGTTATTCAAGCTTGCAGATGGAATCAACTGGCTGATGGTCCACAGCGTCGATCCATTCTCACGATTCAATTGGGCCACGTTCAGGCTGCCGGAGTATTCAGGCTGGTCCGCGTTCGTCTATGCAACTCATTACGTGCCTTTGCTGTTACTTGTGATCGCACTCTCGCACTGGCAACCCCTGGCCTTGGGTGTTCAAAGGCAATGCAAACTGCACCGCTACGTTCTGCCAACTTCATTCATACAGCTCGTGCTTTTGGCGGTGCTGGTTTTACATCCACTCAGCAGCGATCGTGCTGATGGAAGGCTGCGCATCGACTTTCTCGACGTGGGACAGGGCGACTCAGCACTTGTGACAATGCCTGATGGAACTACGCTTCTGGTTGATGGTGGTGGAAGCATCACCAGCGGCTCCGCTCGCAGAATCGGAGAAACAGTCGTATCGGAATATCTCTGGTGGCGAGGTCTGAGTAAGATCGATTACGTGCTGGCGACTCACGCTGACGCGGATCATATCGATGGCTTGAACGACGTTCTCAAAAACTTCTCGGTGCGAGGCGCACTGATCGCGCGTCGGCCCGCGAACGATCCGGAGTTCTTGAAGTTTTCACAGACACTTGCTGAAACACGCACACACGCGGAGACGATTGAGGCAGGAGATGTAATTGATTTCGGGAGTGTGCAGGTGAGTGTGCTATGGCCACCCGTAGGCGGTGAGACGTCGAACAATAACGATTCGATCGTGCTTCGGATACAGTTTGGCGAGCGCTCGATATTACTCACTGGCGACATTGAGCAGGCCGCAGAAAAATCTCTTATCGCTTTGCAGCAACAATTGCGTGCGGATGTTGTCAAGGTGCCGCATCACGGCAGCAAGACGTCTTCGACAGAAAACTTCGTCCTCGCCACGAAAGCTCAGTTTGCGATCATTTCCGTCGGACGCCACTCGATGTTTGGTCATCCGCACAAGGAAGTCGTCGAGCGCTGGGAGGCTAACGGCGCCACAGTCCTCACCACTGGGCACTCCGGCACGATCACCATCACAACCGACGGCCACGTTCTGAGCCTCAAAACATTTTTATAGCCGCAAAAAAGCACAAAAGGCACAAAGGAGTAAATCTCTTGGGCGCGTTCACTTTCAAAAATATTTTGTGCTTTTTGTGCCTTTTTGTGGCTTAAATCTATTGCGGCAAGGTGAAGCCGTATTTCTTCATAACGGCCTGGGCTTGTGGTCCGCGAAGAAATTCGGCAAACGAACGAGCGGCTTGCTGGTGTTGAGACGACTTCAGGATCGCCAGACCCTGATCGAGAGGCTGGTGCAGGTCTTCAGGGATGAGTGTCCAGCGGCCGTGGCTCTGCATGCTCAACGATAACGCAACGATCGCTACTTCAACGTTACCGGTTTCAGCGTATTGAAGTGTCTGCCGGATGTTGTCGCCGTAAACCAACTTCGGTTTCACACGCTCCCAAATGCCCGCGCTCTCGAGTGCCTGTCGCGCCGCGAGGCCGTACGGCGCGTGATCGGGATTTGCTATTGCGATTCGTGTGACTTCAGGACGTGCGAGGTCCGAGATGCTTTGCAGTCTCAACGTAGTGTCGTTGGGTGTCCACAATGTGATGCGACCGCGAGCGTAGATCGCTTTGCTGTCCGGAATGATCAGGCCCTTCTGGTCCAACTGATCTATGTAACTCACGTTTGCCGCCGCAAACAGATCCACAGGCGCGTCGTTTTCGATCTGCCGCGTGAGCATTCCCGTCGATCCGAAGACGAACACGACCTTCGTCTTGTAAGCGGATTCAAACTCGCGTCCAATTTCTTCAAACGCAGGCGTGAGATCAGAAGCTGCGGCGACAGTCAGTTCGTCTCGAGTAGGAGTTATAGCGACCCGTTTGGGCTTACATGCGGCGACACCTGCCAGCGCGAACAAAAGCGCGGCGAGGAGTGCGAGCCGCGGCTCAGGTCGGGAAATCATTAGGCGTGTAAAGGTCGACCTGCGAACTACCCACCTTGTAAGTTTTCAACACACCGAGCGGTGGCGCATAAATGTGAACAGTAATGAGGTCCTGACCACTGACTTCCGGATTACCGAGTTGATGAATGTCAGGCACTTCGGCGCCCGTTACCGTATCCGTGGGACACTCGCGACCTGTGTCGTAACACAAACCACGCTGTTCGTTGTAGGAAAATATCGTCTCCCACATGAGGCCCTTGTGAACGCGAACGACACCATGAGAGCCGTTGTGATCATGAATCGGTGTCTTCTGTCCCGGCCGCCAGCAGATTATCAACATCTCGACCGCTGCGTTACGAAAAACGCGATGGCGCCAGTAATTGCCTTCCTTGAATCCGATGTAGGGCTGTAGCTCGGCATCCAGGATCTCGACACTCGAAATCCAATTGTTCAACTCTTCGAGCGTTGGTGGAGTGGTTTGATCGTTTAGACGCTCGATCAACTCAGAAAAGGAAAGTGAGCTGGCATCGAGCGGTTTGGTAGAAGCAGAAGTATCCGTGTTTATAAATGTCGACAAGGGGCTCGCTCCGAAACGATCTTATAGGGGTTCGATGGTTGAGAGTCAAGGACGCGGATTAACGGATGTTAGACGGATGATCGCAGAAGGATTCTGAGGTCGCGCACGTTGGTGCCAGTGGGGCCGGTTACGATGAGGTCGTTGAGTTGTTCAAAGAAGCCATACGAATCGCTGCGCGCGAGAAATTGATCCGCATCGAGATTAAGAGCTCGAGCGCGTGCGAGAGTAGTTTCATCTGCAATCGCACCGGCTGCCGGACTGTTACCATCGATACCGTCAGTACCCACGCTGAAAACGACAACGTGGCCACCTTGGTCGCGTTGCTTGTCGAGGCTGATGGCGCAGCGCAAAGCGGTTTCGAGATTTCTGCCGCCGCGTCCGTCTCCTCTGACAGGACAAGAAAACTCGCCTCCGGAAACCGCGCAGAACGTGTCCGCGGCTGGCCGGGCGTACAATGCTGCAAGCAGGAGCTCACAACCTTCCTGAATTGGCTGTTCGCAAATGTTGTCTAACGTTTCGCATTCAGAAACGAATTCGAGCGCCTTTTGTCGAGCAGCCTCAATCGCGGTGCGATTGTCCAATAGCACGATGTGAGATCCGTTCACGTTGCTTGCCGCGGCTTTTGCATTGTGCGCCGCCTTCATGATCGATTCCGGCAACACAGTGTCGAGATGATAGTGCTCAATCACATCGAGCGCCTTTGGCGCATCGGGCGGGGCTTGTAGAGTTGGACCAGAAGCGACGCTCGCTTCATCACCTGCATTGGTGTCCGAAACGATCAGCGTGAACTGCTTTGCGCGCGGCGCCCGTCGCGCCAGTCCGCCACCCTTGACTGCTGAGAACGCACGCCGAATTGAGTTGATCTCGGCGATAGAAGCGCCACAGGAGACGAGATCCTGATTTGTCCTTCGTAAATCCGCCAGAGAGATCTCATCGCTGATGGGCCACTCTATCATTGCCGATCCGCCGCCGGAGATTAGAAATACTACTGTCGCTTCCTCAGCGTTCGCGCGGTCCAGCAGAGCAAACGCTGCCTGCGCCGCAGCGAGACTGCCTTCATTCGGCAATGGATGTCCACCAACAAAACTCTGCCAGCGTTTTGATTGGTGAAGTGAAGTGGAAACGATGATTCCGGCGGATAACTTGCCGGCGAGCGCGTCTTCGAGCCCGAGTGCCATCGCGATGGCGGCCTTACCGATGGCGATTGAATAGAAGGGCGCGGAAATCTCTGATTGAGAAATCGCGTCTCTCACTGCGCGACGCGGATCTACTGCGGATAAAGCATGAGAAAAGATCGTGCGTGCATGCCAGCGGAGTTCGTGTAGATCGGGCACAGTCCTTAAATCTTTTTTGTGCTTTTTGTGCCTTTTTGCGGCTAAAAAGGCTTTTGTGCTTTTTCGTGGCTCTAAACGTCCGAGGCAGCCATCTCATCCCAGTCGGCGACCATCTCGTACGCGCGGCCAAGCACCGGTCGAGGACGCGAGCCGTCTGCCTGTCCGATCAATCCTTCGCGCTCCATAATGTCGAGTATGGCGGCGGCGCGACCGTACCCGATTCGCAAGCGACGCTGTAGCACTGACGTC
>DASUYO010000217.1:0-6365 GCA_036377375.1 Pyrinomonadaceae bacterium
CTTGCGTGGTCCGGACATCGTGGCGCTCGCCGGGTACGCAGATGATCTTGTTGAGCGTTCGAAGACGCTCGGCGGAATCGTTGATGCGGATACTACTCTGAAACTCAACAAGCCGGAGTTGCGCGTGCATATCAATCGTGATCGCGCGGCGGATCTCGGAGTTGACACTTCCGATATTGCAACGAGCCTGCGTTTGATGGTTGGCGGTGAAGAAGAGGCGTCGCGGTTCAGGGATGAATCGGTCAACGAAGATTACGACGTGCAGTTGCGGCTTACGGAAGCTGATCGGCGTGATGTCGGCACGATCAGCCGCTTGTACGTGCCATCGTCGCGTGGCGGTCTCGTGCGGCTCGATAATCTGGTGGACATCGGACGCGACACGAGTCCTTCGCGAATCGACCGTCTCGATCGTGAGCGACAGGTTTCAGTGCGAGCATCAGTGGCGCCCGGCTACGCACTTGCCGATCGAATCGAAGCGTTGCGGCAGGCCGTGCGTGACATGAACTTGCCGACGGCTTACACGACGACAGTTTCCGGACGCGCGCGCGAACTTGAAAAAACGTTTACCGAGTTTATCTGGGCGTTCATCCTCTCGATCATTTTCATGTACATGATCCTGGCATCACAGTTTGAGAGCATCGTGCACCCGTTTACGATTCTTCTGAGTTTGCCGCTATCGGTGCCATTCGCACTGCTATCGTTGTGGGGCACGGGAGACACGCTGAATCTCTACTCGGCGCTCGGTATTCTCGTCTTATTTGGTGTCGTCAAGAAGAATGCGATCTTGCAGATCGATCACATGAACAACCTGCGCGCAAAGGGCATGGAGCCGCACGAGGCGATCATGCAAGGTAATCGCGATCGGTTACGTCCGATTCTGATGACCACGCTGGCGCTGGTCGCCGGCATGTTGCCGCTCGCGCTTGGGACTGGTCCGGGAGCTGAGGAGCGAAGGTCGATCGCGATCGTAGTGATTGGCGGGCAGACGCTGTCACTGCTTCTCACATTGATCGCGACGCCGGTAGTTTATTCACTGCTTGACGATCTGAAGGCCACTTCGCGCTGGCGACGTTTTGCGGAGAGTGGAGCTGCGATCACTCACGGTATCGTCGAGAGACTCAAACCAAAACCGCGACGCAAGCCCTCACCGGAAGTCGGGGCCACGGATTACACGGATTAGATCCGGATTTTACTCCGCGTAATCCGCGTTCTTTCTATCAAGCTTCCGCAAAAGTCCCGGCCACACAAGACGGCCGCCGCCACCTTGCGTAACCACCGCTTCCTGCGCGGGAATCTGCGCAAAGATCTTCTCATCAATCGGAACCAATTTGGCGCCACCTGACTGCGCGAGGATTTGAATACGGCAGGCGCGCTCCAGCAGAAACATCGATAGAAATGCATCCGCGACCGTTCGTCCAACTGTCAGCAAGCCGTGATTTCGTAAAATCAGAAAAGTTTTGTTGCCGAGGTCTGCGACGAGGCGCGGCTTCTCTTCGTCATTCAACGCGAGGCCTTCGTAGTCGTGATAGCCGAGTGATGCCAGCACAAACAGCGACTGCTGGGAAATCGGAAGTAATCCGTTCTTCTGAGCTGAAACAGCGATGCCGTAATCGGTGTGCAGGTGCATCACACACCGCGCATCTTCACGAGCCGCATGAACAGCACTGTGAATTGTGAATCCGGCCGGGTTGATGCTGTAGTCCGAGTCCATCACGATGTTGCCTTCGAGATCCACTTTCACGAGACTCGAAGCTGTTATCTCTTCGAACATCATCCCGTATGGATTGATGAGAAAGTGATGCTCTGGACCAGGCACGCGCGCTGAGATGTGGGTGAAGACGAGATCGTCCCAGCCGTAATCCGCCACCAGACGATAAGCAGCAGCGAGATCCACTCGCACCTGCCATTCTTCCGGCGAAACCAGATCGCGAACGTGGGGTCTCTTTACCTGTTCGGGGGCGCTCATAGTTATCCTTTCGTTTCCTGCTGAACATCTGCGGGCTCGGGCATGTTGAGGATCTCTTCCCAGCCGGAATTGTCTGCGCGCATTCGTTGGACCAGGTCATCGCGCAGTTGCCGCAGCTTAGCACTTAACCAGCGCGGATAGTTTTCAATATCAACGAAGCGACGCCGTTGTTCTTCGACGAACACTTTCTGCTTCTCGATCGAGGGGATTGCGGAGTGTTGTCCGTTCTCCCAGAACGGACCAAGGAGACGATCGACTTTCATAGCGCCCGGAATCTCGACTGCCTCGCCGTCGAGGCCGATCACATCGCCCACGTACATTCCCTGAGCGTCACTGCCGCGAAACAACTGAAGCCGTCCCGGCAGAGTGATCTTGTCTTCGGAGTTCGACGCCTTGAGCGTTGGCTGGCCATCCATCACACATTGTTTGAAAATCACTCCCGCTACTGCGCGCACTTCGCTCGACAACTTCGTACCGATTCCAAAACCTGCAACTCCCGGAAAATCGGCGACGATCTGTTTGACCCTTTCAACAGTCAAATCGCCGGTGAGATTAACGCGCAGTCCAGTCAATCCGTTAGCAGCAAAGAAACGCAGGCACCACTCACCAAGCTCTGCGAGATTTCCTGAATCGACGCGAAAGCCTTTGAACGCACGCCGCCGTGCTTGAGTTGAAGTTGCAGCCATCGCCGCGTGAACGGCGCCCATGTAGACGTCGATTGTATCGAGCAATAGCGTCGTTCCATTTGGATTCGCATCGAGCCAACGCTCGAATGCGACTTGTTCGAAATGTTTTGGCTTGCCCGTGCGCGGATCGATCTCCGGCTGGTCCATGTACTCAATGTACGCCTGTTGCCAGTAGTGAGCTTCTGTTCCTACGGCTGGAATGTCGAGCCGGAATGCCGCTTCGAGATTTGAAGTATCGTTGAAGCCGCCGATGAAGGCGTACACAGCGATGTCGACGGCGCGTTCGATGTCGCCGTTACGACGCAGCGAAAAGTCGGAAAGCCAGCGATTGTCTCCGGCAGCCATGCGAAACTGCATCGCCGTGCTCGCCGTCGTCATTGGCAGATCAAACGCGTGCTCAAATTTGATCTCCTGCGCTTGCGTCAGGCCGAACGCTCCGGTGATGTCTGCAAACGGTTCCTGTGCAAAGACGATCGTGCCGGGTCGCACCGTTCTGATTTTGCCGACAAACTGAATGTCCTCAATGGCGTCAGCGAAGAGTTGCAGGCCACCGCGATCCTGTTCGAGAAAACGAAGACGCGGGCGATCGATCTGGCTGTCGACGAGAAGCCGCACCAGTCGTTCGTGGCCCAGGCACGGGGCAAAAGGGAGTTTGCGCTGGCTGACGTAAAATGTTGCTTCCGCGTCGCTCAGTCGCTGATCGTGCAGCCGCGTGACGTTCTTGAACGACGCGTCGCCCATGGCTGCGTGATAACGGTCGATGTTGAGGGTGCCCATAGAAAAATGTTATCCGCAAATTACGCAGATTTTACAAAAGCATCTGCGGAATCTGTGGATACGATCTCGGCGCCGGCGGCGCGCATTTCTTCGATCGCTCGATCACCGTCGCCAGGTTGAAGATCGACTGCGCGCATGGCGTTTTTGAGAGCCTTTACTTTGAAGCCGTTTTTAAGCGCATCGAGGACGGTGTTCTTGACGCAGTAGTCCGTCGCGAGTCCGCCAACAAGAACCTCTTCGACGTTTTGCTGATGTAGCTGCGCGGCGAGATCTGTTTCGTCGAAGGCTGAATAACAGTCAGTGTCGCCGAGGCCCTTCGAAACGATTTTAATGCGCGGGTCATCGCGGAGGGCTGGATGAAATTCCGCGCCGCGGGTGTTTTGCACACAGTGCATGGGCCAGGTGCCGCCGTATTTGGCAAAGTGTTTTGTCGTCGGCGGATGCCAGTCGCGGCTCTTGTATACAGGCGCACCGCGTTTGAGAAATTCGTCGATGAGCTGGTTCAAAGGCTCGACGACTTCGTCGCCATGCGAGACGGCAAGTGTGCCGCCCGGACAGAAATCGTTTTGGACGTCAACTACGAGTAGAGCTTGTTTTGGCTCGGACATTGCTTTACAGGATTAAATGTTACACTGCTTACATCATGAATCCTAACGAAGTTGCCGAACGCATCTGGCGTAAAGATGCGTCGCTCTGGAAGTCTGACCCGAACGATATCAAGATTATAAACAACTCGCTCGGCTGGTTGACTGTCGCTGACGAGATGCTCGGCGTCGTCGAGGATCTCATCGCGTTTGCTGATTCGATTAGAAGTCGCGGCTTTGAACACGTCATGGTTTGTGGCATGGGTGGCTCATCACTGTGTCCTGAAGTGCTTGCAAAGACATTCGGAAGACAAGCTGGGTTTCCTGAACTTCTTGTACTCGATTCCACTGATCCCGACGTCATCGCGGCTTTCAAAGAACGGATCGATATCGAGCGCTGCCTGTTCATCATTGCTTCAAAATCCGGCAGCACTACTGAACCGAATGTCTTCCAGAAGTTTTGGTATCACGAGCTGAACGAGCGGCGCGACAATCCGGGCGACAACTTCATCGCCATCACCGATCCAGGCTCACCACTCGTCTATACTGCCCAGGAGCTCAAATTTAATCGTACCTTCCTTAATCAGCCTGACATTGGCGGGCGCTACTCAGCACTTTCTTATTTCGGCATGGTTCCCGCCGCGTTGATGGGAATTGATGTGCGCAGGCTTCTCGAAGGTGCGACAAAGACAGCACGATCAACTGAAGCTGCGATGCAGTTGGGAATCACGATGGGTGAATGCGCCAGCACCGGCCGCGACAAACTCACCCTTGTAATCGATCGGCGGCTCGAAACGTTGGGCTTGTGGATCGAACAGCTCATCGCGGAAAGCACCGGCAAAGAAGGCAAGGGCATACTTCCGGTGAATGGCGAGCCACTTGGCGGGCCGGAAGTCTATGGCAACGATCGATTGTTTGTCTCTATTTCGATGGGCGCCGTTTCCGAAAGGACCAGTCTTGAGGCGCTGGCGGAGGCGGGGCATCCAGTCGTGTATCGCGAGCTGACGGATGTTTACGATTTGGGAGCGGAGTTTTTTGCGTGGGAGTTTGCGACGGCGGTGGCGGGTTGGCGGCTTGGAATCAATCCTTTCGATCAGCCAAACGTTCAGGAAGCAAAGGATGCGACGAAGGAGTTGCTGAGCTCATTCGAGCGGCGCGGGCGTCTCGAGGAGCGAACACAGATTGCCACGGATGACCTGATCACGATTTATGGCGCTGACGACGCGCCAAAAGCAGATTCAGTGGCTGAAGTGATAAGAGGGCAGTTAGCAACGATCCAGCCGGGCGACTACATCGCTTTCTTAAACTTCGTCGAAGACACACCCGAGATCGATCAACAGTTTCAGGAGCTGCGAGCTCAACTCCGCGACGCAACTCAGTGCGCGGTTACGATCGGCTATGGCCCACGCTTTCTCCACTCAACCGGACAGCTTCACAAAGGTGGCCCGGACACAGGCGTGTTCTTTCAAATTATCGCCGACGACCAGGCCGATTTCGCTATTCCCGGCGAACCATACACGTTCAGCATTCTCAAGCAGGCGCAGGCGCTCGGCGACTTTCGCGCCCTTTTAAAACGCGGACGCCGCGTGATTGGTATCGAACTTGGTCACGACACGCCGACTGGACTGGAACGATTGAAAACAACTGTAGGGGCGGCCCTCCGTGGCCGCCCGTCTTCGGAATGAGGCGTTTTATCCCGCACGGGCGGCACAGAGGGCCGCCCCTATAGTTGTTGTCAAGTCAACTTGAACGCGCGAAACTCGTACGCCCCACGTCCTTGCCGCACAGATGTCATACGGCATCTGGAAACTGCCGACTAATAATCCTTTTTAACTTTCAAGACAGTCCCCCGGACAATTGCTCTTTCGTTCAGGCATACGAGTTGCCGCTCGGAAGTGACTACTCGCTTCCAGAACCCTGCCAAGTTGGAGGAGGAACCGTCGCCGTGAAGTTCATTGAGAAGTTTTTCAAGAACGAGCTCGCTATCGATCTGGGAACCGTCAACACACTCATCTATGAACCCGGCAAAGGAGTCCTCTTAAACGAGCCCTCAGTTGTAGCAACTGATCGCTACGACGGAGAGGTAGTTTGCGTAGGTCACAAGGCACTCAAACTTCTGGGCCGCGAGCCGCGCGGCATCGAGGTCCACCGGCCAATCCGTTCAGGCACGATTTTTAACTTCGAAGTCGCGCGAAAGATGCTGCGCACTTTCATCGGAAACGTTACCGATGGATATCGACGCGGGCATTACGTTGTCGGCATACCCGGCTCCGCGACTGCGGTTGAGCAGCGTTCAGTTCGCGATGCCGCTCACGACGCGGGCGGCCGTCGGATCGATCTTGTTGATGAAGG
>DASUYO010000218.1:0-5696 GCA_036377375.1 Pyrinomonadaceae bacterium
GATCCGAATCATCTATCGCTCGTTGAAAGAACCGACGATGCGTCGGGTGTCAAACTTGCACGTTACGAACAGCGGCCCTTCCGTTATCCATTGCGTGGAGGCTTTGGCAATCTCGCGATTCGCTTTCGTGCGAACTGGCAGCTAGTAGGTCTCTCGAGTAACTGCATTCCGAACGCAGATCGTCTTCAGACAACGCTTAGCGGCATCGCGCCGAAGGTCACTCGTGAGCAGGCTGTCAATCATATCAAGACGCAGTCTCTTACGATTGTGAGTGCAACAGATCAACAACAGACCGTCTCGCTGCCGGCGAATGCCGCAGTTGAAGCGCAGCAATTAGTGATTTATGCGCGACCTGCAAAAGACCCGACCGGGGGTCTGGAAATCAGGCTCGCATGGGAAATCAACGTCACAAATGGCCCCGTAACCAAGGTCTATCTCGACGCAGTTTCTGATGAAATTATTGCAACATCTTGATCACAGTTCATAAAGCTTTCTCAACTTGACCGGTGAGCAGCAAATCAGCATGCTAGGAACAAAAAAATCAAGGGGTATATTCGGAGTCAGTTTATGCACAATTTCGATCCCACAAACAATATTTCATGGCAGTTAGGTCATCGTGGCAGGGTAGCAGTTTTCATCGACGGTAATAATCTTTTCCATGCGGCCCGCTTTCACAACATCGACATCGATTACAACAAATTGTTGCGGGTACTCCTCGGCGACGGCAGGTTGCTGCGGGCGTTCTTCTACACAGGTGTCGACGCCGGCGCTGAGCGCCAGCAGGGTTTTCTCCTATGGATGCGCAGGAATGGCTTTCGTGTAATCCAAAAGGAGCTCAAGACCTTTTACGACGGCACTCGAAAAGCAAATCTTGACGTCGAGATTGCAGTCGATATGCTGTCGCTCGCGGGACGGTATGATACTGCGGTGCTTGTTTCCGGCGACGAGGATTTTGTGTACGCAGTCAATGCCGTAGCGTACAAGGGTTGTCGCGTAGAGATCGCCGGTTTCAGATCAAACACGGCGCCGAAACTCATCGATGTTTCTGACTACTTCATCGACTTGGGCGAGATCGCAGAAAAGGTGCGCAAGGAGATCACGCACGGAACGCGTTATGACGAGCGTGATTTGCATGATAGTCTGCCGCCCGCTCCGTATCTTCAGGATCCGATGGAGATGCCGAAGTCGCAGCCGGTCGACGGTTATCAGGCTGCGATGCGCGTGATGATCGAAGCGGAGATTGAAGAAGAAGCGGCGGAGTTTGAAGCTGCAACCGAGTTCATCAGAATTACCGACGAGCATTAATCGCTGACCAGATGAAAGTCTTCACCGTTCAGGAAGCGAATGCGCTGCTTCCCAACGTAAGGATTATCGTTGGGAAGATTCAGCGTGCGCATCGACAGCTCTCCACTTACCGCGAAGAAGCGAAAAAAGCTGCCGAGGCAGCCGAGCAAGGCGGCGGTGGACTCACTGACGGCGTCGCGTACGCGGCCGCTTTGACCAAACTGACTATCCAGCTCGGAGAATTGGAGGCGCTCGGAGTCCAACTCAAAGACTTCGAGCGCGGCCTGGTCGATTTCCCTTCACTGCGAGACGGGCGAGTGGTCTTGCTATGCTGGCAATTGGGGGAGGGCGACGAGCTGGAGTGGTGGCATGATGTCGACGCGGGATTCGCGGGAAGGACACCGCTTTAACCACAGATTACACGGATTAACTCTTACGCCTGCTTTATTTTCTCATTGACCACTTAAAGTTATTCCTGATAGTATGCCGCCTCGAAATGGACTCTTCCCCCAACGACTCAACTCGATCCACTGCAAAGAAATCCACACTCATCGAGTTCCCCGGCGTTACGCGCAACTCAATGCCGGAGTGGCGCAAAGAGTTGAGCGAGAGAGTCCGCGAAGTGCAGGAAAAACGCGCACGCGAAGCCGCTCGTGAGGCTGCCGAAGCCGAACGCCAGCGGATGGAAGCCGCAATCAACCCGCCGCAACTGGAATTATTGCCACCCGCTCAAATGCCGGCGATAAATCCGCTGGTCGCAGCCGCTCTGAAGAGAATTGAGAGAGCACACCAACCGGCTCCTTCTGAAAGTCGTCATCCAGGAACAAACTTGGCGACTGCGATTGCGTATTCACCCGAACGAGAAGAAAACGACATGAGCGATACGGTTCTCCCCAACCAGCAACTCGCATTCGAAGCGGAATCCCCTGACTCAGAACTGGCAGTGACTGTGGAGAAACCGCACCTCGCAGTCGTAACAGAGACTGTCGCACCTGTCGCACCTGTTACATCAAAACCTGATCCACCAAAGGCGTCTCCTAAGCGACTAATCATCGACAACGATCCGTCACTCAACTATCTCGATTCAATCTCGAAAGCGCGTTGCGTTGATGATTTGAGCAAACGAACCGCATCGACTTCTCGGCGTTTGATCTGCGCACTGCTCGATTTGATCTTCTGCGCGTTGTTGAGCTCACCGATTGCGGGCGCGATGTATCTCACTGGCACCAATGTGCAGGATCCACGTGCGATCGCAGTGCTCGCGGGAAGTGCGGTCGTCGTGACGTTTATGTATCTCACGCTGATGACCGCGTTGACTGGTCGGACGTGGGCAATGCGCTTACTCTCGCTGCGCGTCATCGACACAAAGACTGGATTGATTCCCACCGGTGGGCAGTCAATCGGTCGATCGATCTTCTATCTAATGTCACTGCTGACCGTGGTTGGAATTCCGTTTGCGCTCATCAGCCGCGACGGCTATACGATTCACGATCGCTTCACCCGCACTGCTGTCGTCACTACCTAGCCACAAAAAGGCACAAAAAGCGCAAGATGAGTTAGGCCGGCTTATATACATTGGACTGTTTTGTGCTTTTTGTGCATTTTTGCGTCATGGATCAGGCACTCGTCGGACGGGTTGTTGAAGAACTCCGCGTCGCGCTGAGCGGAAGGTATGTCGGCAAGCTGTACCAGCTTAGCCCGGTGTCGTTTGCGATCGATTTTGGGCTGCGTGGTGAGTTTCTTTTTGTGAGCGTCGATCCGGCGAGTCCCCGTCTTTATCTCATTCGTCGCCGCACAAAAGACCTGGAAAAACAATCGATTCCGCTGAGCACGTTTGGTCAGATGCTGCGATCGAAACTGGGCGGGGCTCACCTGGTCAACATCTCGAAAGATCCTCTCGATCGCATAGTTCGTCTCACTTTCCGCATCGACGATGACGGGGCAAGCACCATCTTCCGCAGGCTCGTCATTCAGCTCACCGGCCGGACAGCAGACCTTTTTCTTCTCGATGAGCTGAATCGCATCGTCGCAATTCTGCGCGAACCGGCACACACGAGAATTCATGAACTCTACCAACCACCTCCACGACCCCTAAAAGAACCAAAGGACACGCTGCATATCGAAAGTGGACCACCATCGGTCCAACTCGACAAACACTTTACGGCGATTGACGCAGCGAAAGCATTCGATTCCAAAGCAAAGGCACTGCGGTCGAAACTGACAAAGACAATCCGCCAGCAACGCACGCTGAAGGAACGTCTTCACGAAGATCTCGCCAGTCACGGCGATCCGGAAGCACACAAAAGAATCGGTGATCTGTTGTTGGCGAATATCGCCACTGCCGTGCGTGACGGAAACAGAGTGAAAGTTACTGATTACTATGCCGAAAACGCGCCCGTGATCGAAGTAGAAATCGATGAGAATCGATCGCTTCAGGAAGAAGCGGCATTTCGGTTTCAGCAGTACGCAAAAGCAAAACGAGCAGCCGATGAAATTGCGGGCCGGCTGAAACAGGTCGAACTGGAGACGACAAATCTCGAGCAGCGTTTACGACAGCTCGACGAGATTATTCAATCGCGAGATGAAGCAGCCCTGGAAGGTTTTGAGAAACCGGCGTCGGCGCCGAGAGTGGCGCAAAAGAAGTCTACTAAACGCGAAAAGATTAGCGGTGTGCGTCGTTATCTTTCGACTGACGGGTATGAGATTCTTGTCGGGCGCGGCGCACGTGACAACGATAATCTGACGTTTCGTGTGGCACACCCTAATGACCTCTGGATGCACGCAGGGGATTATCCAGGTTCGCATGTAGTCGTGCGTAATCCGACGCGAAAAGAGATTCCCCAGCGTACGATCATTGAGGCGGCACAGCTTGCGGGCCGTTTCAGCCAGGCGAGTGACGATGCGAAAGTTGTCATTCACTACACGGAACGAAAGTTTTTGTCGAAGCCGAAAGGAGTGGCGCCCGGATTGGTACGGATGTCGCGCTTCCGCTCCATCACCGTCGAGCCAAAGGAAGCCGTGCAACGAATCCAACAATGATATCCTGCGATCATGACGCAATCCGAGAAACTATTCGAAATTGCTCAAAATCTAATGCCGGGCGGCGTTAACTCCCCTGTCCGTGCGTTCCGCGGCGTCGGTGGCACGCCACGATTCATCCGCTCTGCACGCGGCGCAACTATCACCGATGTAGACGGCAACACTTACATCGATTACGTCGGATCATGGGGACCGCTGATTCTCGGTCATGCAGACGAAGAGCTCGTTGCGGCTGTGCAGGAAGCGGCTAACAGAGGTACGAGCTTTGGCGCACCCACCGAGCTCGAAGTCGAGCTCGCGCAGGAAGTGATCGATGCTGTTCCATCGATCGAAATGGTGCGCATGGTGAGCAGCGGCACTGAAGCAACAATGTCGGCGATTCGCTTAGCGCGTGGCGTGACCGGACGGACCAAGCTGGTGAAGTTTGAGGGTTGTTATCACGGACATGCTGACAGTCTGCTCGTCAAAGCCGGATCGGGCGTAGCGACGCTCGGACTTCCTGATAGTCCCGGTGTGCCCGCTGTACTCGCGGAAAAAACGATCACGCTGCCGTTCAATAACATTCCCGCACTCGAAAGAGTCTTTACTGAAAACGCGGACATCGCTGCTGTGATAATCGAGCCTGTCGTGGGAAACATGGGCTGCGTGCCTCCGCTTCCGGACTATCTTGAAACTGTCCGCAAAGTGACGCGCAATAACGGTGCGCTGCTGATCTTTGATGAGGTAATGACCGGGTTTCGTATTGCTCGCGGCGGCGCGCAGGAACGTTACAACATCGTGCCTGACATCACGACGCTCGGAAAGATCATCGGCGGAGGCTTGCCCGTCGGCGCATATGGTGGCAGCCGTGAGATCATGAACAGCGTCGCACCGGCCGGGCCCGTTTACCAGGCCGGCACGTTGTCGGGAAACCCGCTTTCAATGACTGCCGGATTGGTGACACTAAGACGACTGCGAGACAAATCTGTTTACGACCGCCTTGAATCATCGACTCAAAAACTATCCGAAGGACTCGCAGCCGCAGCGAAGGAAGCGGGCGTGAAGACCGTGACAAACCGAGTGGGTTCGATGTGGACCAGCTTCTTCACTTCTGAGCCGGTAGTCGATTGGGATAGTGCAAACAAATCCGATCGGGAGATGTACGGGAAGTTCTTTCACGCGATGCTGAACGAAGGCGTTTACCTCGCACCGTCACAGTTCGAGGCCGCATTCGTCAGCCTGGCCCACACGGACGAGATTATTGAGCAAACCTTGGCGAGCGCACAAAAGGCATTTCAAACACTTCGCAATCAACTGTAGGGGCGGCCCTCCGTGGCCGCCCGCCTTTGCCTAATGATGCTTGTTTGTAAAGATGGGCGGCCACGGAGGGCCGC
>DASUYO010000219.1:0-3850 GCA_036377375.1 Pyrinomonadaceae bacterium
TGCGCGTTGTCGATAAGAGCGTGCTCGATGCGCCCGCGACTCTGATCACGCAAGACGTCAGGGTGACGGGCCAGCTTACCGGTCCGGCTTCGGCAGTTGCTTACGTCATCAATCACAATACTGACAACACGCTCGCCACGTTACGCTTCAGGTTGAAAGACGTGAAGATCGGCGCGGCTGAAGATTCGTTCAAGATCGGCGATCAGCAGTTCAATACCGGCTCGTTTATCGTCAAGAAGGACGGGAATCCCGCAGATTTGAGATCCCGGCTCGAGTCGGCGGTTACCGAATTAGGATTGAAAGCAGTCGGCGTAGAAAAGCTTCCGGAAGTGAAGACTCACGAGCTCGCCGTGCCGCGCATCGCGATTGTTCACACCTGGATCAACACACAAAATGAAGGTTGGTATCGCATCGAATTTGACAAGTTGCAAATACCCTACACGTACATCTCCGACCAGGTTATCCGCGACACGCCGAACCTGCGCGAAAAGTTTGACGTGTTGATTTTCCCGCCCGTAGGCGGTTCAGCACAGACCATCGTCAACGGCATGCCCAAGCGCGGCGACCCAATTCCCTGGAAAGCCTCCGCCGTAACACCAAACTTTGCGAATTCACCGGATCAGACCGACGATATGCGTGGTGGAATGACGGTCGCCGGCGTGGCAAACCTGCAAAAGTTTATCGAAGATGGCGGTCTCTTCATCACTATCGCCGGCATTTCACAGGTACCAATCGATTACGGCATCACTAACGGCGTCTCCATTCAACAGGCAGACAAGCTTCAGGCACGTGGTTCGATCTACAACTCCACGTTCTCCGATCGAAAGAGTCCAATTGCTTACGGCTACGATGCCGGGTTGCCGCTTTATTTCAACCAGTCACCGCTGTTTCAGGTCACGACGGGTGGAGGTGGCGGCTTCGGCGGTGGAGGTGGTGGCGGCGACAGTGGCAGAGGCTCGCGTGCTTCCGGACGCGGCGGCGTCAACGATCCGGATGTGATTCAGGCGATGCCACAGCCGCGGCCTTTGGATCCTAACAACCGGCCGGATCCCGATGCGGACGTTCGTGAAAGCCCGTTCTTCACACCGCCGCCGGAGCGGCCGCGTGTCGTGCTGCGTTTTGCGTCTGACGAGAAGAACCTTCTGGTTAGTGGCATGCTTGCAGGCGGCAATGAGCTCGCGAACAAGCCGGCGGTTGTCGATGTGCCGGTTGGTCGTGGTCATGTGGTGATGTTTGCGACGAACCCGATGTGGCGGCATCAGACGCAGGGTGAGTTCTTCCTGCTGTTTAATGCGGCACTGAATTACGACAACCTGAACGTCGGGCGCTCTGAGGGACGAGGACAAGGCCAGCGACCGAGTACCGTGGACGACGATCACTGAAAACAATCACAGCCACAAAAAGGCACAAAGAGCACAAAACTCAGGAAATCATTTGTGCTTCTTGTGCATTTTTGTGGCGAAAAACACTTTTGAGGCAAAGCTAGTCCTTAGGACCTATTTCTTTCATGGCAACCATCCTAACCGACATCGAAACACGCGTCCTGGGCTCGCTCATCGAGAAGCAGGTGACTACCCCTGAGTATTACCCGCTCACGCTTAACGCGCTGACGCTCGCGTGCAATCAGAAGAACAACCGCAATCCCGTTACTTCATATTCCGAGAACCAGGTCGCCGATGCAGTCGAAACCCTGCGTGAGAAGAATCTCGCGTACGTTTTCTACGGCAGCACGAGTCGCGTACCGAAATACAAGCACGTGGTGCCCGAAGTGATGCACTTGACCCATCCGGAGGTGGCATTGATGTGTGTCCTGATGCTGCGCGGCGCGCAAACACTCGGCGAGCTGCGCGGCAACGCCTCACGCCTGCACGAATTCTCCGGCCTCGAGGAGGTTGAAGCGACACTGAATGCACTCATCACGCGCGATGAGCCGCTGGTTGCGCGTTTGCCGCGTCAACCTGGTCAGAAGGAAGGCCGTTTTGCTCACTTGCTTTCCGGCGAGATCGATCTCGAAGCATTCACGGAGACCACTGCTGCACCGGCGCCATTGCGACGCGCCAGCTTAGAGCAGAAGGTCGAAGAGCTGACTTCCGAGGTGGAGAAGTTGAAGGAGCAATTCGAGCAATTCAGGAAACAGTTTGAATAGGGCCACAGATGAGCACGGATCAAGAGCACGGATTTTCATCTGTGAACTTTGTGCCTCTTTGTGGCGTCCTTTATAATGCATTTCACCTATGAAACTGGAAATCTTTCACCCAGCAGTGGCGCGCTGGTTTGCGCGCACCTTTCCCGCTCCCACCGAGTCCCAGCTACAGGCATGGCCCGAGATCAAGAAACAACGGCACACGCTGATCGCTGCGCCGACTGGTTCCGGTAAAACTCTTGCCGCATTTCTTTCAGCCATCGACGATCTCGTCCGGCTCGGCGTCGAAGGAAAGCTCGACGATTCCACTCACGTCATCTACGTCTCGCCGTTGAAAGCACTCAGCAATGACGTGCAGCGCAACCTACAAGTCCCGCTCGAAGGCATTCAAACTGAACTGAAAGCCCTCGGCTTGCCGGAAGTGAACATCCGCACGCTCGTCCGCACCGGCGATACACCAGCGTCCGAGCGCACGGCAATGACGAAGCGTCCGCCACATGTTGTCGTCACCACGCCCGAGTCTCTTTACATTCTCTTGACCAGTGAAGGCGGACGACGCATGCTGGAAACGGCACGCACGCTGATCGTCGATGAAATTCACGCCGTAGTCGGTGACAAGCGCGGCTCACACCTGGCACTCTCGATCGAGCGTCTCGAACAACTCGTACGCCAGCACGCGAATACAAACGGCAACTCTTCTTTGGTTCGCATCGGACTCTCAGCCACACAGCGTCCGATCGAAGAAGTAGCGCGATTTCTTGTCGGCACGGAAAATGTCCACGCCAACAACACGCCCAACTGCACGATCATCGACAGTGGGCACGCCCGAAAACTCGACATCGGCATCGAGCTTCCTGAATCGCCGTTATCGGCGGTCATGTCAGGCGAGGTTTGGGATGAAGTCTATGATCGACTGGCGCAATTGATCCGCCAGCACAAGACTACGCTGGTCTTCGTCAACACGCGTCGGCTTGCAGAGCGTGTGTCGCGTCATTTGGGTGAACGGATCGGCGAAGAAAACATTGCTGCGCATCATGGCAGTTTGGCTCGCGAGCAGCGTCTGGTCGCAGAGCAGCGATTGAAGGCAGGCGAGCTAAGCGCACTTGTCGCCACTGCTTCGCTAGAGCTCGGCATCGACATCGGCGACGTGAATCTCGTCTGCCAGCTCGGCTCGACACGGTCCATCGCCAGCTTCCTCCAGCGTGTCGGCCGCTCAAACCACACAGTCGCTGGTTTTCCAAAAGGCAGGATCTTTCCGTTGTCGCGTGATGAGCTGGTCGAGTGTACGGCGATCGTGGATTCAGTTCGGCGCGGTGAGCTCGATCGTTTGGAAATTCCCGAGCGACCGCTCGACATCCTGGCCCAGCAGATAGTCGCGGCCGTCGCTGCCGAAGAGTGGAGTGAAGACGATCTCTTCCGAATGATTCGCCGCGCTTATCCGTATCGAAATCTGGAGCGCGAGCAGTTTGACTCTGTTGTGCGCATGCTTGCGGAAGGTTTCAGCACAAAACGAGGCCGGCGGTCTACGTACCTGCATCACGATGCGGTCAATAAACGGCTGCGCGGACGTCGCGGCGCACGTCTCGCTGCCATCACTTCGGGAGGCGCGATTCCTGACACGGCAGACTATGCAGTTGTGCTCGAGCCAAGCGATCTCGTTATCGGCTCAGTGAACGAAGATTTCGCGATTGAGAGTTTGCAGGGCGA
>DASUYO010000220.1:0-4299 GCA_036377375.1 Pyrinomonadaceae bacterium
CAGCAGCCCGAGGCTTTTATTGATCGAGTGGGACGCTTCACCGGTTGTGGTCCAAAACGTCCCGACAACGCTCAGCACGAGTGCTGTGACCAGCCGCCCGGCAATCAACCAGCCGAGCTTCGTTCCGGCTGTCCGACCCCACTCGCCAGTATTTTCCAGCGCAGCCATCGGGGTCACAGCGTAACACAGATCTCTGTGAAGATCCGTGGCTAACTTTTTACTCGTATCTCAGCGCGCGCAACGGATCTATGCGCATCGCGCGTCGCGCCGGTAAAAAACACGCAAGCAGTGAAACAATCACCAGCAGCACCGAGATCGTCGTAAACGTCGTCACATCAGCCGCCGCGACACCGAACAGCAGTCCTGATAACAGACGCGTCAGTCCGAATGCGGCCCCGAGTCCAAGCACGACGCCGACGATAGTCAACACGAATCCTTGTTTCAATACGAGCAGTAACACTTGTCGCGGCTGTGCGCCGACTGCCAACCGTAGTCCGAGCTCGCGTGTGCGCAAGGCCACTGAATAATTCATCACTCCAAAGATCCCAACCGCTGACAGCAGCGTCGCGAGTCCGGCGAAGAGTCCCAACAGCAGCGTGTTGAATCGCGAACGACTGACCCACTCAGAGATCACCTGATTCATCGTTCGCACGTCTGAAACAGGTTGATTCGGATCGAGTGCGCGAATCTCTCTTTGTACTGCCGGAAAGATCGCTGTTGGCTCGCTGTCAGTGCGAATGACGATCGTCATAAACGAGTAAGCGAGATCCGGATGCGGGAAGTAAACCGCCGGTGGCGATTCATCGACGAGACTGTCGTAGCGCACGTTTCCTACTACACCGATAATCTCGGCCGGCGTCGGCTGATCGAACATCTCGACGTCGAGCCGCTGTCCGATCGGATCCTGGCCAGGAAAGTGTTTCCGAGCCAGTGCTTCGTTGATAAGGATCACGTGCTTCGGTTCTCTTAGTTCGGTTTCGGAGAAGTTGCGGCCACGCAACAGTGGAATATCCATTGTTGCGAAGTAACCTGCATCAGCAACGCGTACATCGGTGCTCGGGCCTTGTCCCGGCGGCGGCTCTGGCTGGCCCACGATCTTGAATCCAGTGTTAGAGCCAAGGCCTCCGTACAGCGGCAGGAAGTTGACTATACCCGCCGAACGAACTGACGGCAGGTTGCGCACTCGCTCGAGTGCCTGCGAAAAGAAGTTGACGATCTGAGGATCCTCTCGATAGCGAGCATCAGGCAGACGGACCACCATCGTCAGTACATTGTCGGTATTGAATCCGCGATCCACCTGTTGCAGGCGTATAAAACTCTTAATCAGCAAACCCGCGCTGGCGAGTAGCACAACAGCGAGCGCGATCTCGGTAACAACCAGTGCGTTGCGTAGGCGACGGCTTCCGCTCGCGTGGCCCGCATCAGATCTGCCGCCTTCTTTCAGTGAGTCGTTGAGATTCAGACGCGAGATGTGCAGCGCCGGTGCCAACCCGAAGATGATGCCTGTGAGTACAGATACGCCAAGAGTCCACGCCAGGACAGTGAGATTCAGACCGACAGTTTGCAGGCTCACCAGATCGCGAGGACTAATCGCGATCAGTGCTTTGATTCCCAGCCAGGCGAAGCCCAAACCCAGCACACTGCCAAGCAGCGCAAGTAAAAGACTCTCAGTCAGCAACTGCCTCACGATGCGCGTGCGGCGCGCACCAAGAGCAGCGCGTACTGCGATCTCTTTCTCGCGTGTCGTGGCGAAGGAAAGCAGAAGGTTCGCCACGTTTGCACACGCGATGAGCAACACAAAAGCCACTGCGCCAAGCATTAACCAGAGTGGTCGTCGTACATTTCCGAAGAATTGTTCGCGCAGCGGCAGAACTTCTGCGGAGTAATTCTTGTTGTAGTCCGGTGATTCGTCTGAAAGTCGTGCTTCGATCGTGCGCAACTCGGCTGCAGCCTGATCCGGGCTGACGCCGTCTTTCAAGCGCGCGACTGTTGAAAGGAATCGCCCACGGTCGCTTGCGCCTGGTGCAATCGGCATCGGCAACACAGACCAGAGCTCAGCCGGCCTGCCTGTGCCCGAACGTTGTTTGACGTGAAACTGAAAATTCGGCGGCATCACGCCGATGACGGTGAACTTCACGGCATTGAGTCTTATCTGCTGACCGATGATATTGCGGTCACCGCCAAAGCGTCGTTGCCATAAGCTGTAGCTGAGCACTGCGACGGGAGAGCGGCCATCTTTGTCATCCTCCGGCAGAAAAGTGCGACCAAGAATCGGATCGACGCCGAGCACTTTGAAGAGGTCGGGCGTGGCGAATTGTACCGACAGCTCTTCCGGCTCGCCGGTGCCCGTGAGGTTGAGTCGTTGATCGGTGAATGCGGCGATGTTTTGGTAACTCGAGCTCTGGTCACGCCAACTGCGATAGTTCGCACGCGAAGTGGTGTTTTGATGGCGGCCCTCGGGAGTGACTTCCCAAAGCATCATGATTCGTTCTGCGTCGCGATACGGAAGTGGGCGCAGCAACAATTCATTGACGACGGAGAAGATTGCCGTGTTGGCGCCAATGCCGAGAGCTAGCGTGACGACTGCGATTGAAGTGAATGCTTTGTGTTTGATGAGCATGCGCAGGCCGTAGCGAAGATCCTGCGCCAGCGTTTCAAACAGGCCGCCACCTTTGACATCGTAAGCCGCGTCTACGGCGCGATTGACGTTTCCAAAACTGCGCATCGCCTTTTCGTGTGCTTCTTCCGGCGACATCCCTGCTCGCATGTTTGCTTCCACCTGCAATTCGAGATGCGAGCGCATCTCACGGTCAATGTCATGAATGACTTTTTCACGTCCCCGTAAAGCCCGGATGCGATCTCGCAGTATGTTGAACCACTTCATTCTAAAATTCCTTCTCTGAATCCTTTTGTGCCTTATGTCGCCTGTCGCACTTTTGCGATAGCGAGGCAGAGTCGATCCCAGCTCGCCTCTTCCGTCTCGAGTTGCTTTCGACCACTGCGCGTCAGCTTGTAAAACTTCGCCTCGCGTCCTGTTTCATGTATGTCCCAGCGCGCTGAAACCCACCCTTTTTGCTCAATGCGATAGAGCGCCGGATACAGCGATCCTTGCTCAACACTCAACATTTCGTCTGACAGTTGGCGAATGCGTTGAATGATCCCGTAGCCGTGCAGCTCCCCGAGCGAAAGTGCTTTGAGAATCAGCATGTCAAGCGTTCCCTGTAACAGATCTGCTTTGTTTTTTGGCACGTTGGTCTCCTCCGAATCACGATACCTAGAAACGGTAGGCATCATACGGACCGATACCTAGATTGTCAAAGCGTGCGCGCCAAAAGGCACAGAACCGAGCGCGGTAGCGCCGGGTAGATCTGAAAATTCAAGATTCACCCGGCGCTACCGCGCTCGGTTCTGTGACTTTTGTGCCTTTTTGTGGCTAGTTAGGGCTTGAGGGCGATGAGGACCTTGTTGCTCGTCTTACCGCGCGTGGTGATGCTGACTTGCAGATCGCCAGTAGTCGGAATTCCATCAGGAAGCCTAAAGACTATTTTCGTCAGAAAGGGTTCCTGCGGTGTGACTGCGATAAAGCTTGGGACAGTTCCGACGAACTCAACCGGAAGCTGATAAACGTTTTGCTGGCTGTCAACCGCTTGCGCGGTAACGACGAGCCCAGGCTCCAGGATCAAGTTGAGACTGAAGATAGCTATGCGAGTCCTTTTATCGTCGCCAAAGTAAGTCGGGTTGTTTAGCGCGAACGGCTCGTGAACCAGGTTCACCGAATCGAGTGCAATCGCACGTTGCGAAGATGCATCGATAACAAGGACAGGAGCATCGTTGTCTACTATCGTTCCGAGGGCTTGAGCATCGTTGAGAGTGGCGTTGGCAGGATTACTCAAGTTAACAAAAAATGTTTTATCGCTCTCGCAGAGCGTGTCGCCAATAATCTGGACCGGGACGTTAGCTACAGTTTGACCTGGAGCAAACGTCAGATTTCCGCTGACCGGCACGAAATCTGATGCAGTCGCAGTGTTGGCGGCGGTCGCATAATCGACTGTGACAGTGCGTCCGCTTGGTGCAGAGAGGCTCACCTGAAAGAAAGCGGTGTTATTTGTCAAATCGCCTTCGACTACGTTGAGATCGGCGATGGATATCGACGGTGTCGGATCGTTATCCAGGATTGTCGCAGTGGTCTGAGACTGCGTAACGATTCCCGGAACCGCAGTTATGTTCAGAGTAAAAGTCTCGTCAGCTTCATCGAGAGCATCGTCATTTATCGGAATGCTGATAACTCCTGATGTCGCT
>DASUYO010000221.1:0-5921 GCA_036377375.1 Pyrinomonadaceae bacterium
GAAGATAATAAACACTCCAGTGAGGTTGCGGCTCCAGCAAAGCCACGATTAACAACTGAGATGATTGTAAAGAGCTGGGTAATAGAATCGCGTGAACAGCGGCGGACTGCCATGAGTCAGCTTCAGAGTTCCTTCGGTTGGAAGGAACTCGGAGGTCTTGCACGTGGCTAGCAATGCCCCAGGTAAATGCCCATCGTGTGACCCCAGCGACATTGCGCGCGCAGAACTCGCGCGATGGCGACGCCGGCTAGGCCCCTTGACGCATGAACAGGAAATACGCATTGAAAACCTCGTGATATCGACCGCTACTAAAATCTCGCTGCTGGGCGGACAAGTTATGCAATCGCTGCTCGCAGATCGAAGGTAAAAAGAAAATGAGCAACTATCCACACGTCGTGATTGTGGGCGCCGGCTTCGGCGGACTCGGAGTCGCAGAGCAATTGGGCCACGTTCCCGTTGAGGTAACTCTAATCGATCGACACAACTATCACACATTCCAGCCCCTCCTTTATCAGGTGGCGACTTCACTCCTGAACGCCGAAGACGTCGGTGCGCCGGTGCGTAGCATGTTTCGACATCAGGAGAACGTGAATTTCCATCTGGCAACGGTTACGGGTATCGATGTGCCCGGACGAAAGATTCAGATCGATGATGGTCACGAAATCACCTTCGACTACCTCGTGCTTGCAGGCGGAGCGACGGTTAACTATTTCGGCACTCCTGGAGCAGCCGAACACGCCTTCCCCCTCTACACGTTGATGAATGCAGTAAAACTCCGTAACCAGGTGATGCAGCGATTTGAAGCCGCCGATCGAGATCCCGCAATCATTGACGATGGCGCGCTGACTTTCGTCGTAGTTGGAGCAGGACCTACAGGTGTGGAGACTGCCGGCGCCTTATCTGATCTCTTCTATAACTTACTACCGCAGGACTATCACCAACTCGCAACCGAGAAGGCGCGGATAATCCTCATCGAGATGGGCCATGAGGTGTTAGCGGCATTTCAAGAGAATTTGCGAGCGTACGCGAAAAAGGAACTGGAAGAACGAGGAGTTGAGATCCGCCTGGGCGAAGCAGTTTCCGAGATTGGACCAACATCAGTGAAACTGAAATCAGGCGAAGAGATCAAAGCGCACACCCTCGTCTGGGCTGCCGGCGTGCAGGCTAACCCTCTCGCACGCATGCTCGGGATGCCGCAAGGTCGTGGCGGGCGCGTAAAACTGAATCCTGATCTGAGTGTGCCGGACCATCAGGAGATCTTTGTTGTGGGTGATATGGGTGAAGTGGCGTCAGAAGGCAAGGTTCTGCCTCAACTGGGTTCAGTGGCCATGCAATCGGGAGAACATGTTGGGAAACAGATCGCGCGCCTAATACTGGGAAACGAAACCCAGGCCTTTAAATATTGGGATAAAGGATTCATGGCCACAATTGGACGCGGTTCCGCCGTAGTCGAGTTTCCAAATAAGCGGACACTGCATGGTCCGCTCGCTTATTTCGCCTGGCTAGGCGTTCATCTTGCGTTGCTAAGTGGAATGCGCAACAGGATCGAGACGTTGTGGAATTGGGGCTGGTCAGCGCTCACGCACGACCGCGCTGCACGCATCATCATTACCGAAGACGAACAGGTTCAAGCAGAGCGGTCGATTCCAAGTTGAATGTGAGGTCCACCCATGAAGGTTTGATTCGCAGGAGGTTGTTACGACAGACACTTTTATCAGGCGCGCTATGCTCGCGGCTTTCATCATTGCCATTACTTGCATGTTCCCAATTCTCGCGCTGGCTCAATCCTCAGACCCTGACCGTGTTCCGGGAGCGGCAGGAGAGCCATATTCGAAGATGCCGTCGGTTGCGCCCATCGGAGTGAGAACTGGCAAGTACCTGGATGTACCGGCTTCATCTCAAGGCCCAGCCATCGATCCAGTTAAAGGTTATCGCTTACAGAAACTTGGCGACGGTCTGTACATGATCACCGACAACGCGATCCAGTCGATGTTTCTTGTTTACGATCGCGGTGTTGTCGTCGTGGATGCTCCTCAGGCATTCGCGACGCGTATTCACCAGGCGATTGCCGAGATAACCGACAAGCCAGTAACGCATGTCATTTACAGCCATTGTCACGCTGATCACATTGGCGGAACCAAGACGCTGGGCGGCTCTCCGATCATCATTGCGCAGGAGGAAACGCTGCGGCGATTGAAGCGAGACGCCGACCCGGAGAGACCGCTACCAACAGTCACCTTTGCCGACAAATACATGCTAAAGGTGGGAAAACAAGTACTGGAGCTCTCTTACTATGGCAATGCGCATGTGCCGGGCAACATCTTCATTTACGCACCCGCCCAAAGGGTTCTGATGGCGATCGATCTCGTGTTCCCGGGCTGGATGCCCTGGCGTCGTTTTGCTGTCGCCCAGGATGTTCCGGCCTACTTCGAGCAAGTTGAGCTTATCAACAAGATGGATTGGGACACGTTCATCGGTGGTCACGTTGCCCGTACCGGTACACACGCTGACGTGGAAATCCAACTCGAGTTCCTTCACGACATCAAGCAGGCCGCGAAGACCGCTCTGGCAACGACCGATTTGGGAGCGGAATTGAACCCGCAGGATAAAGGCAATCCCTGGGCGTTCTTCGATAACTACATTGATCGCGTCGCGGCTCAATGCGTCAATACGCTCACGCCGAAGTGGTCCGAGAGATTGGCTGCCTTCGATGTTTTTATCTGGGATCAATGCTACTCGATGGAGCAGACGTTGAGGATTGAGTAGGAGCAGAACGATGACAAGCGAAAATGCAACAGCAATAAAGAGCAAACAGGTGCGTTTGACACGCCGGTCGTCCACATACTGGCAAGTCACATTCGACAATCCGCCGCTGAACATCTTCGGTCCGGAAGCGATTCTCGAAATGAAAGCGATTATGGCCGCACTCGAAGCTGACGAGCAGGTCAAAGTTGTAGTTTTTGATAGTGCTGTTGAAGGTTTCTTTCTGAATCATTCCGACTTTCTTGACAAGCTCGAGAATCTGACCAGCCTTCCTCCAGGTCCCACCGGCTTGGAAGCGTGGCCCGATATCCTCGTGCGGGTGAGTCGTGCACCTTTTGTGTCGATAGCGTTGATTCGCGGGCGCGCGACCGGTAACGGAAGTGAGATTGCACTTGCTTGCGACATGCGTTTTGCGAGTCGAGAAAAAGCAATCCTGTCTCAATGGGAAGTTGGTGTTGGCCTGGTACCTGGGGGTGGACCAATGGCCCGATTGCCGCAACTGATTGGCAGAGGTCGTGCGCTAGAGGTTCTTTTAAGTGGAGACGACATCGACGGCGACTTGGCCCAACTTTACGGGTATGTGAATCGATCGCTGCATGATGCCGAACTCGATGGGTTTGTTGATGCGCTTGCGACAAGGATCGCCTCATTCGACAAGCGAGCAATCATTGATATCAAGCGCCTTGTCAACGCTAACAGTTTGGCGCCTGATGTCGAAATCGGAGCCGGTTGGGATGCGTGTATCAATTCAATAGCACGACCGGCCGCTCAAGAGAGGATCAAGAGGTTGATAGAGCGTGGCTTTCACAAACCAGGGGATGTAGAAGACCGGCTCGGATATTACGTTGGACAACTGTGATACCGTCGTCGGAGAAGGGACGAGCCAGTGCACGTTAGTAGCTCAGCATTCAAAGCAACTCTGTCAGAAGAGTTGGAGTGGAAGCCTTTTGCCGCTTTGCCATCGTTGGTTCGCCTTGCCGTAGTAGTGGGCCAGCCGGATCAACCCGGACTCTACACAATCAGGGTCAAAGTGCCGTTCTGGAACTGCTTTCATCGGTAAAGGAGTAGCACTATGTCAAACACGCTCAAGGTTGTCGTGCTCCTGTTTGCGTCTGTCGGATTCTTGTATTTCACGGGCAGAGGCTTCGGTCAAAAAGATCAAAACCAGTAAGCGAAAGCAGAATTGCGCTTCAAAGGAGGACAGCGTGCTTACAAGCATAGCAATCACAATGATCAAGCTCTTGGCCGCAAAGCTGAGCGGTCTCAAAACCGCGTCTCTGCTTTGGTTCATTGGGGGCGCGGCAGTGACTCTCGGTTTCAGTTTTCTTGCGCAATCGAATGCGCCTCGTCACGTCTACGAACTCCGCTTGTATCACGTTAACGAAGGAAAGATGGATGCGCTAATTGCTCGTTTTGGCGATCATACGGACGCAATTTTTAAACGACACAACATGAAGAGCATTGGTTATTGGCGTCCGGAAGACTCGCCGTATGCGCAGAACCTTTTCGTCTACGTCCTGGAGCATCCGAGTCGTGAAGAAGCACAGAAGAACTGGACCGCGTTCCAAGCCGATCCGGAATGGCAGAAGGTGAAAGCCGAATCCGAAACCCAGGGAGCCTTGGCAAACCACATTGACAGCTACTTCATGGATCCAACCAGCTTTTCTGCGCTCAAGTAAGAACATGACTCCCAACAAGGTACCGGCAGCCGCGGGGGCATCTCATAGCTGTTCGATTTGTACGCTACTCATTGACGTCTCCATTTCCGATGGATCTGACTCGGTGGTTCCGAGATCAAACTCCAGCTGCCAACCACCGCGCTACATTACTTACGTAAGTCTTAATGTCAGCGAGTCTCTCCGGCGTGCGTCTAATCTGATCACCTGGTGGGTCGGTGAGAAATGTGGGACAACCGGCCGAGGTATCCCAATTGTAATTCACCAGATGATGAAAGCTTGATTCCGCAATCGCGCGGCCGAGCGTGTTGCCCTGAGCGTCACGGGCGCTTTCAAACGCCACAATCAAGTTGAAAGCCCGTCCGGTAACCTTGCTTGTTCCGGTTGCAATCACACTCGCGTGATTCTCGCCTTCAGGAACGCCAACGGCGCCTTCGTGAGGGTGCGCCGGGAAATATTCAACCACCCCTGAATCGTTCTTCGGATTTAGAAGCAGCTCGTGGACCGGCTTGACCGCGCTGATCCTTTGATAGTCACCGTTACTGCCTGAGTGATAATTGGGCCACGAGATTGTCTGGGTATCCTGGTCGTCTCTTGTATGACGAGATTCATCAGGTTCGGGATGTTTGGTGTGGAAAAAATGAGCGCGGCCCACGCCTCCCAGCGTGCAAAGTGAAGATCCGAGATCCTGATGATCACGCGTCGTCAGAATCCCGCCACCTCTTTGCCGAAAACGCGTAATGCCCTGACAATCTGCAACCGTTAAGCCGTTACCCGAATCCACAGCAAACAACCAAAGCTCGTCGAAGTCGGTAGTGTCAAGCACACTTAGTACCGCATCGTTACCGTCAACGTTGACTTCTCGATTGCGGGCCGTCACGTTGTAGAGTGGCTCGCCGCTTTCATCGGTCAGTGAAACAAGATGATCGCGCAACAATGAAAATCGATCGATGTTCCAATCGTCTGTGATCGCCGGAATGGTTGTTTGCGCGAGAATATTGATTCGGTTTCCCATCGTCTGTTTCTCCCTGGCGCGAGTGGAAAGTTCATTATCAGGGATTACTTCTGTTTGCCGGTCGGGTCGCCACCTCGTTGAGGCTGACCGGACCGATGCGCGGTCATATTGTCAGCTTGAAGATGGAAGGTATCCTCTTCCAGGGTATCCTCGCCTGGGTCGTCCATTCCTATCAGTAATTCCAGATCTTCTTCTCTCATTTGAACCTCCTACCACTGTCGTAGCATTACATACTCGCCACTGTCCCCAGGGTTTTGTTTCAGGCCGTCGCTCCGAGCACGCCGCACCATTCACTCGTTAACGATCCAGGAACTGATTCGGAAGTAACTCATCAACGTAACACCAGCCCCCACTCAGAGAGCCACGGATTTGGTTTGTACTACGGGAACACGCGCGTCGATCCAGTCGTTAATATCCGCCATCACGAGCTCCTTATCAATATCATTTAGCAAATCGTGATAGTGTCC
>DASUYO010000222.1:0-8509 GCA_036377375.1 Pyrinomonadaceae bacterium
CATCCTAACACAGATGTGATGTGTTAACGTCGGCGAGAACTGTTTTCAGGTATTGAATTGTTTGCAGCGCAGATAATCCAATCAGTCCCATTTGGTCCTGCCGGAGTGGAAGCTTGTCGAGTAGTAGATCGAGATCGGCGCGGTGTTTTGGATCGACCTTGGCGTGTAGCATAAAACTGCTGAAAGCATCCAGCGGCAATCTGTTACGCCGGGCAACATCTTCGATGAACTCGGTGTGCGGAGGCGTACCTTCCATGACAGCGATGTATCCGAGCATTGCCACGGGATTGTAGTGATTGATCAGATAGTATTGTGACCCGACCATCTGGAGGGCCGTCTGTTTGGGTATGCGTTCGAGCAGAGCGCGACGTTCGATACCCAACACCTCGGCATCGTCGAGAATCCATTCGTCGTGTCCAGTCTCTTCGAGAATGTGACGTTCGAGATAGTCGCCGAACAACTTCAACACCGGATCAGGCAGATACTTCGGTGCGCGGCAGCATTCCAAGGTCGCTTTCATCAGCGGCACACTCGCTCGAATGATCGAGTGACTTTGGAAGAGGTATTCGCGATAGACTGTTATGAATTCTGGATGCATCCAGAATTCATAAGCAGCCTGGTCCAAGCCTGCGCTGAATAGTGCAATCCGTGTCCGCAGCAGCTCGCTATTCGATAGCTGCGCGGCCGGCCGAGATGTGGTCGACACGGCTTTAGAACATCATGCCATGAGGCACATGTTGACGGATGAACGATTCTCCGAGCTTTTCCTTACTGGAGATTATGTGGTCCACCTCGGCAGGGCTCAACGACTCGATCGCATCTTTGTCGTCGTCACTAAACTGGTAATTGTCGGCGATTAGTCCGGCTTCTTGAAGTCTTTCTAGGTTAGTCATCGTTAATATCCTGGGACTTGGGGGTTTTGAGATCGCTGTATAATGAACTCGGTTTCACCATGAAGTCAAACATCGAGAGGTCATCCACCGTGCGCGGCGACAAAGAGATTGAGGTCATGTTGACCTTACGTCGTAAGGTCGACCCGTCGCCGCTGACTTCACTCGCTGACGTGCCATTGGCCCAACGACACCATCTTAGGGTTAGCGACATCGGCAAAACTTTCGCGCCTGATGCAGCTGATGTCTCACAGGTACGCAGATATGCCCGCAGTCATGGCTTTCGCTGCACTGCCGTGAGCGCCGCAGGGGCAAGTGTGTTGTTACGCGGGACCGTTGCGCAATTCAACCGCGCGTTTGGCATCAAGTTGGTCCATCGCCGCGAACCGCGCTATGCCTCTCCTTATATAACTCACGATCAGGAAATCACCATTCCGGCGGAGCTAAAGCAAGTAGTGACTGGAGTGTTTGGATTAGATAATCGTCCTGCGAGTAGACGGCCGCATGGTCTAGCGCATGGAATGTCTGCGAACAATATCACTCCACCACCTGTGACCTCCAAGAGCCGACCGCCAGCCGAGTTTGCGAACCTTTATAACTTTCCACAACATGCGAGTGGCAAAGGACAAAGCATTGGACTCCTGGAATTCGGCGGCGGTTTTCGTGAAAAGCAACTCCATTCTTATTTCAGCTCTGTCGGAGTGAAGTCACCCAAACTCGTCGTCAAAGAAGTGTCGCCGGGAACTAATCAGCCAAGTGGAAAACCAGGAACGCTGAACTCGGATACGGAGGTATATCTCGACATTGAAGTGGCGGCAAGTCTTGCTCCAGATGCAATGATAGTGATTTATTTCGGTGAGAACACCACAAAGGGATGGCTCAGCACTTTGCAGGCCGCGATCTTCGACAAGCGACATGACCTGTCAGTCATCTCCATTAGCTGGGGAGAAGCAGAACAGGGCTGGACTCCTGAGGCAATCAAACAGATCGATAATCTTTTTCAGTTGGCGGCGCACCGCGGTATTACGATTTGCTGCTCTTCCGGCGATCGCGGGATTTCTGAAAACGGTAATCAGTTATTCACGATAGCGTTTCCCGCGTCGAGCCCGCATGTGTTGGCGTGTGGCGGTACGCGTCTCGAAGTGCGAAAAGACGGTTCGCGAAATGAAGTGGTTTGGAATCAATGGAAGCAGTACCAGCTTGCATCGGGTGGCGGAGTGAGCGAGTTGTTTCCATTGCCACGTTATCAAAAGAACGCAAAGGTGCCACTGCGTCGCAGCGACGGGCACAGCGCGGGTCGAGGCATTCCTGACGTCGCGGCAAATGCTTCGTCGGATACCGGCTACCTGATCGAAGCGGATGACACACGCATGTCCCTTGGGGGCACAAGCGCCGTTGCTCCATTATGGGCAGCACTCGTTGCTCGATTGAACGAGGCTCTGGGAATGAGAGTCGGTTTTCTCACGCCGTTGCTTTATCGACTGAAGACCAACAGCGCGGTTGCAATTTTCGATATCACGCACGGGTACAACGGATCGAGCCGGACGCGCGCCTATCATGCGCGACCGGGTTGGGATGCTTGCACCGGTCTCGGCAGCCCAAACGGCGAAGCATTGCTACAATGGCTGCGATCTTTTCACTAACTGACTGAAAGAACTCCAATGAACGATATCCAGGAATCGAACCGCACCTTTCAGGAAATATGGACCATGTATGCCCGAGGAATTGGTGGAGAAGTGGTTGAACAGTCGGGCGTGCTGGCGACGTGGGCCGGGGTTCAATGGCCCATATTAAATATGATCTTTCTGTCGGCGCCGATTGCAAATCTCTCTGATCTCAAATCCACGCTCGAAACTGTTGCCGCCTACACCGGACAAAAGAAGCAGTTCGGAATGTTAATAGCCTGCGATAGCTGGCTGCCGGCTACATCCGAGCAGACTGCAGGGCTATTTGGTGAATACGGCTGGGTGCAGGTTTCAGAGGCCACTGGAATGATCTGCGAGCAACTGAAGTCCGATAGTTCAGTTAAGGATTTGGAGTATCGTCGAGTTGATAGCAGAGAACTTCGACAAGCGGTAGCAGATATCAATGCGGGAGGATATGGAGTTCCAGGGGAGATGGCGCGAGAGGCTCTTGATCGTGAAGAGCTCTGGGGTGAAGGCTGTTTTGGTTACGTCGGTTACTTCAACGGCAATCCCGTCACTACATCTACGACGTATGTGCGCGACGGTTATCTGTATGTCGCACTGGTGGCGACTTTGCCTGACTTTCGCTCGCGCCATTTCGCAGCGGCGATAACCAGTCATTCGATAAACGAAGCGGGACGAGCTTCGAACTTAAACAGAGTCATCCTGCATTCCACTCCCATGGCCCGTTCAATTTACGAACTGCTCGGATTCCGACCCGTCACAACATTCCCAATGTTCCTCCCGCACGCGCTAGTCGCCGCTGAACCCCATACCTGATTTTGATAACTCGAGGACTCCCAGTGCCTGGTCGTGAGTTACACTGGGAAATTGTCGTAAGAACTCCGTTAGCGTTTCGCCTTTTGCCAAGTACTCGAACAGATGTCCGATGGGTACGCGAGTTCCGGCGAAGACTGGAACACCGCTCATCTTTTTTTGGATTGACCTCAATAAGATCCTGGATATTCATTCGCGGCTTTGCCTCAAGAGTCAGCAAACATACGAATTGCAGCGCCAAAGGCGCGAGATATAAAAGCCAGGGGCAAGCGCGAAGCGAAGCGGAGCGCGTCGCCCCTGGAAGGTAATCAAAGTTTTATTCCAGCCCTGAAAAGGGCGAAATACCTATGTATTTCGGCCCTTCAGGCCTCGTAGTTATGGTCTCGTTGTAACCAGGGGCGACGCGCTCCGCTTCGCTTCGCGCTTGCCCCTGGCTTTTATATCTCGCGCCGTTGGCGCTCTGTTGAGACTTTGAGGCAAAGCCTTCATTGATCAAATATAATCAAACCAGGCGACAAAAAAGCACAAGAGGAAGTTTAACTACTCCTGACGCAGCGCTGTCGTTGGATCCAATCCCGCAGCTCGAACAGCCGGTAGCCACGAAGCCAGAAACGCGATTACTAAGAAAAGCACTGCGACGGAAACAAACGTAACCGGATCTGTAGGCTTGACCTCGACTAGCATGCTTGCCAGCACACGCGTCAGTGCAAACGCGGCGACGAGACCAATCCCGATACCAATAGCGCTCAGGTAAAGTCCCTTGCCGACCATCAAACGGAAGATGCGCGACGGCGCTGCGCCAAGTGCCATGCGCACTCCGATCTCAGCAGTTCGCTGACGCACCGAAGTAGCAAGCACGCCATACAAACCCACACCCGCAAGCAGCGCTGCAATCGTAGAGAAGACTCCGATCAGCAGGAGCGAAAAGCGCGTCTGGGCCTGAGCCTGGACCACGAGCGTGTCCATCGGCTGCATCTGATTGATGAACGTTTCCTTGCCCATCTTGCGGACTGTATCGCGCACCGCGCCGGAAAGCGCCGGCGGATCGCCATCGGTCCGCAGCGCCCACCAGGAGGCAGCGCCGTGGTTTACATATCCGTCGGTGACGTACAGTTGTTCGCGGCCTGGTTCGACAAGAGACGTGTTGCGCTGATGGGCCACCACACCGATGATCTCTCCCCATTGAGCCTCATTCGTGCGCACGCGAAACAGGATCCGTTTTCCAACAGCAGACTCGTTTGGAAATGCCTTCGCCGCGAGTGCCTGGTCCACTATCAGCAGATTCCGATCGGGCGCGCTGTCTTCCTGCGTGAAGGTGCGTCCGGACAGAAGTGTCGTGCCCATCGCCTCGAAGTATCCGGGCAGAACGATCTGAAGATCGGCAGCCTGAAACTTGCTGGGATCGTTTTGAGCTTCGGCGCCACCCCATCTCACAGGACTAAACCCGCCCGCGAGCGGAAGTGGAAATGACGCTGTCACACTCTTCACACCGGGGATCGCGCTGAGCTGCTCGCGAAGCTGTCGCTTGAAGCTATCTCTTTCCTGAGGTGTGGCGCCGATGTTTCCGAGAAGTTGAAACGTTAGCAGCCCGCGCGCGTCAAACCCGAGATTCACACGTTGAATGTTAAGGAAGGTGCGGAACATCAACCCCGAGCCAATCAGCAGTACAAATGCGAGCGCGACTTCCACTATCACCACTGCATTGCGCAGTCCGGCCGCGCCGAGTGCGCCGCTTCGTCCGGCAGCACGTAATATGTCCATGAGATTTGGTTTCGCGGTGCGAAGCGCCGGAATTAGACCAAAGATCATAGCGGACAACAGTCCTGCCAATATCGAAAATGCCAACACCTGTCGATCAATCCCGATCGCATTCAGGCGAGGCAGATTCTCGGGCGCGATCACAAGCAGTTGGCGAATACCTAAATACGCAAGTCCCACTCCCAGGGCCGTTCCCAATGCGGCTAACACGATCGCTTCGGCGAGTGTTTGCCGAACTAACTGCCACCAACCAGCGCCGAGTGCGGCACGAACAGCGAGCTCTCGTTCGCGTGACGCAGCTCTGACCAACATCAGGTTCGCCACGTTCGCACACGCAATCAGTAGCAGGAAAATGACCGCACCCATGAGCGCAAGAATCGCGGGTCGAACTTCGTCGACAAGGTGTTGCTTCATCGGCACGAGTTGTAAGTACTGACCGGCTGTCTTCGCGATGGTATTTTCTTCACGAATCTTTTGATCGACCGTCTCGACTTCGGCCTGGGCTTGTCCGATCGCGACATCAGGCTTCAGTCGTCCGATAACACGCCACTGCACGTTATTGCGGTTAGCAACGTCGTAGGGAATGCGCGCAGCGATCCACACACTCGGAAACTGCTCGAGATTCGCTTTCGGCGGAAACAGTAATTCAAAACCCGGCGCAAGGACACCGACAATGATTGGAGGTGGTCCAAACGCAGCGGATACTGGAAGCGGTTTACCGACTATTGATCGATCGCCACCGAAGCGCTGTTGGAAGTATGCATTGCCGAGAATTGCCATTGTCGGCAACGGAGGTGGTTGATTAGCGGCAGGAGCATTGCCGGCCTGCGCCGCTGGTGGCGCCGGCTGGGGCGTTCCGTCAGATTCCTGAAAGTCTCGGCCCGCGATGATCGAGCCGCCCATCATCTGAAAGAAGTTAGTGGACACTGCTGCCAGCCGGACTCGCTCAGGCGTACCGTCCAACCCGGGAAGAGTGGCGCGAAAAGTATTGACCGCAGCGAAATCGTCGAAGTTGTTTTTTGCGCCATTGCGCACGTCGAGAAAGTCGACATTCGAAAGCGGAAAATCTTTGACATTCCGTTGCCGAAGATCGTTGCGAACCAGGACCAGCCGCTCCGGATCCTTATAAGGAAGTTTCCGGAGTAACACGCCATTCGTGACACTGAAGATCGCAGTGCTCGCACCAATAGCGAGGGCAATGGTGATTACGACTGTGATTGTGAACGTAGGGCTCTTGCGTAGTGTGCGAAACGCGTAGAAGAAGTCGGTTAGCATGGCGGCAGTTTAGACTCTCTAACGAATATTAGCCACAAAAAGGCACATAAAACACAAAACATATTTTGTGACTTTTATGCCTTTTTGCGGCTAAACTTCGTGCTATGCAAACTAGCCGCAGAACGTTTCTCGCGTGTGCGACAGGTTTTATGATTGCGCACGCGTTTCGCAATGCCAAAGGCTTTAATCGACAGACACGAGTCGTGCTGCTGGGCACGAAAGGTGGACCAAGAGTCGGCGAAACTGGGCGCAGCAATCCCGCGACGCTAATCCTCATAAACGACGTTCCATATCTCGTCGACTGCGGCTATGGCGTGTCGAAGCAATTGATAACTTACGGCGTCGCGCTTAACCAGCTCCGTTACATCTTCATCACGCATCATCATTCCGATCACAATATGGAGTTTGGACCACTGGTCTACAATACATGGATCACAGGCTTACCGGCGCAGATCAATGCTTATGGTCCACCCGGCCTGAACAAGATGGCGCAGGATTTTTTCAACTATCTTAAGTTTGATATCGACACGCGCATCGTAGACGAGGGCCGTACTGATCCGCGCAAGCTGCTCACCACGCATGAAATCAAGCCCGGTGTCGTGCTGGTGAATGATGACGTGAAAGTCAGTGCCTGTCTGGTTCGTCACCCGCCCATCAAACAGTCGTATGCATATCGCTTCGACGCCAAAGATCGTTCAGTAGTGATCTCCGGAGACACGGCTTACGCGCCGGAGCTTGCCGAATTTGCGAAAGATGCTGATGTACTCGTGCATGAGGTGATGTACCTGCCCGGTATTGAGGCGCTGCTCAAGCGTCTGCCGAACGCGAAAAGACTGCGCGAGCACCTGATGGCCGCGCATACGCTGCCGGAAGACGTCGGCAAGATCGCTGCGCAGGCACGAGTAAAGACGCTTGTGCTGACGCACTTCGTTCCCGGTGATGACGCATCGATTACCGATGCACAGTGGGCTGAAGGCGTACGCGCTTACTTTAAAGGACAGGTTATAGTCGGTAAGGACTTAATGGAGATTTAGCACAAATCATTTCCGTACGTTTTTGCGCTTTTGAGCCTTTTTGCGGCGACGTTTCACGATATGGATTACGACGCAACGGATATCGCTGCTGGTTATGATCGTGGCCGCGACCATGGTCCCGAAGTGCTTAATCTCTGGATGAACGTCGTTTCGTCTTACGTGAAAGATCAGCAGCTCAAAATGGTTCTCGATCTAGGCTGCGGTACTGGACGCTTCTCTGAGGCACTTGCGGTTTGCTTTGATGCACAAGTCGTCGGTGTAGATCCGTCACGAAAAATGTTGGAACAAGCACGAGCAAAGCGACACGATCCGCGTGTACAATACGAGCTCGGATGTGCCGAAATCATTCCACTTCCCGATGATTCCGTAGACCTGATTTTCATCTCGATGGCCCTTCATCACTTCGAGGATCGCGCCGTCGCAGCGCGCGAGTGCCATCGCGTCCTGCGGGCTGGGGGCACGCTCTTCCTGCGAGCCGGAACATGTGACTGCATTCCATCTTATCCTTACGTAGATTTTTTCCCCGAGAGCCGGCCCATCCTCGAACAATGTCTGGGCACACGGGCGTCAATTCGCGAGGTGTTTGAGGGAGCTGGTTTCAGCGAAATTGACGAGGACCTCATCACTCAGGAAATCGCGCCGAATTATCACGCTTACGTAGAAAAGCTGGCGGCTGGTGGCGACTCAGTGCTGGCTCGCTTGACTCAAGATGATTTTGAGGCCGGCATGGCTGCTTTGCGTTCCTACGCGCGCACCAATAATCGTTCAGTAGTGGAGCCGATTGACGTTTTCGTCTTTCGCTCGTAAGGATCTGAAGGAGCACTTGGCAGGTTCATAGTAGAGTCGAGTAAAGTTCAAGCTTTAGCTTGCTACCGTGGCCCAGAACCAGCAACCTAAAGGTTGAACTCTGAACTATTCGTAAAGCCGGTTGATTTCGAATTAACTTGAAGAATGGATTACTGAGTTAAAGCCAGCGTCGCACGTGTTTTTTGTATGCCCGAAACCGATCGCCGAACTTTCGCTCCAACTGTCTCTCCTCACGACGGATCATGAGATTTACGAAAGGAAGGTGAACTATCGTCAGTATTAA
>DASUYO010000223.1:0-39282 GCA_036377375.1 Pyrinomonadaceae bacterium
TTTTGAACTTCGAAAGCTGTTCGCTATGTTGCAACTGCTCGCCAGCGAGCACTTCGTACAGCTCGGGGATGACCCAACGCTGCCTTCGACATCAAGACCAGTACTCAATATTCCACTGTAATTCGCGGGTTCCGCCTCAAAATTGAACGTTTCGGTCGTCAAAACTGAGTTGGCATAGCCGTTGCGAAGAGGGGAGCACACGAAGCATTGCCGTGATCGGCAGGAAGCGCTCAGCTCAGGACTCCTGGGATGACGCCCGTGCTTTTTTGTTCCTTCGGGCGGTCCAATCAACCCGAAGCGACGCACTCGAGATAGACCTAATTCTTTCCAAGGAGAAAACCACATGCTCAAGAAATTCTTGCAGGACGAGACCGGCGCCGAGCTGGCCGAGTACGCCGTTGGCGTGGCTCTGCTCGTGGCGATCGGTATCGTCGTTTACAAGGTGCTTGGCGATGCCATCAACACCTCGAACAACAGCACCGGCAGTAAAATTAAGACTGCGTCATATCCGTAAAAAGCGCCCCCAATTACGGGAACCGGTTAGCCTTTAGCCGGTTCCCGTTATTCAGCTTATTCTCTCGAAAGGTCAAACGCATATGAACTTCAAACAGAGTTTGCTCACCCTAATTAAGGACGAGCGGGGTGCGGAGCTTGCCGAATACGCAGTTGGAGTAGCCCTTTTAGTCGCAATCGGGATCGTTGTTTACAAGGTTCTGGGCGATGGCATTAACGACAAGCAAAGCGGAACAGCAGCCAAGGTTGGTAATGCGGTGAGTGAATCCGGCTACTGAGTTTGGTAAAAGTCAAGAGGTTCGCCACGCAAGTTGTGGCGAACCGGCCTATTTATTCAGTCGCGTTAATCGCCGGAGGTATCGAAGTGAACCCACTAAAACATTTTCTACGTGACGAACAAGGGGCGGAATTGGCGGAGTACGCGGTTGGCACAGCTATTTTGGTGGCCGTCGCAATCATTGTTTACAAAGTGCTCGGCGATGCAGTCAACGTGAAGATGAGCACGGTAGCCAATGAAGTTCAAAAATGATCTGGTCCAAGCCAGATAGATCAATCCGAAAAGTGCGGAGAGAACATGCCCGTTGCCCCTGAAGTCATGAAACTGTTGTTACTCGTTCCGATGGCCGCGTTCATCATGTATTACGATGTTCGCTACCGGCGGATTCCTAATGTCCTCGTGTTGAGTCTTCTCATCGGTGGACTAATTATCAACATCAGTTTTGGCGGTTTTACTGGCGGAGTCGCCAGCCTGGAGGGATTTGGGCTCGCTTTCCTTCCCATGTTGCTCATTCATCTGTTTGGAGCGATGGGCGCCGGCGATGTGAAGTTGTTTGGCGCAGTCGGGGCGGTCATCGGCGTTTCGATGGTTCCTCTGACTTTTGTGATCGTCGTGATGCTTGGCGCAGCGCTCGCAATCTACACAATGATGCGATCGGGAACCGTGTTTTCAACACTACACGGCGTATTAAGAATTTTTGTAGGCATTATGCCCGGCTGGGAAATGCCACGCTTTGCTATACCAAGCGATCGTCGACACACCATTCCTTATGGCGTCGCCATCATGCTGGGCAGCTTGATCGCAGCGGCCCTGTTCAGGCGTTAACGAGCCGCAGTTTTTGAGACGAAATGGAGATAAATCATCATGCGGAATAAGCGTTTAATCATTGCTGTTTTGGCGGCCGTAACCTTCGGCCTAATCGCCGCGGTATCCGTCAAACAATACCTGCTGACCGCGCAGCCCTTTAACCGACCCAACGATGTGGTCGTGGCGAAGGTCGAGATCGCGGTCGGCTCCCGACTGATCCCTGAGCAACTGGTCGTCGCACAATTTCCCGCGGATGTAACTCCCGACGGAGCTATCTCCACCATCGATGATAAGTTGATTGGACGTGTAGTTCTGACCGCGATCTCGCCACGCGAGCCGATAACTGAGGCGAAGCTTGCTCCCGTGGGCTCGCTTGGCGGACTGTCAGCAGTGATCCCCGAAGGCTACCGAGCCATGACCGTTAGGGTCGACGACGTGGTCGGCGTATCGGGCTTCATTATGCCAGGCACACTCGTAGACGTCGTCGTAGTGACTCAACCGCCGAAGGGCATCGGCAACGAAGAGACGATCTCGAAGATTGTGTTGCAAAACATCAAGGTGCTTGCCAATGGACAGAGCATCGACAAGCCAAAGAACGATCGCGAAGTCGAACGTTCCGTCAGGGCCGTCACACTTCTGTTAACCCCGGAACAGACGGAGAAACTCGCACTCGCTTCGAGCGAAGGCAAGCTTCAATTAGTCATGCGTAACTCTGTGGACCAGGCTGACGAACAGACGCAGGGCGCAAACAAGAGAACCCTTTTGACCGGTGAGCGCGCGATGCTCGTGCCTGAACCTGGAATCAGTTCCAACGCCGCTGCTCCCAAAGTGGCGCCACGCCGAGTCTTCATCCGTCCGCCCGTGAAAGACACGACCGCGGCCCCAGCAAAAACTGAGAAGCCCGCTGCGCCACCGCGACCCACTATTGAACTGATTAAGGGCGCCAAGAAAGAGACTGTTGATTTCCCGTAAGAGAGGATGTCGTCAATTGACCACGCGTAAGGCATCTACTCCGAATTCTGCTTTCAAGGAGAACCATAAAATGTTGGCTCTATACTCCAAACGTTCCTACTTCATTCATTTGTTGCTGGCGATGCTCGCGGCCCTGACGATTGGTCTTCTCAGTACGGTGCACGCCCAGGAGACCACCTACGATGCGTCCTTCAGCAGCACCGTCAAAGAAGCCATTCCCATTAACGTGCTCGTGGGCCAATCTCGCGTGATCAACTTCGATCGGCCGATCGGTCGGTTCTCGATCTCCAATCCGGACATCGCAGAAGCCGTCATGGTTCGTCCCGACCAGGTGCTCGTAAACGGCAAGGCTTACGGGCAGGTCAACTTTATTGCGTGGGAGAAGTCTGACAGCAAATTCATCGTCTTCGATGTATTTGTGCGGGCGAACCTCTCACTCATTGACTCGCAAATGCGAGCCCTCTTCCCACGCGACGACATCCGCTTGAGTCAGGCGAACGGCTCAGTCGTGCTTTCCGGCACTGTAACGGATCCCGCTACCGTGGCCCAGGCCGACAGTGTGGTCCAGGCTGCCGGTTTCAAGACCGTGAACATGCTCGCCTCTCCGGTGAAGAATGCGACGCAGGTGCAATTACAGATTCGCGTCGCTGAAGTGAGCCGCAACCGTTTGCGCGACCTTGGCTCCTCATGGGCGTACCAGGGCAGCCCTGGTGCGGGAGGTTTCATCACCGGTGGTGGTCCCGCCTCATTGGGCGACACGGTCGGTGGCGTGATGACTCAAACTTTCAGCAGCGCACTGAACGTCTTTCTTATGGGCGGCAACACCCTGGCCATGGTCCGCGCGATGCAGCAAAGCGGTGCATTACGCGCGCTGGCTGAGCCAAACCTGATTGCAATGGACGGACAGGTTGCCAGCTTCCTCGCCGGCGGCGAGTTTCCGATCCCGGTTATTCAGAGTGGCGGCGGTGGAAGCGGCGGAACTGCTGTCACCATTCAGTTCAAGGAATACGGCGTCCGTTTGAACTTTAAACCAACCATCATCGACGAAGACCACATCCGTCTCGAGCTCGAACCTGAAGTTTCGACGATCGACTTTGCCAACGGCGTCAGGTTCCAGGGTTTTGTTGTTCCCGCCCTGCGTACCAGACGTGCTCGCACAGGTGTTGAGTTGCGCGACGGTCAGAGCTTTGCACTTGCTGGTCTGCTCGACAACAGCGAGACACGCAATCTCTCGAAGGTGCCGGTTATTGGCGACATTCCGATTCTCGGAAACCTGTTCAAGTCAACTCAATTTCAGAAGCAGGAAACCGAGCTCGTGTTCATCGTCACCGCCGACCTCGTGAAACCTGTCAATCGCGACGATCTGCCGACGATGCGCAGCATGGATGGTCTGAAGAATGGTTCGCCGCTCGGCATAGAACCGAAGGGTGAAGGGATCTCAGGAGCGAGTGGATTCTCGACGAGTCCGGGCACAGCGACGCCCACGGCGACACCCGCCGCGAAGCCCGCTGCTTCACCGGAAGCTCCAAAGAAGACCGCGACTCCATCGACAACACCATCCGGTGATGGTGCAGTGAAGACGGACGAAAAAACAAAAACGGCCCCGACCGGCGCGGCCACGAGACTGACGCCGTAAGGGCTTGCCCTTTTAACCGACCAGCGTGAGTCTGCTTAAAGAGGGTGATAGTCAGGGCAACTGATTATCACCCTGTGGCACAAGAAAGACCTATTTCATAAGGAGTAAGGTCAATGCAACCGAAACATCGTTCAAGAGCTTTGCGGCGCAAGAAAGAACGCGGCAACGTGGTCGCATACACTGTGCTCTCAGCTCTTTTTCTCTTCCTGGCCGTTGGTCTCGGCGTAGATCTCAGTCGTTTATATCTCGTCAAGACAGAGTTGCAGAACGCAGCAGATGCGGGCGCACTGGCAGGTGGTTATGCACTGGGTGAAGTAGCTGATTCACCCAGCTCGAGAATTACCATCGCGGTTACTCGTGCCGTCACGGTGATGAACCAGAATAAGTACAGCTTTGATAACAAGACGTTTGCATCTGTGATGACGGTGGCAAACCAAAGAGCCCTTGTAAAGCTGGCCAAGAATCTGGATCCTGACAGTGATTATCTTAGCGAAGCCCAAGCTCAGGCACTCTCGGATCCCGAGAAGCTGAAGCTGCGCTTCATCAGAGTCGCTACGCCTCCCGTTTCTATTGGTGCATTTTTTGCTTTCCCGATCCTTGGCACACAGAACCTCAGTGCGAAAGCGACAGCGGGAATGTCTGTGCCCGGTAATGTTCGGCTTTGTCCTGCGCCAATTGCCGTCGTCGCGCCTGACCCGGGCCAAAGTTTTCCGGTAGGATTTCAGGCAAACTGTCCGGGAGGTCTGGTGCCATTCGACGACGACGATAAATCCACTACGCCCGACTGCGATCCTACTAAAAAGTTCTGCAAGAAGTGCTGGTACACGATCAAGTTTTCACCTAAAGGTAAAGATAAAGTCGATAACACGGCCGGTCCTTCGCCCGGTGATTTCGGTACGCTCGAATGCGGTGGAAGTGGAGGAAGCGTTTTAGAGAATAACCTTGCTACTTACGATCAGTCGTGCACATGCGGAGCTAAGAGTGCGGGAGACAGCGTTACCGTCGATACCAAGACCGGTCAGACTGCAGGGCCAGTTGAAACTGGTCTAAATACACGCTTCAACATCTATGCAAACGGCGCCGGCCATCCTCAATATCCAGATGCTCCACCCGATATAAACATCAATCAAGAGGTTTTGCCGACGGGCATGACTTACACCCAGTACAAGAACGGCAGTCCGATGCTTGATCCCTATACGGTAAATCAGCATACAGGCAAAGCCGGCCGTCGTGCGCTGGTCATTCCCATGATCAACTATTCCGACTGGCCCACAGGAAGCAGCTCGTCAGCGAAGATATCCGGTATGGGTGGGTTCTTTTTGAAGAGGGCGGTCGACGGCAACGGCAACATCAATGCCGAGTACATTGGCGACGAGATCGTCAACATCGTCGGGTTTGATCCGAGTGGTCCAGCCCCTACGAATATCACGACCATCGTCCTATATAGATAAGGGATTGCGCAGCGATGATGTACGCACACGTGTTAATCAGGAAAGTAAGAAAGCTGGTTCATTGCGAGCAGGGAGGCGCACTGGCAGAACTCGCTATCATGGTTCCATTCCTGGTGTTAATGCTTGCCGCTGTTACTGAGATCGGACGTTATTTTCAGACTTACACAACACTGGCAAAGGGGACGCGTTCGGCCGCTCGATATCTGTCGAATCACAGTCTCAACCAACAGGAAATAGACAGGGCAGCGAACCTCGTGGTTTGCGGGAAATTGACCTGCGCTAGTGGCGAAACGCTTGTTAAAGGCTTCGCTGGAGGTGCGAATTTCTCCAAGGCGAATGTTTGCATCGAGTCTGCGACGAACAGTATCACGGTGCGCGTCACTCGCGATGGCAACTGCACTTCTGTACCACTCGGCCCCGCCGGTAATGCGTACAACTATCAGCCCATTTTCAAGATTGGGGCATTGCTGGGTAATAACTTTGATTTCGCACTGCCACTCGCTCCCCGGACGACGATGTGGAGAATTCCCGTTTAGGTCTGACTTTGAGCGAAGTTAAGAATATGCCACGAAGATTTTCAAACAAGTCCGAGCGCGGAACGACGATGGCCGAGTTCACCATTATTGCGCTCGTATTCTTCATGTTGGTTGTCGGGATTATCGAATTTGGTCGGTTGCTGTACACGCACAATGCTTTGACGGATGCAACACGGCGTGGAGCGCGTTACGCAGTGCTGCACAGCGATACGAAGGGTGCCTGCGTTGCCAAAGTGGTGGTTTTCGGAGAGGCTAATATCAATCCGACTACATGTGCGGAAAACGCCGGAGCCAAACCGTTGATCAACGGATTGACTGAGGCAATGGTGACTGTCACATACGAAGGTGCAGATCTGGACAACGATCCAGCGACGCCGCCTACTGCATATGGCATGAATTTGGGAGACGCAACAGTGACGATTGGAGGCGGACAGGCTCCAAGATACCAGTTCACGCTGAGCATCCCGTTATTTCGACAGACGTTCAACATGCCCATCTATACAACCACGCTGACCAGTGAAAGCGCGGGTACTAAACCTGCCGATTTGTGATGTTTGCTTCGCACTAGTTCATGGAATCGTGTTGCGAGATAAAGTGAAATAATCAAGATGAAACGAAATTTAACCTTTATAGTCCTCAGCAGAGACGCTACTGACGCAAAAGAAATCGGCCGAGCCCTGGCTGCTCGTGCAGGGGCCAGTCTGCTGATGATGAGCGATGATGCAGAACAGATCTTTACGGAGACCCGCCGGCTCCATCCGTCTGCTGTAATAATTAATCTCAGTCACATGGGTGAGCCTGCGCTGAAGTTAGTGCAGCGCATTATTAACGAGTGTCCTGGTACTGCCGTGATCTGCGCGTCGAGGGAATCGTCTCCGGATCTGATCCTGCGCAGCATGCGCACGGGAGCGCGCGATTTCATTCGCCTGCCAATTAATGACGAAGAGCTGACCACGGTGATTGAGCGCACGGCTGAGTTTGCCGCCGAGCATGCCGATGACGAACCGAAAAAGCGCGGCCGTGCTATCGCTGTGTTTTCCCCCAAAGGCGGTTGCGGCACCACACTGATCGCGACGAACCTCGCGATGACACAAAAGACGCCGACAGTGCTCGTCGATCTCAATCTGCACTCAGGCGATGTTGAGCTGTTGCTCGGACTCAAACCAAAGTTCTCACTTGCTGACGTCGTCGATAATCGCGATCGTTTGGACGACGCACTGCTGGCCAGCTACATCACCCCACACTCGAAGAATGTTTCATTGCTTGCCGCGCCGACGAAAGCTGAGAACGCTGAAGATATCGAGCCCAAGCACATTTACGAAGTCATGGAGTTACTGCGGCAGCGTTACGACAGCATTATTATCGATACGCCGCATACCTTCGATTCAGTCACAATCTCCGCGCTTGATCACGCAGATCAAATCCTGGTGGTGTTGACACTCGAGATTCACGCGATTCGCAGCACTCGCCGAGCGCTGGAGATCTTCGACCGGCTCGGATACTCGCGCAAGAAAGTACGTCTTGTCGTTAACCGGCATAGCAAGAACATCGAGCTTGACCAGAAACAAGTTGAAGATTTTCTCGGCGAGCGAGTGGTTGCGTTTATTCAGAGTGACTATAAGGCTGCCGTTAACTCGATCAATCTCGGCCAGCCGCTGATCCAATCGGCTCCGGCATCACCTGTCACTGCCGATCTTTACAACCTGGCGGGAAAGGTGTTCGCGGACACGGTCGAGCAACCGCCGCCCGCACCGGGTGGAAAACGTGCGTTACTTCCGCTCTTCCGTCGCAGCTCGGCAAGCATACAGGATGTGGGTTTGAACGCCGCCCTTGAGAGGGCGAATTTAGGCGAAGCGCAGTGACATCAATTGTAGGGGCGGCCCTCCGTGGCGGCCCGTTCGCGAATTGAAAACGTCTGCGGAATCAGCACGGGCGGCCACGGAGGGCCGCCCCTACAGTTGATTCCCAGAAAACATAACGAGGCAGAAAGTAATTTTCTATGGCACTACGTGAAAGATTAGTTAGAGAGAGCGGCATGACCGGCGCCTTGGCTGAAGACGCAATCAGTAATCAGCAAGGCTTCCAGGACATGAAGGCAAGACTCCACCGGATGCTGATCAACCGGATGGACCTGACCAAACTGGGCCAGCTCGAACCCGAGCAGCTTCATGAAGAGGTTGCACGGCTCGCGTCCAGTCTGCTGGCGCAGGAGGACACTCCGCTTTCGTCAGTCGAGCGCGAGCGGTTGATCCATGAAGTGCGTCACGAGCTGTTCGGACTTGGACCACTCGAGCAACTGCTTGCGGACACTTCAATCTCAGATATCCTGGTCAACTCACCGTACAACATCTACATCGAGCGCGGCGGCAAACTCGAGAAGACCAGTATTGAGTTTAAGGACAACGAACACCTGATGCGTGTTATCGAACGCATCGTTTCATCTGTCGGTCGCCGCATTGATGAAGCGTCTCCGATGGTTGACGCTCGTTTGAAAGACGGATCGCGCGTCAACGCGATCATTCCGCCACTCTCGCTGGATGGTCCAGTGCTCTCGATTCGACGTTTCGGTGCCGAGCCGTTGCGCATGCACCGTCTGCTCGAGAACCAGGCACTGACACCCGACATGGCGTCGATGTTTGAGATGTGTGTCAACGCCAAGCTCAACGTTGTCATCTCGGGCGGTACCGGCGCCGGTAAGACAACGCTGCTGAACGCGCTGTCGGCCTACATCCCGGCTGAAGAACGTATCGTCACGATCGAAGACTCAGCGGAGTTGCAGATGCAGCAGCCGCACGTCGTGCGCCTCGAGACTCGTCCACCGAACATCGAGGGCAAGGGAGAAGTTACACAGCGTGATCTCGTAAAGAATGCGCTGCGCATGCGACCAGATCGCATCGTCATCGGTGAGGTTCGTGGCGCCGAAGCTATCGACATGTTGCAGGCAATGAACACGGGTCACGATGGCTCACTGACTACGATTCACGCCAACAGTCCGCGTGACGCTCTGGCCAGGCTCGAGACGATGATCCAGATGACGGGCATGAGGCTCTCCGATCGTGCGATGCGACAACAGATCGCGTCGGCAATCAACCTCGTGATCCAGGTCGCGCGCCTGACCGACGGCACGCGCCGAATCACCTCTATTTCCGAGATTACGGGGATGGAAGGTGAAACCATCACCATGCAGGAAGTCTTCATTTTCGACCGCAGGGGCGTGGATAAGGACGGCCGCGTCCTCGGAAAATTCCGGCCCACGGGAGTGCGACCGCGGTTTGCCGAAAGACTCAAGATCTACGGCTTTCAGTTGCCACGGACGTTCTTCGAGGAGGTCTAAGCATAATGTTTCTAATTCTCTTCTTCGTATTTCTGACCTGTCTTTTTCTGACGTACACGCTGTACCTGCTTACGTCGCGTTCGTCGGATAAGAAGCGGGCGCTGCTCAAAGAGCGACTGGCGGATGCGATTCGCGCGTCCGCGCATTCAACTGATCTCGACGTTCAGTTGGCGCGCGAAGAATTGCTGAGCGAAATCCCGTGGATGAACCGGGTACTGGTCAAGCTGCAAATCACCTCGAAGCTGAAGCAGATGATCGATCAGGCCGATTCGCAAATCACGGTGATGCGCCTGATTCTCTTCTCGCTAACGGCGGGCGTGCTGGCCTTCCTCGCAGTGTCGATGATCAGCGCGTCGTACTTGCTGATGATCTTTTTCGCAGCCATAGCCACCGCGCTTCCCTTTCTTCATATTCACTCGAAGCGCAAAAAGCGGCTCAAAAAGTTCTTGCAGCTCTTGCCTGATGCACTCGATCTGATGAGCCGCGGACTTTCGGCTGGTCATGCTTTTACTGAAGCGCTGCACATGGTTGCTACGGAAATGCCGGAACCCATCTCGATGGAGTTTCGCAAGACGTATGAAGAACAGAACCTCGGACTATCACTCAAGCTGGCGCTTGAGAATCTCGTACAACGCGTGCCGCTGCTCGACCTGCGCATGTGCGTCACGGCGGTCCTGATCCAAAGAGAAACAGGTGGTAATCTTTCCGAGTTGCTCGAAAAAGTTGCCTACACCATTCGCGAGCGTTTCCGGATCATGGAAGACCTCAAGACGATGACGCTCAGTTCGCGCTGGTCCGCATGGCTGCTGTGTGCGCTGCCGATCTTCCTGGCAATCTACGTGACGCTCATGAATCCGGGATACATGGACGTGATGTGGCGCGACTCACGCGGCCACAAACTTCTGGCAATCGCGGGCATCATGCAGGTGCTCGGTATGCTAATGGTCCAGCGGATCATGAAGATAAGAATTTAATGCTAATTAGGTGAGATCATGTTAACAATCATTCTGCTATCAACCTTTATTTGCGCTGCAGGCGCCGTAATGGCGATCTACTGGCTGGTCTTTCGGCCTGTGAGCGCAACGGCCCAACGTCTCCATGAACTGGACGATCGAGTGCCCGCAGTCGTGCAGAGCATCGAAGCCAATGCGATGGAGTCGCTGGCTGCTCGGCTCGCTGAGCCCATCAACAAGCTGGTACCTCCATCTGCGGCGGGTGCCAAGAAACTTCAGCGTGAGCTAATGCAGGCAGGTTATCGTTCACCGTCTGCTCCTGCAGTTTATCGCGTCGCGCAATTGGGCTTGATGGTCATCCTGCCGATGTTCATCGTGTTGCTCTGGACAGTGATGGCTCGTCCGCTGAATGATGCAATACTGCCTGCTCTATTTTCGTTCGGCGCGGGCTTCCTGCTGCCGCGATTCATCCTTAGCCGGATGATGGCGAATCGAAAATTGCGCATCACCTGGGGACTCGCAGACGCTCTCGACCTGATGGTGATCACGATGGAAGCGGGCCTCGGCTTGAATGCCGCGATGCTTCGCGTGTGCGAAGAGCTGAAGTCAGTCCATCCGGACATCAGTAAAGAATTCGAGCTCGCGAATCTCGAAATCCGCGTTGGTCGCGAGCGCAGCGAAGCACTGCGCAACCTTGCCGATCGCACGGGCGTTGAAGATCTGAACAGTCTCGTCGGCATGTTGATCCAGGCAGATCGCTTCGGTACTTCGATCGCACGCGCAGTGAGAGTCTATTCCGACAGCTTGCGCACGAAGCGCCGGCAACGTGCTGAGCAAGCGGCTCAGAAAGCTGCGTTCAAACTGTTACTGCCGTTGGGTGCCCTGCTCTTCCCAACGATGTTCATCATTATCCTCGGCCCAGCATTGCTGAACATTTCTGACATGCTGAGTGGTGGTGTCACCTTCTAATTCACGGAGGATCTTATGTTAAAGCGTTCACTAATCGTCGTAGTACTCACTCTGGTACTGGTCACAAGCGCGGTGCCCCTTTCTCGTGTTGACGGCGTCGTATTGACGCCGCAGGAAATCGCGTTCCTCGATGCGGCTTCGGCAAAGGTCGATGGCCGGTCAAAAGGCGACAACACCTTCGTGCGCGTTTTGAAAGCACCAATCAAAGTGGTTGGACGCCTCTTTGGTTTAGGGAAGAAAGACGACGACAAGCTCCAGCGTCTCTCACGTAAAGATGTGAAGAAGTTTGAGAGTGTCGGAACGACCAAGGTGGTTGACGCACGCACAACCGGTTTCGAAACTCCCGCAGCCGCAGCCCAGCCGGCGGAAAATGCTTCCACGGTGGATCCGGCACTTGCAGCAGCACAGGAAAAACTCGAGCTGGGCCGGATACTGCTCAAAACGGGCAACGTAAACGACGCCATCGCAATGCTTTCAACGGCAGTATCGATCGAGCCGAAGTTGCATGCAGCTTACAATCTGCTTGGCGTTGCGTATGAAACCAAAGGGATACGAGATCGTGCCTTCGAGTCGTTTCGGGAAGCGCTCAAAGCTGACAAGAAGAATGCAGAGTATCTGAACAATCTCGGTTACCTGCACTTCAAAAATGGCGACTACGAGGAGGCTGCGAAGTATTTGAAGCGCGCCGTGAAAATCGCGCCGCAGGGGCAACGCTACTGGAACAACCTCGGATTGGTTCAGGCGCAGCGTGCGAACTTCGACGACGCTTATGACTGTTTCGTCCGTGCCGTCGGCGAGTATGAAGGACACATGAGCGTGGCCAACAGATCTCAGGCGATGGGTTACGACAAGACGGCGATCAAGCACCTCGAACAGGCACGTGCGCTTCGTCCCGCGACTGCGGAGATACTCTTGCGACTGGCGGTGCTTTACAAACGCACCGGCAACACGGAAATGGCGGCTGAAGCCAACGCCGCACTCGTCGCCGCCCGCTCGCAGGCAAACGCTGCAAAAGAATAGGTCCTATTAGTCTCATCAAGAGGAACCAAAACTATGGGAAACCTTAGCATATTGAGCCGTTCAGAAATTGAAGGCTTAGGTCCCCCCATGCTCGAGGAGTTGGCTGATTCGGGGATACACGAGCAGTTTCTGTGTGACCTCGCTCTCAAGCATGTAGCCATGCTTCCCGAGCCGAGTACTACGGCTGTCGCCGACAGGCTTCACCTGCCGCGCGTTCTTACCGAAGAACTGCTCTATCACTTGTATCGCGAGAAGTTGATCGAGATGCGTTTGCAGAACGCCGTGGGCTCCACGCGTTACGCTATGCTCGATCACGGGTGGGAACGCGTCGCGCGTCTCAACTCGCAGAGCGGATATCTTGGACCAGCTCCGGTTTCGCTCGAAGACTACTCACTGATGATGCGACTCCAGGCAGTGCCTTCGAAGCCGGCGTCGATCGAATCGGTCCGCAATGCGTTCAACGATCTCGTGTTGCCGGATTCGCTATTGCAAACGCTCGGTTGCGTCATCAATTCGCGGTCTTCGCTCTTCATCACCGGCTTGCCCGGAACCGGCAAGACGGCCGTGTCGGAACGCATGAATCGGGCACTCCACGGCTCGATTTGGATTCCACACGCAATTGAAGTCGATGGGAATATAATTCGGATCTACGATGCTCATTGCCATCGGCCGGTCCCGGAGCGTACTTCGATCATTGAATACGATCGCAGGTGGATTGAGATCGAGAGACCACTGATTATCGTCGGTGGCGAGTTGACTCTCGACAACACGGATCTCGTCTGGTCTGAAACGGCGAGGTTCTACGAAGCGCCTTTTCAGGTGAAATCAAACGGTGGCACACTGGTCATCGATGACTTTGGACGTCAGCGTGTTGCGCCGCGGGATCTGTTGAATCGCTGGATCCTGCCGCTCGAGCGCCGTGTCGATTTTCTGACGTTACACAGCGGCAAGAAGATCGAAGTCCCGTTCGAGCAGCTCGTCGTGTTCTCGACAAACCTTGACGAACGGGATCTGGTTGACGAAGCGTTTCTGCGTCGCATGGGTTATCGGGCGCGTGTCGAGCCACCAACGGCGGCTGCGTTTTCAGAGATCTTCAAACGCACTGCCAAAGCTCGCGGTGTTACGATTGATGAAGATTGCTTGCGTCACATTCTCAAGCGCTACACCGACGAAAACCGAATCATGAAGGGATGCGAGCCGCGTGACCTGTTGAACAAGGTAAACGACATCTGTCTCTTCGAAGGACGCGATCTGAAGCTGACACGCGAGCTCGTCGATCTCGCCTGGGGCAACTACTTCGGGACGTCCCATGGGTTCGCGCCCGAAGGCATGGTGGCTGGTAACGGGTTACACGGATAAACCGGATAGAAAAAAGATTTATCAAAACAAGAATGTGCGGACGGTGGATACAAATTGCATGGGTTCTCGTTTTGTGTTCGCTGTCCGTTTTCACCATCAACGCGCAGGATAAGACCCCCAGTCCCACCCAAAAGGTAATCGGCCAAACCGTCACGCTCGTTGACGGTTATACGTTCGTCGTTGACGAAGTCTACAAACAGGGCGACGAGCTCTGGTATCGGAAGGGCAACATCAGCCGGCTAATCTCGCAACCGGTCAAATCAGTCAAACCGATCTACGAGCAGCCAAAACCGGAAAACGCGAAAACACCGGTCAGTGCTGCACCTGCGAAACCGGCTGTTATCGCTATCTGGATCCATCTCGTCGATGGCGCGCGATTTCGTGTCGATGAAGTTCAGGAGAGCAGCGATGGTGCGCTTTACACGCGCAATAAAATCTCAATTTTTTTGGATAAAGAACGCATTGAGCGCATCGAATACGAGGTCCCAAGCTCCCCCGGGGCAAAGCGCGTAAGTGCCGACTGGACGTCCGGAAGCGCCGTAATTGACCAGTTAATCCGAACAAATGCCGAGCGTTTCGGAATCGACCCCTATTTGGTCTTTTTAGTAATTGAGAAGGAGTCGCGTTTCCATCCGCGCGCTGTCAGTCCGAAAGGAGCGCTCGGCCTGATGCAGTTGATGCCGGGAACAGCGCGGCGATTAGGCGTCCGGAAACCCTTTGACGCGGCTGAAAACATCCGCGCCGGCACGCAGTACATGCGGGAGTTGATGGACATGTTCGGCGGGAAAGTTGATTTGGTGCTGGCGAGTTATAATGCCGGCGAAGGCGCGGTGCTCAAATACGGCCGCAGCGTCCCTCCTTACAGAGAGACGCGCGACTATGTTAAGACAATTGGAAAACGATACGGACTGATGGGCCGGCAACCAGGTGCACAAACCGACGTGCCGGATCCGGAACGCTAGGGGGTGCGCGATGAAATCTTTTTTCCCCACAACTCTAATAACCTTCTGTTTGTTATTCGGCGGCGCTGTTGCTGCGCGCGCGCAGCAAAAGGACGAAGGTCCAATGACTAACGCCGAAGTAATCAAACTCGTAAAAGCCGGCTTCAAAGAGAAAACGATCGTCCTGATCATTTCCTCGAGAATTCCTAACTTCGATCTTTCCTCTGACCGCATGATTGAGCTCAAGCGCAAAGGCGTTGGTGAAAACATCATCGTCGCGATGCTTGCGCGCCAGGAAGGAAATGACGTTCCTACTGACGATTCGTGGGGCGACGATCCATTCTTCAATTCGAAACTCGATCCGAAGACTGGCGACAGCAGCAAGGGCACTTCGGGTGATGGCGGCACGAACATCTTCGGTGCCAACGCAGGATCGAAACAGAGCAACCGCACTCGCACCGGTAATGGTTCGTCATCGGGTGACAGTCAACTTACTGGCAGCGCAACAGTGCGCATCCTTAAGCCACCAAGCGAGGCGGGCGGCAATAGTGCAGCGAAGCTGGAGAAGACAAAGAGTCTGACAAATGAATCGATTGTCGAGCTGGTGGAAGCAGGGTTCTCGGAAGGCACAATTATTCGCCGCATTGAGCAATCACCAGTGGAATTTGATCTCGCGACAGATAAGTTGGAAGCGCTGAAGAAAAAACGTGTTAGCGATAAAGTGCTCGCCGCAATGAAAGCTGCTATGGGCGAGGACAAGTAATTCTGTAATCCGGGTTGAAAACGGTATGAGAGTAAAGGCACTGCGTTGGATCGCGCTGCTTCTTTGTGCGGCGCTTTTATTTTCTGCTGCGAGCGCGCAGAGGAGAGGCCAGCGACGTACTACGCCCCAATCAAAACCGGCCGCGACACCTACACCGCAAACCTCACTTGAGACGATGGGAGCACCTCCGCCGGTTCCATCGCTCAAGAAACCACCTGAGCAGGAAGTGAGTCCCGGCGACATTGTTTCGGTTGATACGACCGAAGTAATGTTTCCCGTCACGGTCCGAGATTCCAACGGCCGGCTCGTCAGCGATCTCACGCGCAACGACTTTCGAGTTTATGAAGATGGCTTACCGCAACCGCTCAGTGATCTGGCATTGCGCCAGGTGCCGGTCGATGTGGTGCTGATGGTGGATTCGTCATCGTCAGTTGCCAACAATCTCGACGACTTTCGTCGCGCGGCACAAGGGTTCGCTGGACGCCTGGCAGCCGACGATCGCATCAGCCTGATCAAGTTTGACGATCGCATCGAGCTGTTGCAGGACTGGACCAAGAGCCGCTTTCAACTCCAGCGTGCTTTGACCCGCATCGAGCCTGGCATGTTCACGCGTTTCAACGACGCACTGCTGCTGGCTTCGAAGGAACAGTTTGGACCAGTAACCAAATCACGCCGCGCTGTGATCGTATTGTCAGACGGAATCGACAATGGGCAGGGCACAACCACGCTCGAGACCGCGTTACAGGCGCTCATCCGGGCGCAAGTAGTAGTTTACATCGTGGCCAATACCGAAATCTCGAAGGCTGCAAAACAAGCGGAGCTCGATACGTTGTTAGGTGGAACCGAGTCGTCGATCAGGTTCAATCAGGTGACGATTGATCGTTTGCGACTCGGAATCAAGGTTTTGGACCAGAGTGAAGAAAACCTTGCGCAGCTTGCGCAGGCGACAGGAGGGCGGCTGTACAAGCCGCTCACGTTTGACGCGCTCGAGTCGACATATGCGGAAGTCGCGGACGAGTTGCGACATCAGTACGCGCTCTACTTTACGCCGCTCAACAAAGCTCGTGACGGAAGCTTCCGACGCGTGCGAGTTGAAACTGCGAATCCCGCGTTTCGCCCGTTTACGCGCGTCGGCTACTTCGCGCCGAGAAGTTAGAGTATCTGACGCCTCGTGCCGAACTGTAGGGGCGGCCCTCCGTGGCTGCCCGCGATTACCTTCACGCGATCTGATTCCTAAGACGGGCGGCCACGGAGGGCCGCTCCTAGAAATGTTTGCGAGATTCACATCTTCCTTACTCTTCCTGGCAGTAAGCTCTTTCTGTGCCTATGCACAACCTGCCGAGGAGAAGAAAGCGCCGGCGGAAGAGAAAACTCAGATCACGATCGTTCTCACCGGCGGCAGCCCGCTGCTGGTCGATGAAGTAACCGAAAGCGCAGACGGCTACTGGTACAAGCGGGGAAACATCACGACGTTTCTCGATCGCGAACGAGTGGTTCGCATTGAACACCCGAAGCCTGAAGGCGAGTCGAGCTCATCATCCAAGGCGCCGGTGGGAAAATGGCGGTTGGAAGATGCAGCGAAGGTCGAAAATTTCTTCGTCGCGAAGTTCAAACGGCCGCTGCCACTCTCAGCTTTTGGACAATCAGATCTACACACGCGCTGGGGATGGGACCATCGCAACGGAATGGACGTTGGCCTGCACCCCGACAGTGTTGAAGGCCGCGCATTGATTGAGTTTTTGCGCGGCGAGTCGATCCCGTATTTGGTCTTTCGCGGCCCGGTTCCCGGCGTGGCCACTGGACCTCACATCCACATCGGAAACAGATCACCGCGATTCAACGTCCGCTGAGCCGTTCAGTTGTTGTCCATTCTTCTTTGAGGATACGGCAATGAAATTTATCGAGTTCCCACACCCCGAGGGTGGCCGAATGCTCGTTCACATCGATCACATCACGAGTGCGATCTTTCGCCCCGGCGCAGGCGAGATCAAAACGCGTTTGGGTCTTGATTTGGACGAACGGCAGAACGAGATCATCCTCTTCGGTGAGGAAGCAGAGCAAACGTGGGAGGCGCTCCAAAGACTTAAGGGCACGCCTTGAATCAGAATTCCGAACACAAACGTCCTCCTTCGAACGACCCACTCTCCGAACAGTGGATTGACCTTCGACTGATCGCCGGCATGCGCGTCGTGCTTGGAACGTCCGCGCTTCTCATCACCCTTATCGAGCCCCTCAGATCGCTTCGCTCCCCGGCGCCGCCAACGTACGTTGCGCTTGTTCTCTACTCTTTATACGGCCTGTTGATTTATCACCTGTCGGTGCGTCGCAATCCTCTGGTTGCGCACAAGGTCATTCCGTGGCTCGATCTGGTGTGGTACATCCCGCTTATCGCATTCACGAGCAATACCAACAGTCTCTTTTATTGCCTGTTTTTCTTTTCGATTATCGTCGCCTCGTTCACTTGGGGACTCGGCGATGGCCTGCGCCTTACTCTCGCATCGGCGGTGATTTACACGATCGTCGCGGCACTGAGTTCCGATACACCGTTCGATATCAACCAGCTCCTGCTGGCGCCCATTGGTTTGCTGATCTTTGGTGCCATCATCGCGCGTTGGGGCGGTTATCACAAGGAGCTCAAGAACAGACTGAAACTGCTGAAAGAAGTTACTGTCTTTTCCAATCCGCGCTTCGGCATTGACAGGACGATCAAAGCCATCCTCGAGAGTGTTCGTGCCTTTTACGATGCCGGGGCATGCGTGCTTGTGATTCCCGGCAAGCCTGGTGACGCAGGGAGTTACCAGATATATCACGTATCGCGCGGTACTCATGCAAGCAGATCCGCGCCACCTGAGATCGGCGGTGAAGCGGCCGTGCAGTTTCTCTCCCCTTCCCTCGATTTTGCTGTTATTTACAGTAAAAAGAAAAACTCATCGCAGACGCGTTTGTTTGACGTCAAGAGTCGCGTGTTTTCGGAGGCTAATTCTCTGAACGCTGACAAGCTCGCGGGAATGCTTGAGGCGGAAAGGTATTTGTCGGTGCCGGTTTATTACCGTCACCAGGCAGTTGGCAGGCTCTACATAATCGACGGACCTAACCATGTGGATGGTCCCGACATGGATTTCGTGTTGCAGTTAATGGACCACGTAACACCGGTGATGGAAAACATCAGGCTGATCGACAATCTGGCGTCTGATGCAGCCGAACAGGAACGCCGGCGAATTGCTCACGACATTCACGACAGCGTCATTCAACCTTATCTTGGTTTACAGTTTGGTCTTGCAGCACTGGACCAGAAGCTCGAGGCCGGCAATATAAGCATTCGCGACAACGTGCAAGAGCTGCTCGATCTGACAAACCACGAGCTTGCCGCCCTGCGAAGATTCGTGTGGGGTTTGAAGGCGAGTGAAGAACGCATGGACGTTCTCCTGCCCGCAATCGAACGATATGCTGAGCGCTTTTCAGTGGTGACCGGAATCAAAGTAGACGTGGCTGCTCATGGCAAAATAAAAGTAAACGATCGGCTGGCCGCAGAGTTGTTTCAGATTGTCGCTGAAGGGCTAAGTAACGTCCGGCGTCATGCATTTTGTCGCGACGCGCGGGTTGAGATATCGTGCAAGGAAAGCTCGTTACTGCTTCAGATCAAAAACAGCAGGCCGCGCACCGGTGTCACTCCTGATGGCGACGGCGTTAAGTCGTTTCGCCCTCACTCAATCGCCGAACGCGCGGCTTCGCTGGGTGGAGATACACAGGTCTTTGTTGACGAAAAGGATTACACAGTAGTTAGCATCGGAATACCGCTTTAAGTTTGGAGTCCCCCATAATGAGTGCTCGCCCCATTACCATCATGATTGTCGACGACCATGTCGTAATTCGAAGTGGGTTACGGATGTTGATCGAACACGATCAACGCATGCAGGTTGTAGCCCAGGCCGGAAGCAAAGTCGAAGCTCTCGAACGCGCAGCCAGCTCACGGCCGGACGTGATAATTCTGGATTTGCTGCTTGGAGATGAAGATGGATTGTCATTCCTGCCTGAGTTGTGCGAGATGAGCCCAAACTCGCGCGTGCTGGTGTTGACGGGCGTGCAAAATCCTGACGCACATCGCCGCGCGATCCGGCGCGGCGCAATGGGTATCGTTTTGAAAGAGCATGCCGCGGACCAATTATTGAAGGCCATCAAGAAGGTTTCCGAAGGCGAAGTGTGGATTGAACGATCGATGATGGGCAGCATGATTCAGGAGCTTAACAAGCCGGCACTCGTAAATCCGGAAGTAAGTAAGATCGAATCCCTGACCGACCGCGAACGTGAGGTCATTGCGCTTGTCGGCGAAGGTCTCAAGAACAAGCAGGTTGGCGAACGACTCTTCATAAGTGAGACTACGGTAACCCACCACCTCAGCTCTGTATTTTCCAAACTCGAAGTTTCCGACCGCCTCGAGTTGATCATCTACGCCTTCCGTCACGGCCTCGCCAAGATGCCTAAATAAGTAACACGATTAACAAAATTCGAACATGTAGCAGGATCATGCCACGCAAATAGGCATGGACCTCCATTGCCTGGATCTTTCCAACCACTTCATAATCGGCCCAACGCTCACACACCTCTAAACACTCCAGGAGCGCCCGATGCCCGATGGAACCTGCGCCGGTAAAAATTCGCATCCTGATAATCGACGATCAATTGGTCGTGCGCGAGGGTCTGCGCATGTTGATAGAGAATCATCCGGGAACGAAAGTCGTTGCGATGGCCAGCACTCGTTCAGAAGCCCTTGAGATTATTGCTCGCACACCGTGTGATCTAATCATTCTGGATTTGGAGCTCGGAGGCTACAGTTCCGTTTCCTTCATTCCTCAATTGCGCGAAGCGGCAAAAGATGCCCGTGTTCTGGTATTAACCGGATCACGCGATGCAGGAACTCATCAAAAGGCAGCGCAGCTCGGCGCTATGGGCGTAGTGCTGAAGGAAGATGCTGCTGAGCTGCTGCTCAAAGCAATTGAGAAGGTTTACAAAGGCGAAGCCTGGCTCGATCGTGTAACGTTGGGCACGCTGCTGTTCCAGATGTCCAATCAACAGCGAGAGTCGCTCGATCCGCGGGCCAAGAAAATCTCATCGCTCACGGATCGAGAACGACAGGTTATTGCTTTGATCGCCGAAGGATTAAAAAACAGGCAGATCGCCGAACGACTCTTCATTAGCCCCACCACCGTCACGCACCATCTCAGCTCCATTTATTCAAAGCTCGGGGTTTCCGATCGCCTCGAGCTGGTCATCTACGCCTTCGCCAACAAGCTCGCTAAGATGCCTGAGTGATCCACGCGGGCTTTGCCTCAAGAGTAGGAAATCGCACTTGGACACAGTCAGTACAGGGAGCGGTAGCGACCTGGTCAAACGGTGAGAGTCGAAAATCGTCGGAATATCGCATGCTGATCATTGACCAGGTCGCTACCGCTTCCCTGTACTGACGATGTCCAAGAATGAATTCGGACTTTTGAGTGCTGGCAATATCTTGCTGGGATGATATTGCCCCTACGCTCCTGGAAAAGTGAATGATCCTGCCTGCGAAATTGGCACGGTTGGCCCTTGTCGCGCCGCAACAAAGCAGAATATTCTTCAAACCTTTCTCAGCAGCGTGCCAGTTCCACTGGCGCGCTCAGGTGATTGAAACAGGAGAATTCCTTCCATCCGTGCGGATGCTGCCTACCCAGCATAAAAAGCTTTCGCTATCCGGATAGCTTGAATTCCTCCCGCTCTCAGAAAGCGACACTCGTATGGTCCCCGACACCAGTGTCTCTGATCGGAATCATCAGCGATTCTCGCCAGCAAAATCTTTAGCTGGTCGAACCATCACTTTAATTCGAGCGGCCAAGAGGGTGCGCAGCATCTCCCTTCATTACCAAGAGCTCTGGACTCAGAGCGATTTAATGCTGCTTCCCGACCATCCACGGTCTTCGGCAAAATTGACCCATCTCGGATGGTTTCAACTTGAACCCTTACAACAGAAGTTCAATGCGATTCCATGTTTGGCGTCATCATTCGAACTGTCCTGCCCAGACAGTCTGTCGAACCTCGCCCTCTCCTTTTGCAGGAAGACCTACAAACAACTTAGGAGGAATTCCCGTGACTAGAAAACCGAATTTTTACAAGTGTCTAATGGGCGTAGCGGTGTTGGCCTTCTTATTCGTAGGAACAATGGCCATCACCACTGCCCCACGTTCCAAAGCCCAGGAAAAAGGTCAGCAGCAGGCGGGGCCACAAGCGGCGCCAACGGTTCCACCACCGCCCCCACCACCTCCTCCTGCCGTCGACCACGTGTTCGAAATAGAAGGCAATACCATCGATGAGAGTGCGGCAGGAGAAGACTGGAATATCATTAATCCAGCGAACGGCCAATCCCGCGATGGCGCTTTTGGATCGGCTGCCAGCGCCACTTTCGTTAACGACGAAAACGGTGCCACCGAAACATTCTTTACCGGAGGCAGCTCCAAGGACTTCATTGATATTGAGGGCAATTGGCAGATTACAACTACCTCAGTACCAGACAAGGATGAAATCGATCATGCGTACGCCGCACTTTACGAAGATAACAGCGCTGCTTGTGCAGCTTCCAATACGTGCGGTCACAGGGTCCTTGTTTTTGGCGGCGACCGTCATGCCACCAACGGAGATTCGAACATCGGTTTCTGGTTCTTCCAGGGCGCGGTTTCAGCTGATCCCGCGGCCGGTGTTTTTCACGGCAACCACCAGAACGGCGATCTCTTCATTGTTAGCGCCTTCACTAAGGGTGGCGGCACCAGCACCATCGATGTCTACGAATGGGTTGGCACGCCCGGTGCCCCTGGTACAACCAATCTGAGTCGATGCAATGCGCTCGGTGGTGTTCTCGACACTTCTGGCGACGATACGCTTTGCAAGGTAACCAGTGCCGGCAAGGGTAGCGCCGTCGTGAATCCCGTGGGTATCTCGCTGGGCTGGGAATACACAGCAAAAGGGGGTGCCCCATGCAATACTGGCCCATGTCCGGCTGCTGCCGGCGCGTTTTACGAGGGCGGTATTGATCTCACCGCATTAGGTTTGGGCGAAGAGTGCTTTGCCAGCTTCCTGGTTGAAACACGCTCATCCCAATCAGTAGATGCTGTGCTCAAAGACTTCGCGCTTGGTGGTTTCGAGTCCTGTAGCGGTACATGCAACAAGACTGTTGACTTACCCGCCGTTTGTGACGGCAGTTCATCAACCTTCACTTACGAAACCAGCAACACTGGCGGAAGCGCTCTTGGTCAGACGCTGAAAGACGACAATGCGACACCAGGTAATACCGCCGATGACTTTTACATCACTGGCGGCTTGACGGCTGCTCCCGCAGCCCCCGGAACGTGTACTACCGGCGCTTCACCAGTCACGATTAACGTGTCTCCAGGTCAGACATTGCGTTGTACAAGAACTGTGACGCTTTCCCCTGGAAGTCACACCGATACTCTGACGGTACACACAGTCTTGCCATTCGCAGGAGCCGTTGATGACTGTACCAAGTCAGCAACGGTTGTCGTGGCCGCGAGGCCATCGGTTGCGATCAGCGTGGTCTCCTGCAACCCACCAGCGACTGGATTCACGTTAACCGCGACAGCAAGCGGAGGAACGCCTCCGTATACGATCAACTTTGATGGAGACTCGTGCACTGGAGCGGCGTGCGGTGGGGTTAATCATGACCAATTGAGCATCTTCCGAACAGCTGGGGGTGCATACACTGCCACAGTTACCGACTCCTCCGGCGTCTCTAACTGTGGAGCGAGCCGTACTCGCAACGTCGGCTACTGCTCAGATGGTCCATGAACCTACGTTGTGCCAACGGATTGATGTTCCCGTCGGCACATTTCAGCGTCGGCAGCGGTGTCACATGACAGCGCTGTCGACGCTTTTCTCGCGACTCTTTGATTATTCGGCCTCGTTGTTTATGCGAACCAGATCGGATTCCCAGGTGGTGCGGACCCTGGCCGAATCAGTCAATTAGAAAGGTGGGCAATTGCTCAACCGAACCCAGAAAAGGAGATTACTCCCGTGACCAAGAATCCAAATTTCCCGAAATTTGTTTTGGCCTTGATCGTTTTGGTCGTTCTATTTATTGGAACCATGGCCATCACGACTGCGCCCCATTCCTCAGCCCAGGAAAAAGCTCAACAAGCGCAAGCCGCGCCTACGGTCCAACCACCACCACCCTCTCCACCTCCTGCCGTCGACCACGTGTTCGAGATAGAAGGCAATACCACTGATGACAGTGCGATAGGAGAAGACTGGAATAACATTAATCCAGCGAACGGCCAATCCCGCGATGGCGCTTTTGGATCGGCTTCCAGAGCCACTTTCGTCAACGACGAAAACGGTGCCGCCGAAACATTCTTTACCGGAGGCAGTTCCAAGGACTTCATTGATATTGAGGGCAATTGGCAGATTACAACTACCTCAGTACCAGACAAGGATGAAATCGACCATGCCTACGCCGCACTTTACACTGACAACACCGGTGTGACGTGTACGAGTCCCGGTGTTCCGGCAGGTTGTAATGCTGTGAAGGGTCACCGCGTTCTCGTTTTCGGCGGCGATCGACATGCCACTAACGGAGATTCGAACATCGGTTTCTGGTTCTTCCAGGGTAACGTGAGTGCGGACGTCCCCAATAGTGTTTTCCATGGCGTTCATCGAAACGGCGATCTCTTCATTGTTAGCGCTTTCACTAAGGGTGGCGGCACCAGCACCATCGATGTCTACGAATGGGTTGGCACGCCCGGTGCCCCTGGTACAACCAATTTGAGTCGGTGCAATGCGCTCGGTGGTGTTCTCGACAGTTCTGGCGACGATACGCTTTGCAAGGTAACCAGTGCCGGCAAGGGTAGCGCCGTCGTAAATCCCGTGGGTATCTCGCTGGGCTGGGAATACACAGCAAAAGGTGGTGCCGCATGCAATACTGGTCCATGTCCGGCTGCTGCCGGCGCCTTTTACGAGGGCGGCATAGATCTATCAGCGTTGAACTTGGGCGAGGAATGTTTCGCGTCCTTCCTGGTTGAGACACGGTCCTCGCAATCCGTAGATGCTGTGCTCAAGGATTTCGCGCTGGGCAGTTTTCAACAGTGCGGCTTGGAATGCAGCAAGGTAAGTAGCGCTCCTGACGTCTGCGATGGGACGGCGAGCATTTACACGTATACAGCACACAATCCAGGCAACATCGGGATTACTGTAACTCTAATCGACGATGCCGAGACCGTGTCCACCGCGGACGACATAGACGTTATTGCCAGTGATGCTGCGGGTTTTGATGTCCTTGCAGGCAACAGCCCGATGACTACATTTATAGCGGCGGGCGGGTCAGTAACATACCATCGCACGAAGACCTTGTCCGTAGGCTCTCACCACAACAAACTGACTGTTCATGCAACCAATCCAAGCGGTATAACAGACTGTACAAGTACGGCGGATGTGACGGTTCACGCGAATCCCACAGTAACCGTAAACTCGCCGGCCGTGTGTGCAGGATCATCAGCAACGATCACCGCAACCCCGAATCCAGCCGGCAGTTACACTTACGCTTGGACAGTGCCTGCTGGAGTTACTAACCCGGGTAATGTTTCGAGCTTTAGTGCTTCCGTAGCTGGTGGCTACAGTGTCGTTATTACTGATGGCAACAGCTGCTCAGGCTCAGGAGGAGGAACATTAACCGTCAATCCAAACCCGACAGTAACAGTAAACTCAGCAACGATATGTGATGGCTCTTCCACGACCATCACGGCAACGCCTAATCCAGCCGGGGCATATACCTATGTTTGGACGGTGCCTGCGGGAGCTACTAACCCAGGCAATGTTGCCAGCTTCAGTGCGTCGGTGGCGGGTACTTATGGTGTGACCATCACCAACGCTAACTCGTGCTCGGGCTCGAATTCCGGTACGCTGACGGTAGAAGCGAACCCGACCGTGTCGATCGCTGGTGATGAATCCTGCTCAACGGATGAAACCCTGGTCTTGACTGCAACTGTGACTGGAGGGTCGGGTACAGTGACCTACAGTTGGACCGTGCCGGCTGGCGTAGTTAATCCGGGTAACGCCCCGTCAGTCGAAGCAACGAAGCCCGGCAACTACGCGGTGCATGTGACAAGGGGTACTGCGAGTTGTCCAGCTGATGCACATCTCCATGTGGGTTTGTGCGCAGGTGCGAGCATTCCCGGGACGCTAAGCTCGATCAGGCGTTAGTAATTAACCCTGCTGTTGGCGGTATTGCAAATTAAATAGTAATGCCGCCAACACCTTAATCAGCAGCGCCGAGCGGTGCCGCTGGCCCATTTTCAACTGGTTCAGTTTGAATCCAACGAAAAAGGCCGTTCTGCGAAAGCAGGACGGCCTTTGTATTCTCCGTTGAACTTCGTTCGGAAAATTATTGCACTTCCAAGTTCGCCGACGCGGTTGAGCCCGTGGACGCTGTCTTGCCTTTTCCACCGCCGCCGGCGGAAGCAGTAACCACATGTGTTCCACGACAAGCATCAGGAGACGTAGGGTATGCAGTGGTGATGAGCACCTGTTCGCCCGGACCTAACGCAAGCCTGTTATAGCCCAAGCTAGTCTTTGTTCCGCAGGGATCGACGGCTGAGAATGTGACCGTGGTTTTCACACTGCTTCCCGAATTGTTAATGACAACAGTCGTAACGCGAGACCACTCTCCAGCCAGGACGGTTGTGGGATTCAAGCTAATATATAAGTTCAAGCCGGATGTTTGCGCATTCACTGGGAGAGGTACTAATACCAACGTCAGGCATAGCGCCGCCAAAGCCGCCTTCATGAAATTTCTGAACATAGTTCGGTTCTCCTTAAGTTTAAGGGTTATTAATCACAGCGGCTAAGCATGCACCTAACGCTGCACCGCGCCGATAAGCCAAACTCATGTCAGAGCACAGCTTGGCGCTTACTCGCTGAAAACTGCATTTATTATGTCTTGAGGGATAGAGGCTTAATCCAAGCTGAGGTACTTAAGGATAGCTTGGGATCCTCTTCCTCGGTTGTCGGGTAATGCTATTACGTCGTCCAGCCGCGAAATACAGAAGCGCGCGGCCTAGTTTGTCGAATCCTGACGCTGACTGTTGAAGCTGGATGTGCCGCGTAAACGTAAAAAGCTTCCCATCATAGATGCATGAATTGATTTACGCAAATTGCGATTCAGTTGCAATTCGAAAATATCTATTGCGCGTCAGATACGAGAAGGGCCACCCTCGTCGAGAGTGACCCTTTTGACCTTGACCGCTATATCGGTTCTTTTGCCTGGAAGACTCTCTTACTGGACCTCGAGATATGCGGTAGCGCTTGGCGATGCGGCAGCAGTCTTACCCTTGCCGCCCCCGCTCGACATGGTTACTGTGTGTGTTCCCCTACAAGAATCGACGGAAGTCGGATAGGCAGTCGTTATCAACACCTGCTCGCCAGGATTGAGGGCTAATCTGTTGTAGCCTAAGTCCATTTTTGTACCGCACGGGTCCACCGCAGCGAAGGTGACCGTGATCCTGAGCTTGCTTGTTGAATTGTTCATGACCACGCCAGTAACTCTGGCCCACTCACCAGCCAGAACTGTCGTTGGGTTCACGCTAATGTACATGGCTGTCGAAGACTGTGCGCTCGCTGGTAACGGAACTAATATGATCGCGAGACAGCTCAGCGCCAATACGCTCTTCATCAACTTATTTCTCATCGATTCTCTTCTCCTGTCATGCCAGCGTTACGCTGACGGATTAAGATTCAGAGTGGTCGGGCTCCACGCTTCCTCGAGTGACAGCGATGCTGACCTATAGTTACCGTCTTATTTGTGCGCAGGACGTGGAGGCCAAAGAGAGTGGAAATCCGTCAGACGAGATTCAAATCGACACCAATTCCGCACGTCCCAACACGTTGGGCTACGGAACTCTGAAACAAGGCGTGTGCCAATAGTCAAAGTCGTCAGCAAACTGAATGGTTGTGTTTTGGGAGGTTCGATGGTCCATATTTGTGTACCCTGCGGGCGACAACCAGAGCGATTTTTCGGGTGACACTATGGTCCATACCATTGGGCCTGAGTAGAGGTCGATGAAGAAGCATCAATTATCCTTAGTGTTTTAGTAGATCACAAAATCTTTCGCCTCTGGTTTACAAGCTTCCAGCGCATGTAAACCAGAAGCTACAACACGTAGCAGAATCCTGCCGGACAGGTACTGTGAAAAAGGCAACATATTGCCAATACAATCGGCAGACACCTCCGTTGTAACCATCTCGCAATAAAAATATCATCTTACATATCTAAGTAGAGAAAGGTCCGAGTGGATTACCGGACTTGCGGCATTTCGTAGCCCGGCATTCCATGCAGTAATTAATTTTCAGCCGCACGACGCTTTCCCAACCTGCTATAGCGTCTTGGAAAGCCCAGTTTTCATCCCGTGATCATGACAGCAATTCCCACAGCTTTCCGTCGCCTGTTCGCAGTTGAGTGCGACAGAGCTAATCAATAAGGAGCATTCCCACATGAGAACCCTATCTTATCGCACCTTCTTTTTACCCCATTTCAAATGGATTAGGCGTTTGGCGCTGATTGCTCCGATTGGTTTCGCTGTCGTATTCCTATTAAGTTATGCGGCCTCTGCCACGCAGCCGGCCCTACTTGACAATTTCCTCAGCGCTCACCGCGTTTCAGATACAAAAGAAGTTCGTCTGACACACGATGTCGATCGACTTCTTCTCGCCGGTAAACTGAAAGAGCCAGTTTCCCTGCGATTCATCTCTCCGTTAATGGAGCCCGTCGTCTACACGGACAAGGTCAACTATTTCCCCGGCGAGTGGGCTCATATAACAGGGTTCGGGTTCGCTCCTTATGAAGCCGTAACACTGCAAATCATCCACACTGACGGAACAGCGGAAGGCGGTGAGGGCCACGAGCCGTGGAGTGTCTACGCGGATGCAAATGGCAACTTTACTTCTGACTGGTTTCTCGATCCGGATGACTCTGCGGGAAGTAGATTCTTATTGACGGCGACCGGTAATACATCCGGACTAACCGCCCAGACGACGTTTACCGATGGCTTGGCTGATATTGATACCTGCGCGAACGGTACTCTCTCAGCGCCAGTTCAGTGCACAGGCGAAAACTGGGATAACGGAAATCTGAACGCATCTAAGTCTCACTATGCTGAAGGTGATTCAGTTCCATATCGCGCTCGCTTCGACGGTCTTATCCCTGGAAACACTTACACGCTGACGATCGGTTTCGATACCACTAAGAGCGGTAAACACGCTTTTGACTATCTAACCAGTTTCGATCGCACCGAAACTCAACCAGGCAACAATCCTTGTACACAGAAACAGGGTGCCGACATCATCAATTGGTGCAGAAATAACAGTACTAGTGATTTGACACCTACAACTCCAGTAACTCTGGGTATACCAATCGATAACAATGTCAGGGCTGGACAAGATGGGATTTTTCCTTCTGGTGATGATATCACGCAGATTCCAGGCGTATTCTCCTTCTATAACGCAACTGCACCATCCGTAGTCGGAGGACCTTACACACTGGTTGGAACTTATGCCGGAGATAGCACAACAGAGATCACCGTGCAGTTTACCGCGAGTAATGAGCAAGTAGTACTTGCGTGGAGTGGACACATCTCTACAAGGTTAAATTGGGGTCTTAGTAATTCAGCCATTGCAATTTCGGGTTCGCCATATCACATGCGCCTCGAAGCAATGACTTGTCCCGAAGGATGCAATGTTGGGCAGCAGGATCACCAATTGTCGGCCACGGCTGTATTCTTCCCGGTTCAACTTACGATCGTCAAAGAGACGAATCCAGATACTGCGCCATCACACAGTTTCTCCTATACAACCACAGGCATAGACGTAGCGCCGTTCAGCTTAACACCTCCAAACGGCACGACGCCTGACAGTCACGTTTTCAGTCTCACCGATACTAGTACGAGAACCATCACTGAAACAGATCCGCAACCGTCGTTTAGTTTCACAAGCCTGACTTGCAACTCAGTCGATGGTGGTGCTGGGACCAGCACACCGTCGATCTCAAATCGAACTGTCACGATCAATCCTGTAGAGGGTGAGATCATAACGTGTACCTATGTGAACACACTGCAGCCGAAACTGACTGTCACGAAGAAGATTGTGGGCGGCAATGGCACCACCGATTCTTTTGATGTGAAGGTTGACGGCGTTACGAAGATCGACAACGCGGTTTCTACCGACCCGGCCGGCACCAGTGTTGGACCATTTGACTCGACTGTTGGAAGTCACACGGTCACTGAAACCTTTGGCGACGGCTCGGCTGTATCCAGCGACTGGATAGTGACGTTCAGCGGCGATTGCGATAGCAGCGGCAACGTCAGTCTCGCGGCAGGCGATTCCAAACAGTGCACTGTCACGAATACGAAGAAACCGAAGCTGACGGTGACGAAGGTTCTTGTGCCCTCAAATGACACCGGTCTGTTCAATCTACAGATTGATGGTGTAACGAAGGCTGCCAATGTAGGCAACAACGGGACGACGGGAGCGCAGGTTGTCAGCATCGGATCGCACACCGTCGGTGAGACGGCTGGCACCGGCACTTCTCTCAGCGACTATAGCACCGTGATTAGTGGTGATTGTGACTCGAGCGGCAATGTCAGTCTCGCCGCAGGCGATAACAAGAGCTGCACCATCACCAACACTCGCAAAGCAAGATTGACAGTGACTAAGACCCTGGTACCGTCCAACGACACTGGCCTCTTCAATCTCAAGATTGATGGAACCACCTATGCTAGTGATGTGGGCAACAACGGCACCACGGGGGTACAGTTTGTCAACATCGGCTCGCACACAGTAAGTGAAACCGCCGGCACTGGCACTTCGCTCGGCGACTACACCAGCGTGATTGGGGGCGACTGTGACAGCAGCGGCAATGTCACTCTAGCCGCAGGTGACAACAAGACCTGCACCATTACGAACACACGTAAACCAAAACTGACGGTCACCAAGATCCTGGTACCATCCAGTGACACCGGGCTGTTTAATCTGCAGATTGACGGCGTAACGCAAGCAGCCAATGTGGGCAACAACGGCACGACCGGAGCGCAGTTCGTCACTATCGGCTCGCATAGCGTCGGTGAGACCGCCGGCACCGGCACTTCACTCAGCGACTACACCACCGTCATCGGCGGTGACTGTGCTGCAAATGGAAGCGTCACTCTGGCCGCAGGTGATAACAAGACCTGCACCATCACTAATACACGCAAACCAAAACTGACTGTAACCAAGATCCTGGTCCCATCCAGCGACTCTGGTCTGTTCAATCTCCAGATCGATGGTGTGACTCAGGCCGCCAATGTGGGCGATGGAGGCACGACCGGAGCGCAGTTCGTCACCATCGGCTCGCATAGCGTCGGTGAGACGGCGGGCACTGGCACTTCACTCAGCGATTACACCACCGTCATCGGCGGTGACTGTGCCACGAATGGAAGCGTCAGTCTGGCCGCAGGTGATAACAAGACCTGCACCATCACCAATACACGTAAACCAAAACTGACGGTTACCAAGATTTTGGTACCGTCGAATGACGTCGGTTTGTTCAATCTACAGATTGACGGCGTAACTCAGGCTGCCAATGTGGGCGATGGGGGCACTACCGGAGCCCAGTTTGTCACTATTGGCTCGCACACCGTTGGTGAAACTGCTGGTACCGGCACTTCGCTGGGCGACTACAGCACCGTGATCGGAGGGGATTGCGCCGCCAATGGAAGTGTTACGCTCGCAGCAGGTGATAACAAGACTTGCACTATTACCAACACCCGCAAACCGAAACTGACGGTCACCAAGATCCTGATACCATCCAACGATACTGGTAAGTTCAATCTCCAGATCGATGCGGTGACTCAGGCTGCCAATGTGGGCGATGGAGGCACCACCGGAGCGCAGTTTGTGAGCATCGGCGCCCACACAGTCGGTGAGACGGCCGGCACCGGCACCTCGCTCAGCGACTACACCACTGTTATCGGAGGTGACTGCGATGCCAGCGGCAATGTCACTGTGGCCGCAGGTGATAACAAGACCTGCACCATCACCAATACACGTAAACCAAAACTGACCGTCACCAAGATTCTGGTGCCGTCCAGCGACACTGGTAAATTCAATCTACAGATTGATGGCGTGACTCAGGCTGCTAATGTGGGCAACAACGGGACGACCGGAGCGCAGTTCGTCGGTATTGGTTCGCACAGCGTCGGTGAGACGGCAGGCACCGGCACTTCACTCAATTACTACAACACCGTCATTGGCGGTGATTGCGATGCTGCCGGCAATGTCAGTCTGGCCGCAGGTGATAACAAGACCTGCACCATCACCAATACACGTAAACCAAAACTGACGGTTACCAAGATCCTGGTGCCGTCCAACGACACCGGACTCTTCAATCTACAGATTGATGGCGTGACTCAGGCTGCAAATGTGGGTAACAACGGCACGACTGGAGCGAAGGTCGTCACCATTGGTGCACATACTGTCGGTGAGACGGCCGGCACAGGCACCTCGCTCGGCGACTACACCACTGTCATTGGTGGTGACTGCGATGCTGCCGGCAATGTCAGTCTGGCCGCGGGTGATAACAAGACCTGCACTATCACCAACACACGTAGACCAAGATTGACCGTCACGAAGATCTTGCTGCCGTCCAATGACACCGGGCTGTTCAATCTACAGATTGACAGCGTGACTAAGGCTGCCAATGTCGGTAACAATGGCACGACCGGAGCACAGTTCGTCACTATCGGTTCACACACCGTTGGTGAAACGGCAGGCACCGGCACTTCACTCGGCGACTACACCACCGTCATCGGCGGTGACTGTGCTGCGAACGGAAGCGTCAGTCTGGCCGCAGGCGACAACAAGACCTGCACCATCACAAACACAAAGAAAGGCACTGCGCAGGTTGTGAAGACCGTCAGCGGAGTCGCACCCGCCGCGGGTCAGACGTTCACATTCGAGCTCCGGCAGGGAGCTTCTACCAGCTCCGATGGCACCGTTCTCGAGTCGAAGAACACTGATGCAAGCGGTAGCATCAACTTCACCACAAAATTGGTCGCGGGTCAGACGTATCAGATCTGCGAGTGGGTATTCCCAGGATGGAACACGAATCTCGCTGGTGATGGACCACTGTTTGTTCCGAACAGCATCATCCCGCCGGCGCTTCCAAATCCAAACGTTAATAACCTGACGGTCTGCGCTAACTTCAGCGTACAGCCCGGCCAGAATAGAACGTTCAACGTTAACAACACGCCTCCGCCAGGTGGACGCGCGTTGACTATCGGGTTCTGGAAGAACTGGTCATCTTGTACGGGGGGAGGCCAGAAGCCGACGCTCGACCTCGCACTCGGAATCGCCAGTGCGATAACGACGAATCCTCCAGGTGGACTGGTTGTCTCGGCGCAGAATCCTGGCTCCCTATGGCCGAACTACGCGGCAAGTTGGTACCTGGTCTTAAAGGGTAATCCGATAAGTACGCCAGATAACACTAAACCGGCCGCAGATTGTTCCAGGGCTGTGAACCTGCTTAATAAGTCGACTAGTGACGGAAAGAAGAAGATGGCGAGCGATCCGCTCTTCAACCTGACAGCACAACTCATTGCCGCTGAGTTGAACCGGTTTATGGGTGCGGGCATCAGTGGCTTTGCGATCGCGGATATAGATCGCGCAGTGCTGCTGAACGGTAAGTACAAATTCGACGGACTAACCTACAGTCCCAAGCTGACGACGGCAGACGCCAACACTGCAAACTGTTTGGCGACTCAGCTCGACAACTACAACAACGGTCGTCCGGTTGGTTTGTGCCCATAGACTAAAGTCAAGCTTACAGAACAGTCAGGATTAGACACGATTTACGTGCTAATCCTGACTGTCGTTTTTGATGGCAGGATCGTGCCACTCCAAACCCTGGAAAAACCCTGTATTACTGCCAGAGAAATCGGCAAAGACCTTCGTTGTCGCCGTGTTACAACCTCTTCATAATCAACACGCCTAATCTCAAAATTTATCGACGGGTCCCCATTTATGCAGTGTGAACAGCGAGCTAATTACACCCTTGAATACCATCTCCCCATTGGCGAATCTCATTTTCGGCGACGCCAGGCAGCGGCTGAGCGACGGGCGAAACCTCGCTCGAAAGATACTTTGCCGGCGCGAGTTTGGGGTGTCGATATTGATGACCAGCCGTTCAGTTTCGACTGCCTCCTTGACAACATGAGCGCTTCAGGTCTTTACCTGCGGTTACCCCGGCGCATGAGGTTTTCCGCAGCAATTAACCTGGTAGTGCGGCTCCCAAATGACTCGATGGACGGCCGGCTGGCGGCGATCACCGGCACCGTCATTCGGGATCAAACGGAGCATGATGGCAATACGGGTGTGGGTGTAAGGATCGTTGAGCATGCGTTCATTTAGGCCTTTGGTTCAGAACATGGAGAAGGAGAGGTAAGCAGCAGTAGTACAACCCGCCGGATCCCCGACATCCGGCTTTACCGGAAATCTTAGTGCTTCGTAACCAGCCGATTTGTCCCCGACTGACGCGCAAAGCTTTAAGGCTTCCAAAAATCGCGGACACGTTCTTCACACCTGCCCAGAGTGTGAAGAACACATTTGAAAACAATTGGAGTGAACGTCTGTTCCATACAGTGCGTCTCCGACCACTCCAACAACGTTCGGGAATGACGATAGGTGCTTAAACGAAATCGCACTCGAGTCGTCTTGCAAGGCAGGGAAGGAGTTCGACATATGTCTCGATTAAGTAGTCTCCGCAAACTCATAATTTCACTCGCTGTATTTGCAGTGGTCACTCTCGCCTCGGCGACGTTGACGCGCGCAGATACGGTAACGTTGAATCTCGATAGAGGAAGTACATTACCCAACCAATTTTACGGCACCGTCACGCTAACGCTGGTCGGCAACACTATTCAGGTGGATGTCTCACTGCTCCCCGGTAACAGGATTGTTAATACCGGTTTCGATGCGAGCGTTGCATTTAACTCCACTCTGGGCGGTCAGATTGGGGTTACAGGTCTGCCTGGTACTTACACGTTGGTTAACTCGGGAAATCCATCAAGCATAGGAATGGATGGCTTCGGCACGTTTGAATATGGCGTGTTGTTCAACGCCCAGGGTGGAGGAGCTGGTACTGACTCGTCGTTGACTTTCACAGTCACACGCGTTGGCGGTTTTTCATCTGTATTCCAACTGCTGGAATTGTCGACGAATCCTCCGGGTTCTATTGAGTCATTCTTTGCTGTGGATATCATCTGCGATACCTGCGGACCTGCTACGGGAGTAGTAGGAACCAGCGCCGTTCCGGAACCGACGAGTATGCTGCTGCTGGGCACAGGCTTGGCGGGCATTGCCGCGGGTATCAGAAAACGGCTTCGTAGATAGTTCGTTTGTAGCGGCCAGTAGTCGAGGTGCGGATCGATTACCGAAACGGGACTAATTCTGCGGCATCGTGTCCTTGAGTCTGAGTTGCGGCGCGTCTCCCGCCGCAACTCAAAGGACACGACTGCATAACCAACCGAGTCGCATTCGCGACACTGGAAACTATACGAACGTAGCGCCAAAGGCGCGGAATATGAAAGCCAGAGGCAAGCGCGAAGCGCATCGCCCCTGGTAATAGAATGAAAATTATCTTAGCCCTGAAAGGGCGTACATACTTCGATTATTTCGGCCTTTCAGGCCTTGGCCAGGTGCGGACGTGACCCAGGGGCGACGCGCTTCGCGCTTGCCCCTGGCTTTCATATTCCGCGCCTTTGGCGCTTTGCTCCAACCTTTGAAGCAAAGCCGAGCGATTGATTCTGGTCTGAACAGCACGAATTACGTGCGCGGATAGTTGATGTAAATCTGAAATACACATTCCCAATGCTGAACCTCAAAAGCGTGTCCGGTCGCCTTAAAGAACTTTTGTGGGGCCGGGAGCAAACAGCAGTTAGTACTCGCGTTGAACCGGGCTCGCGGAATCTGCTCGTGGTTGATGATGAAGAGTCGATCTGCTTCTCGATGAGCGAATACTTCTCCCAGCACGGCTTCAAGGTTGATACCGCACATGAGATTCACGAAGTAGAAGGCCTGCTCAAACAGACAGAGTACGGGGTTCTAATCCAGGATCTCCGTTTGGGAATTGCACGACGTTTTGATGGCATCGATATCATCAAGCTGGTTCATACGCAAAATCCCAACACTCGCATTGTGGTACTCACATCTTACGGGTCACCTGAAGCAGAAGCCGAAGCTCGCACTGCGGGAGCAGATGCCTTTCTGCACAAGCCGAAGCCGCTGTCGCAGGTAGCTCAGGTGGTCCAGGGTTTGATCGAGTCACCGCGGTCACACGCAGTTGAAAGTGCGCGGCACAGTATTGTGTTTTGACTAAACCTGGGAGACAGGTTCCAGGCAGTAAGCCTGAGGCACCGGCCTCAGGCTCGCCACGAAGAATAAGGTGTCGAGCTCACAAGTGAGCTTGTCCTCATCACCGGCGCCTTCACCCACGTCGCGGCCCAACTTTGCACACGCAGGGTCCTTAACCGAGCCCAGAAAGGGGTCCTGCGTTTTGGAAGGTTACCGAAGGACTTACCGGAAACTGGTTATTGAGAGGGCGGTTCCCGGTATTCTACCCGACCGGTCCTTCCAGAGAGGGTTCGGCGTAGTCTGAGCCCTCTCATTTTCATCTGAATCCGTGTGATCCGCGGCAAACAAAGCCACGGATTACACGGATGCACACTGTCACAACTGCTCGCCAGCGAGCACTTCCCCACCCTACTCCCATTTAACAAACAACGATTAACTTCTGTACGCTGTTGTACTTTGCTTGCCTCGCGTTTTTGGCCCAGCGATTGCTCAGCTCGAACACGAAAGTGTATCGCGGAGTTTGTTTTTCCTCTCGCGCTAAGGATGGGGCCACGTGCGGGATTCCTCATTCCTGAGTTTTGTACAAGTCAATTAGATAACGCGCCCAGGTGCTTTGGCTGGCGTGTGTTGTTTCCCTGAACGAAACAACGCACGCCGGTCAAGGCGAATTTTCCATCTTCCACCCAGGAGTTGTTGACGACATGATGCCCCCGAAACGCCCGACCTCTCTTCGTCGTTCGCCTTCCAGCACGACAATTCGCGTAACAGTTGTTTTTGCGCTGGTTACTGTAGCCGCAACAGTGTTGGCGTCCACGAGTTCTTCCGCTCGTGCAGTTGGACAAAAACTGTTTGCACGTGCCGTAGCGATCGTCAGCGGCGCACCCGAAGCGAATGTCGCTGCGCCAAATCATTCTTTAGCACTTGAAGCAGCGCCGCAGACACCGAGCACAACGATGACAAGCGCGCGTCGTGGTCACACGGCCACGGGTTTGACAGATGGGCGAATACTGATTGCTGGGGGCGATAACGCTGGTGGAGGCTATTTAAATGAGGCGGAAATCTTTGATCCCGCGAGCAGTACCTTCTCAGTGGTCGGCTCGATGGGAATCGGGCGTTCCGATCATGCTGCTGTCAAACTGGCGGACGGAAAAGTTCTAATCATAGGCGGACATACCGCAACAGGAGTAACAAACACAACGGAAGTTTTCGATTCGACCACGGGCACTTTCGCCCCAGGTCCGGCAATGAGCGTCGCGCGTGCAGGTCACAGCGCGACGCTTTTTGCTGATGGAAGTGTTTTCGTCGCGGGTGGCGATGCAAACGGCAGCGCAGAGATCTTTGATTCCGGAAGTTTCACCGCAGTCGGTGGCAATTTAATTAAAGCTCGTGCAAAGCATTCAGCCGCGTTGCTGCTGGATGGTCGTGTGTTGATTGTTGGTGGACGAGACACTAGTAGTGCAGATCTGTCTTCAATGGAGATTTACGATCCTGCCGATCAGAGCTTCTCAAATGCAGGCGACTTGAAGATCGCACGCGTGCTGCCACATTTACGTGTTTTGTTTGATGGCAAAGTACAGATTATTGGCGGCAACAACGATGAGTCGATGGAAGTTTACGATTCGGTTACTCGCGAGATTGGTGCTTACGCTCATGTGTTGCCGGCAACCGACACCTGTACGGGACTTCGTCCGGGCATTCTGGCTTCGGAGACTCGTGCGGCGCTCTTCCATAATGGCCAAACCGATACGCTGCTCGATCGATCCGGTCACACAATCAATGAACTTGCTGCAAATCAAGCCTTAGTCGCAGGTGGTGCGAACAGCAGCGGCATCGTGCTTGATTCAAGCTCTGTTCTTGCTAGTTCCCCCTCGAGCATCACGACGGATAAGTTGGACTATGCGCCGGGTGAGACTGTGAATATTTCGGGTCGCGGGTGGCAGCCCGGCGAAACAGTTCGCCTGAAGATCCACGAAGATCCGCACACGCCTCAGGAAAGAGGCTTCGACATCGTTGCAGATGCCGACGGTAGTTTCGTCGGCACCTACCTGGTGATGGACTATGACTTGGATATGAAGTTCATCGTCAGTGCGAGAGGATTGACTTCTGGTCGAAATGCGCAGACCACGTTTACCGATGCTAACCCACAGAACGTTACGTTGACCCCCGGCAGTGTGACAGTCATAGCGGGAAACACCGCTAACTATACGGCAACCGTCGGTGTGGGCGGTAACAATGCTGCATGCACTATCACAATGAGTTTTGCGTACACTGGAACTGCTCCAGTAGGAACGACGCAAACTTTCACGCCAAACCCCCTCACCATGACAACCGCAAATGTGTCCTCAGCATTAGCGATCACCACGAACAACTCCGGTCCGATTGCCGGCAGAACGCAGCCTGGCACGTATAACTTCACCGTCACTGCCGCGAGGGGGGCCAACTGCCAGGGAAATGGCAATCTGACTACAACTGGAACCCTCGTCGTTACTCCGGCAAACACCGCTCCAGTCGCTGCTTCCCAATCTGTCGCAACAAACGAAGATACCCCACTTCCGATTACGTTGAGTGGAACTGACGCAGATGGGAACAACTTGACTTTTTCAATTGTGATCGGCCCCTCTCATGGCTCATTAGGTTCACTTGGCGCACCATCTTGTAGTGGCTCACCGTCCACGTGTACATCGGCAGTAACTTACACTCCAGCAGCTAACTACAATGGACCTGACAGTTTTACTTTCAAAGTAAACGACGGAACTGCCGACTCCAACACCGCCACAGTTTCGATTACAGTAAACAGTGTCAACGATGCACCTTCCGGCGCGAACAACACTGTAACCACCGCCGAGGACGCAAGCTTTACATTCGTTCGCGCGAACTTCGGCTTTACTGATCCGAACGACACGCCGGCTAATGCTTTCCAGGCAGTGAAGATCACGACAGTCGCTACCGATGGAAAGTTGAAGCTGAATGGTGTGGACGTCACGGCTGGGCAGCTCATTACAGTGGCCGACATCGACGCCGGAAAATTGAAGTTCTTCCCTGATGCGAACGAGAACGGCAGTCCCTATGCCACCTTCACGTTCCAGGTGCAGGATGACGGCGGCACAGCCAACGGCGGCGTGGACCTCGATCAATCACCGAACACGATGACGATCAACGTCACGTCCGTTAATGACGAACCCGCTGGGACCAACAACACCGTCGTTACGAATGAGGACACGGCCTACACCTTCACCGCGGCCGACTTCGGTTTCACAGATCCGAACGACACGCCGGCAAATTCGTTGTCAGCAGTGAAGATCACAACCGTCGCCACAGACGGCAAATTGAAGCTGAATGGCGTCG